>JANRMD010000187.1:0-44609 GCA_033761895.1 Pirellulaceae bacterium | reverse complement strand
GCGTACAAAGTATGGTGACTTTGGGAACTCACCTGGATTTTCTTGCGGAGGGACATCCGGTATTCCGGAGCGCGGGCGTCCTCGCCCGCTTGCGGAAAAGCTGCGGTATAGAACTTACGATTCGCGACACTAGCACCGGTTACCGCGGCGAAAACCGGACGCCAGCGCGTTCCGGCTGATAATACAAACCCTAAAATTTAGCTGTGACAATCCACTAGCGCTCTGTCCAGATGAGATTTTTGGTTGATCGCACTCGAGTGCTATTAACCGCACGGCGTTAGCCGCGGTTTTCACATTGCGGAAACCGGTGCTAACGCACATCGGTTAATGTGCCTAACCCAAAATCTAATGTGGACAGCGCACTAGTGGAACGTCACCGCTGTGCGGAAATGCATTGCTCACCGTGCGGCGCGCTAGTTCGCACGCCTTCGATTGCGGATTAACGACGTCAAGTTTCTGCGTGGCGAGCCACGAATCGATACTCGTCCTTCCCCCGTGATTGCGGCGGAAGATGTTTGCTTTTCATTCGGGTCGGGTGACCTGCGTAAGCAGATACTTTTCGATATCAATCTCCAGATCTACCCTGGCGAGGTCGTGTTGCTAACTGGCCCCAGCGGCAGCGGCAAGACTACGCTTCTCACCTTGATTGCTGCCTTGAGATCTATGCAGCAAGGCGAATTGACCGTACTTGGCTGCAAGCTGCAGGGCGCAAGTAGCTCCCAATTGGTTCAGCTGCGTCGCTCCATTGGCTTCATCTTTCAGCAGCATAACTTACTTGGCTTTCTAACTGCGCGACGGAACGTCGAACTCATGTTTCAACTGCATCCTGAAATCCCAGTAGCCGACGCGAGAGCTCGATCGATACAGATCTTGCAGCAAGTCGGATTGGGAGAGCGGATCAACTACTTTCCGGCAAGCTTATCGGGAGGTCAAAAACAAAGAATCGCAATTGCCAGAGCGCTTGTTTGCAAACCAAAACTCATCTTGGCCGATGAACCCACAGCTGCACTTGATAGCCAAAGCGGACGCGATGTGGTCAATCTTTTGGTCAAGCTGGCTCGCGAAACCGGTAGCCCCGTGTTGATGGTAACCCACGATGCTCGAGTGCTAGACATTGCCGATCGGATTGTGAGCTTTGAAGATGGCCGCATTGTTAACTCGGCTCAGCATTGATGTTGCGGCCTTTATAAGGTTCTTTTCGACATTTGGCGATTGATCGTCTCGGATTCTGATGTTTCGTTAATGCCTGGGCTTGCCGTTAATTGAGTTGGAACCGCAAATCTAAGCATGGATACTCGACCAACGACGTCTTAATGTCGCGATCACTGAATCTCAAGCGTGTGAATCTAGAGCAATTTTTCGAGAATCGCAAGAAAGCCTGCAACTCCTCAAGGGCGATTCAAGATCTGCGACAATCGACGTACAACAATCTTTTTTTGCTCAGGAGTATTCCAGCGTCTTTCGCAGAGACGAGCTTAAGCTTGCCAAGCTGAATGGTTTTTGTAGAACGTGACTAGCTTCAAAGGCAACACTTTGACGCACAACGTCATCATCGGTAAAGCCCGACATGAACAGTACTCGAGTCTCGGGTCTAATGACGGCGAGTTGCTCGGCCAGTTCTCGCCCTGACATTTTTGGCATGGTAAGATCCGTCAACAGTACATGGATTGGCTTATCGTACTGCGTGGCGATCCTTATAGCTTCGTGCCCATTCGATGCATCTAGTACCGTGTATCCGATTGTTTCAAGGAGCATTTTCACGGATGCTCTCACCGAATCCTCGTCATCAACTAGTAAGATCGTTTCAGTTCCGACCATTACTTGGCTTTGTTCGAGAGTATTTGGCTGGGTGGTTGGTTCACCCACTTGCGGCAGGAACAAACTGAAATTCGTTCCTACACCAATCTCACTCGTAACTTCAATCTCCCCACCGCTTTGCTTGATAATTCCAAAGACCGCAGAAAGTCCCAACCCAATCCCTTTACCCATGCCTTTTGTCGAGAAAAAGGGTTCGAAGATATGAGTTAGGACCTTTTCGTCCATTCCAGTACCGGTGTCAGCTACGCTTAGGTTCACGTACCGCCCTGGCCTTACATTTGGGTGAGCAACAGTCGATGCTTCGCCCACTTCAATAGTGGATGTAGCGATCGTTAGACGGCCTCCACTGGGCATTGCGTCGCGTGCGTTCGATGCCAGATTTACAAGCACTTGCTCAAATTGTGCTGGGTCTACTTTCACTAGTCCAACGTTGTGTGCCTTTTGGATCGTCAAACTGATGGTGTCCCCTAGCAGCTCTTGCAGTTTGTGGGCCATGCTATCTAGTTGATCGTTCAGGTTGATGAGGCGGGGAATAAGTATTGGCTTGTGACTAAATGCCACGAATTGTTGCGTGAGTGATATAGCCTGGGTCGCAACAGTGCTAATTTGTTCCACTGCCGTTAATTTCTGATTGGGCGATATATCTTCGCTGCGGAAAATCTCGACATTGTTAACGATACTCGCCATGATATTGTTAAAGTTGTGAGCAATTCCGCTCGCCATCTGACCGAGTGCTTCTAAGATCTGGGCATTCCTCTGTCGAGCTTTTTGTGCGCGTTCTTCGGTGATATCCCGAAATACCAGGACGGCTCCACCGACTCCAATTTCTTCGTTCTGGATCGGTGCTGCGCTATCGGCAATGAAACGCTCGCTTCCATCGCGACTAATCAAGATTGTATTTTCAGCAAGGATCGCTTTCTGCCCCGTGCCGAGCGAATCGAGGACAGGGTTTCGAACGGTTTTCCGAGTGGACTCTTCGACAATATTAAATACTTCTGTCACTTTCCTGCCAAGCGCGTCGGCCAACCGCCAACCGGTCAGTTCCTGTGCCAGTGAATTCATGAAACTCACACACCCCTGTGTATCGATGGCGATTACGCCGTCACCGATGCTACTGAGAGTTGCCGCTAGCCACTGTTGAGTGTGGCGCAGTTGCCGATCCATTCCAGCCTTGTACAGACCAATTTCGATGGCACTGCGCAGTTCGCTCTCCTCGTAGGGCTTTAGGACAAAACCAACCGGCTCAGTGAGCTTTGCTCGTTGTATCGTGACTTTGTCCGAATGGGCGGTCAGGTATATTACGGGGGTTTCTGTCTGGTCTTGGATTGCGATAGCAGTGTCGATACCATCCATTTCACTACCAAGATTGATGTCCATTAAGACGACATCAGGCCGAAGTTCGACCGCCATCTGAATGGCTTCCTTGCCGGTTAATGCGAGCCCGCAGACCATATACTTCAGCGCCTGCAATCGCTTCTCTATTCCCTTGGCGATGAGCACATCATCTTCCACAACGAGGACTGATATTGTCAAAGTGCTTCCTCACTAACTGCATTCTGTAGGGCGTTCGCGGCTGGAAATATAATGGTAATTTTGGTTCCTTGCTCGCATTGCAATTCGGCGGTCCCTCGAAGCTTGCGGGCCAATAGATGGACCAAATTTATACCAAAGGATTTTGTATCGTAGAAATTGACACTCGCGGGAAAACCGACTCCATCGTCGCTTACCGAAAGCACGAGGGACGATGCTGCTATACGCAAGCAGACTGTGATAAGTCCGTTCGTGTCCTTTTCAAAAGCATGCTTGAGACAATTGGACAGCAGTTCATTGACAATTAAGCCACAGGTGATTGCCGTATCTATGGCTAGCTCTATAGGGGAAACCTCAACCACCACCTTGATTCGTGGCATGTCATACGAAGAGAGCAAGTGTTTTGCCAAATGCGCGATATTTTCTTGAATATTCACTTGCGACATATCATCGGTACGGTACAGGTTTTCATGGATCAATGCCATGGTCTTAACCCGCATACGACTCTCTCGAAACATCTCAATCGCCATTAGGTCTTGTGTATAGTTTGATTGTAGATCAAGTAACGTTGAAATGACCTGCAGATTGTTTTTTACACGATGGTGAATTTCTTTAAGCAGAATTTCTTTTTCAAGCAGCGATTTACGCAACTGTTCCTCGATTGCTTTGCGGTGTGTAATGTCACGACCAACTGCCTGTATCTCTACCAAAACTCCGTCGGAACCGAAGAATCCTCGATTAACAAATTCCATCCAACGAACATCTCCACTAGCATCATAAACTCGATTTTCGATGATGATGATTGGATTTGTCGGAGACAGAGTAGCAAGTTTCGCTTCGACGATGGTAACGTCATCGGGATGTACAACTGGTCTCCATAGCTTTCCGATCAGTTCATTTTGCGATTTCCCAAAGAACCGACAATAGACTTCGTTGACAAAAAGAAACGATCCGTCAGCCCGTAATCGGCACACTACCTCGGTCTGGTCCTCGACCACGGCCCGATATTTTTCCTCTACTGCCAATCGTTTCTTGACTTCAAGCTCCAGTTGGTAATTCAATGCCATCACTCTCTTTGTTCGTTCACTGAGGCTGGAATCATCGCGTATTGCAACCACTCCACCGAGGACTCCATCGTCACCCATGAGCGGGCGCGCGTTCACGCTCACTCGTAGGCCATCCGGATGCGCTTGGCCCACATACTGTAGTTCTACCTCATCGCAAGCTTCACCTCGCAGAGCCCTAACCATGGGCAACTGCTCCACGGGGCACAGTCTCACACCCCCTGGAAGAAAGACGCCAAATGCACTGCTCCATTGCTCTGCCGGAACTTGCTCCAGTACAGTGGAATGCAATCGCTCGAAAGCACGATTGCGAATTAACTCTACCCCATTGCAATCTACGACCAATACAGCCTCACTCAGGCTATCAAGGACGGTTTCAAGCACCTTCGATTTATCCAGTAGCGTTTTCCCTGTTTGCATCTTTTTGCTCTGGGTTGGTAGTTTCCATTCAGGACTGGCGAATGTGGTGGGACAGATCGTGCCTCAGCCTAAATGGGCTGTGATCGCAGCGCAACGTTGGGTGTTGCTCATCGCCTGTGGAGGGCCTGCATTTGTGGAGTTCGCATTTGCTACGAAGGCTTTACTGCGACCGGCAAAGATGCAAGTGGCCGAATAAGTTCCTGACTATTGCGTGAAAGGTATTCTACTTCGACAAATACGGCAACACTCGCGTTAGAAATGTGGCACGCTTTGCAGTTGCCTGATGTCAGTACACCAACTGGCAGCTAGTGTAACAAAGTAAAACTCCGTGGAATTGTTCCGACCAGCGTATTGGCGTGAACCGGTCCTATTCCGGTTGCTACCCAAAAGGCCGAAACTATCCCTTACATGGGTGGACTGATTGCTTTTCGTGCGACTTTGATTTAACCCGTCGTCGGGAATACTGAAGTTTGGCGAGCCTCTCGAATAGCGACGCGCCGCAGACCGGGCAAGCTAGGCAACCTAATGCTTCTTCTTACTTGCCTCCAGCGCAAGTTGCACCAAGATGCAGCTTCCGTCATCGATAACGTTGAGTCCGGCTGTGCGAGCTAGTTGACTGGCTTGCGAATCCTCTGCTCCTGGTTGCATCCAGATATTCTGAACGCCAGCCGCGATGGCTTGTCGGACGACTTGGCGCGTCACACTCGGCGGAGTGACGATTGATAGGGACTCTGGGACTTCGGGAAGATCCGCAATCGAAGCGTAGGCCGCATGTCCTTCGACTTCCATTGCTGACGGATTTAGCGGATATACCCTACGGCCGGAGCTGGCGATCGCTTGGAAAACTCTATTGCCATACTTGGATCGGTCGCGTGATGCGCCGGCGACTGCAAACGACTGTGCCGCGAGAAACACGGTTGTGGACGGTTCGATTTTTTCTTCCATTGGAATCGGTATTTCTCTGTTGCTTGTGCGACTAAGGGAATAAGTGCAGTTAACGCTACGGCTGTGTTTTCACGAAAGCTGATTTTTCCCCGAACCAGTAAATCAGCTTGGCGTCTATTACTCTAAGGTCGCTAATTTTCAGCGGTTTAGGCTGTAGCAGTGTAGGCTGTAATGTTGGCGAAGCGTTCGGGCCAATGGCCGCAGCAACCTGGAGCATTCAATCGAGGTGGGATTAAGGTTGTCAGATTCCGGGAGGTACCACAAGCGTAGGGAGCAAGTGATTGGGTCGTTGCGCTTTAAGATTACGCGCTGGCTCACTGATTACTAACCCGTCAAGAGATTTGGTTCACAAGGGGAGGTGCTAAAGAGACCCGGTATTGAAGTGCGAGTAATGAACCTTTTGCCATGTCGAAGAATCTAAGGAAGTCTGTACTTGTACTCCAACCGTAACCTTCAGCCGTGTTTGAGGCAACAGGTAACAGCATTGCACAGAATGTGCGAAGTTAGACCGAAGCTCCTTAAACCTTACTACTCCTTATCCTACAGGAATGTTCGCCTGGGAGCGGACTCGGCCTCCAAAACCGATGGACAGTGTTCGAATCACTGCGTTCCTGCTTTTAAGCAAGCGTTTGGTCGATGTGGTTCCGTCGGCGCGGTGAACTCTGCTGATAGGCAGTTAGTCCATCGTGTTCCGTCAGCGGGTTCTAAATGCGGCATCGATTGAAGTAGCTCAGTGGGTAGAGCATCAGGCTAGTACCCTGACGGTCACGGGTTCGACTCCCGTCTGACGCAACCAGTTGGCTGAAAACCAACCCTGGCGCGAAAGCGTCCACCAGAAGCTGGCGGGCAACGGTTGTTTAGTTCGATCAGCCGCAAGTTAGCGAGATGTTGACTGGATGGTCCACGAATCCGCGAAAGCGGGCGAGGATCGGAAGGAAGACAAAACGCTGGCTGAGGCAACACATGACTTCACCTTGCAGGTTGACTGAGACAAGGCAACGTCGTTAAAGGCGGTTCCCAATGAGGGTGATGATGCGGATGGGCCTAGGCTCTGATTCAGCATTGCTGGAAGGCGAACCAAGTTTATCGACTCACTTTGTCAACGATTTCCTCCGTAGAAGTTGCGTGCGATGGACGAACAATTCGTTGCCTTAAGGCGTCCTTCAATGATCCAATAACTACGCTGACCTCTGTCGGCATTTTGTTAACTCGCTTTCGTGAAAGGAGGCGGCTTCATGTTTAAGAGAATTGTGATTCGCAGCTACGAAGTTGGATTGAAGTTTCGCGAAGGCGAATTCGTCGGACTAATCGAAGCAGGCAAGCGCTGGCTCTTTGATCCAATGAGCAAGATTCGCGTTCGTGTGGTTTCGAAGCGAGAACCGTGGCTCGTCGATGACCAGTTGGATGTGATCGTTAAGTCAGGCGCATTGGCTGGTAAGGCCGAAGTGCTCGACTTGAAGGACAATCAGCGAGCCCTCGTATGGATCGACGGCCGCTTCGCGCGCATTCTAGGTGCTGGCCTGTACGCCTATTGGTCTGGTGTTCGAGAAGTGTGCTGAGGTTGTCGATTCGCGCAATGTGCAATTTGAACACAAGGACTTGAAGTCGATTGTGCGGTCTGCGGAAGCGGGCCGATTGCTCGATATCTGCAAGGTTGAACGAGACTGCGTGGGTGTGCTGTTTATCGACGGTCGTTACGTGGCTCAGCTCGAACCTGGCCTGTACGCTTACTGGAAGGATGCGGCGGACTCACGGGTTGTGGAGTTGGATATGCGGGAGTCTCAAATTGACGTTAGTGGTCAGGAGATCATGACGCTCGATAAGGTGACGCTCCGCATGAATGCACTTGTGACTTACGTGATCAAGGATGCTCGTCGTGCCGTAAGTGCCTCGAGCGATGTTCGGCAGTCGCTGTACCGTGAGGTGCAGTTGGCATTGCGAGCTGTAATCGGTGGTCGCGAACTCGATAGCTTCTTGACTGGGAAGGATGATGTGGCTCAGGAGCTTGAGCAGCAAGTCCGCGAGCAGGCAACGGTATTGGGTCTGGAAGTCAACTCGGTAGGTATTAAGGATGTGATTCTACCTGGCGATATGAAGGACCTGATGAACAAGGTAACGGAAGCCAAGAAGGCGGCCGAAGCCAACTTGATCGCGCGTCGCGAGGAAACCGCTGCGATGCGCAGTCAAGCGAACACTGCAAAGTTGCTCGCCGACAACCCAACGCTCATGCGCTTGCGAGAGCTGGAAGTTCTCGAAAAGATCGCATCGGCTGGCAAGATGAACATCGTGCTTGGCGAAAAAGGATTGGCCGATCGCGTGGTGAACCTACTGTGAGAAAGAGGAGTAAGCGATGAGGATAGCCCGCTTACTCCTTACACCTTAATCCCTGAAGTGAGGGGGAAATGAGGAGGGACGGAACTTTCGCTAATCGTTGAAGTAAATCGCAAGTTTGTGTTGCCCGACAGACCAACATGGGTTGCATTCCAAGTTGATTCAGCAAGCACGTCGACTCATCAACTCAGTGAAAAGCCGATTCGATTGAGGCATCTTCGACAAAGCAATAATGCTTCATCAACTACAATTGTGTAAACTTTGACGCGATGATCTATGTGGTCGAGAGCATTTCTCAACGACTGAAACACAAAATGAACAGAATTTCGATGAACGTTTTTATCAGGTCAGTCATAGTGGCTAGCCTGCTCGGTTTGTCGCCATTGCATGTTGGCGCGCAAGATGGTGGCGTGCAAGGGCTAGCGTTGCTACCGCAGCTCTCCGCAGTGTTGGCAGATAAACCAACAACCACACCTCGTGTTGAGAGTTGGCCCCACTGGCGAGGCCCCACGGCCGATGGCCGCGCTGGTGAGCGAGCCAAACCACCCATTGCTTGGGACAAGAGCACTAACATTGCTTGGACGGTCGATTTATTGGGCGAAGGTTCGGCTACACCGATAGTGCATGGCAATCAGGTCTTCGTATTGTCGGCTGTTAAGACTGAACGCAAGAGCCCGAAGCCGGTGGTGAATGACGAGCGAGCCAAGACGGTCCCGGATGAGTTCTTCTATCAGTTCGTGGTGTCGAGTTATGATCGAAATTCTGGGAAGACTCTGTGGCAGCAAATCGTAGTCGAAGAGGTACCGCACGAAGGCAAACATGAAACGAACACCTATGCGGCAGGTTCTCCTGTAACTGACGGTGAGCGACTGTACTTTTCGTTTGGATCGCGTGGCGTCTTCTGCTACACGCTTGAGGGTTCTCCAGTTTGGAAAATTGATCTCGGCGATATGCGCACTCGAAGCGGTTGGGGTGAATCAGTGACTCCTGCGCTGACCGAAGATTCGGTGGTCATCAATTGGGATCAAGAAGAGGGATCGTTCATCGCCGCTATCGATAAACAAACCGGCGAGATTCGGTGGAAAAAAGATCGCACGGGTGAAGTCACCTCATGGAACACCCCATTTGTAACTCGCTTCGAAGATATCCAGCAAATCATTGTTAATGGCACAGGATCGGTCAAAAGCTACGATGCGAAGGATGGCTCGGTACTTTGGGAGTGCGCAGGCCAAACGGTCAATGCGATTCCTTCGCCGATCCGTTTCCAAGATTCGGTGATCTGCATGAGCGGGTATAGGGGCTCTTTGGCTTGTCCAATCCCCTTGAACTCCCGAGGCAACATGACCGACAGTGCCCAAATCGGCTGGAGGATAACTCAAGGAACTCCTTACGTACCATCACCGATTCTCAGTGGAACGCGTTTGCTCTTCACTGCGGGAAATACCAATGCGTTAAGTTGCATGGACGCTAACACAGGCAAGCCTCTGTTAGACAGAAAGCGTTTGGATGCGATTCGTACTTTGTACGCTTCGCCGATATTGGCGGGCGGTCATTTTTATTTCACAAGCCGCGAGGGAACTACGGTTGTACTGAAAGACAATGAAAACTTGGACGTAGTCGCTGTCAATGCAATAGATGATGTCATCGATGCTTCGCCCGTGGCAGTTGACGATCAGCTGTTCTTACGAAGTTGGGGTAAACTCTACTGTATTGAGGAAGCTCGGGCCGCTAAGCGAGAAGATGCAAGCCAGAAAAGCCAGCAGCGCCCCGTTGCTGCGTTTGCCTTCAAGCAGATCAACCTCGAGGATAGCAGTGAGACTTCAGCCAATGCGAGTGTGGGAGACCTCGATGGTGACGGAGATATGGATGTCGTGTTAGCCAAAGGACGGCATTGGCCGCTTCACAATCGAGTACTTCTGAACGATGGTCAGGGGAATTTCCAAGCCAAAAACCTTGGTAGCCAGCCCGATCGCAGCTATACCGCTACCTTGGGCGACATCGACAATGATGGAGACTTGGACATTGTCGTAAGCAATGACAAGCCTGACGAGAAAGTAACTTATAAGAACGACGGCAAAGCGAACTTCGCCTTAGCTGACTCTTGGGGAGAGCCATCATGGAACACTCGCAACATCGGGCTGGTTGACCTGAATCGTGACGGTTTTCATGACCTTGTCGTCGCCAATCGAAAGAGTTCCAGCTATACCATTCTAAATGATGGACATGGCAACTTTTCAAAGGATAAGTGGAGCGTCATCCCATCCGAATCTGCAACGACGATCGTAGCGGCCGACTTCGATCGCGATGGCTTTGTGGATCTAGCGGTTCCACATCGCGACGGAGGGGCGAGCCGTATTCTATTTAATGATGAAAAGTTAAGTTTTCAAAGAGCGACAGAATTTGGGCACGCCATTTCGTCTACACGAGCCTGCGCGGCAGGAGACCTAAATGGCGACGGAGCGGCTGACTTAATCGTCGGCGATGATCAACTTGGCACCAGCGTGTGTATCAATGATGGGCAGGGCAATTTTCCGACGACAGCTGCAATCGGAGAGCCAAAGCTGGTTGCTTATTCGATTGCCACTGGATTCATGAATCGCGATGATCGACTCGATTTAGTCGTCGGCTACTCCAGCGGCGGCAGTCGAGTCTTTTTGAATGATGGAACAGGGACCCAGTTTCAGGAGGTGCCGTTTGGTGATGCTGAAGGGGCTGTCTATGGAATGGCGGTTGGCGATTTTAATGCGGACGATTCCTATGACATCGTACAGGCTCGCAGCGACGCGCCCAACACGGTGTTTTTCTGTTCGGAGTCCGTCTCGGCGCAGATCAAACGCGAGACTCGCGACATTTCGGGTTGGCAAGTTCACATCGATACACAGCTTCTTACAACTGAGGCGGACGCTACGGCTAAAGCGCTAGATGGCTTGAAGAAAATGTTGGACGAAATTGTGCGAGATGTGCCAGCAGAAGCTGTCGCCGAGATGAAGAAAGTTCCGCTTTATTTCTCTCCTGCCTATAAACCGGGGCGAAGCGGAGCGGAGTTTCACCCCGGGGCGGAATGGTTGCGAGACAACGGTCGAGATCCTGTGATGGCACTAGGAGTGGAGTTTTCCGGAGTTGATGATTTCGAAGCAGAGATGCGAAGAATGCCAAACTTCGCACTTCACGAATTGGCTCATGCTTATCATTTTCGCGCACTGCCGAACGGCTTTGACAATGCTGAAATCAAAGCTGCGTATCAACGAGCCCAAAAAAGTGGGCTCTATGATCGCGTGGAGCGCACATTTGGAAATGGCAAGCCCAATACGTTCGAACGAGCTTATGCCATGACTAGCCCAATGGAGTACTTCGCCGAGACCTCTGAAGCCTACTTCTTTCGCAATGACTTCTTCCCATTTACCCGTGAAGAACTTCTTAGGCACGACCCTGAACTGCATCGCTTGTTAGAGAAGCTGTGGGGCGTGTCCGAAACAAAATGGCTGAGTTATCCAGGTGCCGATGGACCCGGCAAGAACAAGCATATTGTCCTGATTGCTGCCGAGCAGGAATATCGTAGCGAGCAATCGCTGCCGATGCTGGCGAAGATCCTGAGCACGCATCATGGATTTGATTGCACCGTGCTTTTCGGAGTGAATGAAAATGGCGAGGTTGATCCGACGCTGCCGGTTTATCCAGAGAAGGGCAAAGAGGCCGAGTTCAAAGAGCATCACATTCCAGGGCTAGAGCAACTTGCGTCCGCAGATCTAGTGATCTTCTGCACTCGCCTACTCACCCTGCCAAAGTCCGATGTAGATCAGATCGTGAGATACGTTGACTCTGGAAAACCGATCATTGCACTGCGCACTGCGAATCACGGATTTCGTGGACCGCTGCCTTACAAGATCGATGGCAAGCAGGTGAGATGGGGCGAAGATGTTCTAGGGGGAACCTTCCTGAATCATCATGGACGCTGGCATGCAGATTCAACGCGTGGCTTTTTCGATAAGGCTCAAACGCAAAATCCGATCCTGATTGGTGTGAACGACATTTGGGGCGACTCGGACGTCTATCGAACTTACAAGGAGGGTAGTAGCTTGCCGATGGATTGCACGGCTTTGGTGTGGGGCCAACCACTCATGGGCCGCAAGCCCGATGACCTGCCGAACGACAAACTGGAACCGCTGCCGGTGGCTTGGGTGAAACCTTGGCAGACTAGCAACGGAAATGCGGCTAGAGTCTTCCACTGTACTATGGGGAGTGCGAGCGACTTCAAAAATCAAGGCCTACGCCGACTGATCGTCAACGCGGCTTATTGGTGCGTTGGGCTGGAGGCATCCATCTCGGCTGCTCGCAGCGTCGATATCGTTGGCAGTTACCAGCCGCTGGAAAGTGGATTTAACTACCAGGAACTCGGGGTAAAGCCACAGCCTGTTGAGTTCTACAAATAGATTCAACTAGTTGTAGTTGGCGCTCAAGTCATTCACCGAATGACTATAGTTTTGCTTAATTGTTGTGGACACTACCAATTGGGGTCTAGACTCAGGCGGTTCTGCCTCCCGCAGAGACCGGGCGGCGCCTACAGGGCATTGCGTTCGAAGGCAAAGCCGCTCAGCCTGGGAACGAGGGGGTGCCGAGTATTCTTTTAAATTGGTAAACGCCATCTACCCCTTGTCCACCTAAAAAACGCTATCATGTTTCTCGCTGTGCTCTCCCCAACTAAACTCCTCTGCTCAGCGGTTGCATATCATGCTTATCACCAGCAAAGTGCTTGGTAGCAAGAAGCGATTGTTTGAAGACTGGTCTATTCCCATTCCACCTCAGGACGAGGGTGGTGACGGTGGTTTAACTCTTGGCCAACTGATCGCGCGCATTGTTCGTGCTGAGGTAAAGAATTTCCAGCAGCGCCAGCAGGATCGACAATTCTTAAGAGCCTTAACGTCAAGTGAGATTGAGCGAGCCGCAGAGCGTGGCAAAGTCGAAATGGGAGCCAGCGAGGTTGGCGTGCAAGAAGTCGACGCCGATCAGTCGGTTGCGGTCGCTTTGCAAGCCTTCGAAGATGGGCTCTATCTAGTCGTGATCGATGATGTCGAACACCGCGATCTTGACCAACAAGTATTCCTAAACGAAGACAGCCGAATTACGTTTATTCGCTTAACCATGCTCACAGGCGGTTAGGACCCAGAATCAACATCCCCTTACGGAAACAATAGTTCAATACAAGTCCAATACATCAGCGAGTAAGTTATGCCCAAGCCTGAAGAACTAAAGAAGTTATTGGCCCAATTCCGCATCGCAGCCAACGCCGACGAAGTTGACAATGACTTCGATGACGATCTTGATGACGATTTTGATGACGACGATGACCAAGATTCTGATAACTCAACGTTGGAGCGATACGCTGATGGCATCAACAAGCTTCCCAAGAACCTAAAGACTCTTGCATACTTTTTGCTTGAACGCGATGACAAGGGGCAACCAGTAAAGCACGTTTATGCGGACGAACCCGAGAAACTTGAGCGTCAGAACGCCCGTACACGAGAGCTTCGGTTACAGATCGATAAGTTATCGTCCAGCGACCGGACAAAGCTCTTTGCAGCTTTCGCTCCACAATTGGCAAAGTGGCTGGAGGCGGGTTGGCAAGTTATCAAGCAGCAGCCCTACCAAGTATCCTACACTCGCAAGGCCTTTCGCGCTCCCAACAATCCTGCCGCAACTGCAGAAGCTCGCTTGGATTGGATCAAGCAAGCTATCCGGCAATTCAAACCCTACAAAGCTGAAGCACTCACGTTAGGCTGGTTAGCCGCTTGGGCTCAGCATGCATTCGACTACCACGCCGATTTGGCCGAGCCTCTTCTTATCGCTGCCATTAATGCTGGCGGGAAGGAAGGGGACGAGGTTTTTGACATTCTGTACCAGACCGTAACCCGTGAGCATCCCATCGGCATCATGGGGAATCACGTCATTGCCACATTGCTGGGAGCCAATCGTCAGGACGGTTGGGAGCTGATGGAGAAAACTCTCCTGGCTGCGCAGCGACAAGAAGGCCTGCGTCAGTCGATCGTGCAGAACATCGACTGTGCGCACCCGAGTGCTTTCGTGCGTATGTTGCGGCTGATTCTTGACAAAGACCTGATTCGATTTAGCAGCGTCGCGCGGTCAGTCAATGTGTGGCTTGGTTTGATGTGGGATTCGGTCAGCGCAAAAGTTCTGACTGAAAACGTCCAGGCCATTCTCAAGATGGTCGAGTCGGCTGCGGAACGCAAGAAGGGGATTGCAAGCAGCGATCCGGAGACCGTTTATCGTGCCCTGTGGGCCAGTGCATTCGAGGATGCGGCCGCCACCATTCCGCTCGCCGCAAAGTTGCTTACATCGAAGTCCGATGAAATCCGCTTTGTGGCTGCGATGATACTCACGATGATCGGCTTGGAAGAGTCCGAGCGAGCGAACTTGGCCGCGCTCGAAGATCCTAACTTGCATGTAGCCATGATGGCTGCAGTGGCTTCGGAAGGTCTATCTCTGAACGAAGAAGCTGACGAGATGAACTTTAGCGGACCTTCGGAAGATGAACTTCCGAAAGGGCCCAAGGTGTTTGAGGCCTTTGAGAAGCTGTATAACCGCTTGCCCGAAAAACCTCAGAAGCTCAAGGCGATTGTCTGGCCATGGACAGAGCGTAAGATCGAACGTTCCATGATTGCCGGGCGATTGCTGGGAACGCTCGGTGATTTGCCTCCAACTCGCATGTTGCCTTACATGAAAGGACTAGATGTATGGGAGCAACGAACCATCATCGACCTGCTTGCCGCGCAGAAGAAATGGGACACGTTAACGCGCTCGACGCTTTTTGATCTGGTCGGTCATGCCTCAGCGGATGTGCGTTCTGCCGCTTTCAATGCAATCGAAAAGCAGACCCTAAAAGATGACGAATGGCAAAAGATCGAAAGCTACTTATCGCGAACGGCTGCGGACCTGCGGAGTGGTTGCATCAAGTTGATTCTCAAGGGTAGCGATAAAGAAGCTCTGGCCAGTGCAACTCGACTAGCGACAGCCGGAGATCGCGCGAAACGTTTGGCTGGTCTCGAAATCTATCGCCAGTTGGCAGAAGGCAATCGCAGTCGCAAAGCCTGTCAAGAGCAAGCGGCCATGTATCGAAGCCAGCAAAGGAAGTTGACCAAAGAGGAAGAAACGCAGCTAACCGCCATTGAGCAGTCGGACCGTGAGGTGTTATCGCTCAAGAATGGTTTGGGCTTGTTTGATCCTGCCGCCCGTTCCAAGGTTGTTCCGCCGAAGAAAAAGAAAGTCACTCTCGTCACCAAGACTGCAATCGCTTGCATCGAGTCGCTTGATGCATTGATTCACGAGCACCGAGCTACCAGTGTACGGATCAAGACCTACCGCGGCTATCAAGAAGAATTGCTGGGTGAAATTCGGTATTACTCGCTGCCGAGTATCGATCTGGCAAAACCATTGGCTCCGCAAAAAGCCAAGTTTCCATTAATGGAAATCTGGGAAAAATGGAAAGCGAATCGGCCAGCGAAATTGAAAGACAAGGATGGTCTTGAGTTACTCCGCGCGATGTACTTGACCAATATGCTCGACGACTATCGCTTCGACGACGCTCGCAAGTGGCTCAAGCAGCCAGCCAATGCCAAGCTCACCTCTGAGATAGTCGGTGAGATATCGATTGGAAAAACGAAGCATTTGGAACTCGTGGCGAAAGTGATCAGTTGGTTATGCTTAATGGAGATTCCGAAGGGCTGCGTCGACTATCTATTGGATTGCGCTGAAAACAACTTGGCCTTAATCCCCGGTGAAACACTGAAGACCGCGATTCCCAAGCCACAGAATGAGAACTCACGTAGACACTATTACGATGATGACGACGATGAAGAACGAGATTGGCGGAGTCATCCGATATACACGTTCTGGCTGGATGCGTTACAGCGGTTCATTGCTACTACCGAAATTAAACTCACTGCACAGCAAAAAGAGCGGATCTGGCACTTAGAGAGGTTCCACGATGAACCGTGCGAAGGGGCCACACGGCGCCGACTGGATTTTTCATCCCTCGCCGAAGCTTTCCTCAGCAAACTAGCGACACGTCACGATGTGATGGACGCGTTGGTCGGTCCTCAGTATGGCTACCGTCAATTCGACGATCTACAGAATCTGACTTCACGCCCACTGTCCAAAGAAAATCAGGCGATTCTGGAGCGAGATAAACGCCTGGTCGAAATGATCGATACCATCCGCGATCATGTTTATGAGATTGAGATTGCCCGAGGTGAAGCGAGCACACCCGCGACTTGCGTGATGATGGCGATCGAGTCTATGGTCGGTATCGATAGACTCTTCCGTACGATGTCGGCCGTGGATTCCGGCAAATTGAAAGTGGAAACCGGCTATGGTCGTGCCCCAGGCTCCAGTCGTGCTGCGACGCTGACTCATATGATGAAGATTACTTACCCGAGCGAGTCTGACACGCCGGCAGCTTTTCAAAAGAAAGCCAAAGAAGCTATGGCGGCTGGCTACTGCAGTGAAGCTCGTCTGCTGGAGCTTGCATTCCTCGCACCGCAGTGGACCAAGTTTGTTGAAGCCACGCTGGCGTGGAATGGATTTAGCGAAGGACTTTACTGGTTCTTGGCTCATATGTCAGGTTCGGATGCGACGGAAGCTGCCGCTGAAGCCGAAGGGCTGGAGGCAGATCCTCATGACGATGATGTTGATTACGACGACGACGATGATGACATGGACGATTCGAGCGAAGGAGACTCGATCACCAAGCCGCAACGGTTGAGCGCGTGGGAACGACTTATTCTTGAACGAACACCGCTCACCGCAGAGCAGCGTTATGAAGGGGCCGTCGATGTAGCTTGGTTCCATCGTACTTGGAAGGAACTGGGCGAAAAACGATTCACCCAAATGGCCGAAGCCGCCAAGTTCGCCGCCAACTCGGCGCAGGCCAAGAAGGCGCAATTCTTGGCCGACGTACTGTTGGGCAAGAAGCCGCGCAAAGAGTTGGTGGAAGGAATTGAAAAGAAGAAATTGAAGGAGTACGTCAGGTTGCTCGGCCTGCTGCCATTGGCGGAAGGTGGGAAGAGAGATGCGGATATTGTAGAACGTTACAAGACGCTCCAAAGCTACAAGAAGTACGCGCGCGGGCTTTCATCGCTAACCAAACCAGCAGCGATGCTGGCGGCAGAGATCGGTATGCAAAACCTCGCACGACTCGCTGGGTATGCAGACCCATTGCGCATGGAATGGGCGCTGGAAGCCGACTCGATCAAGGACTTAGCTGCTGGACCAGTGTCGGTTACCAAGGAAGGGGTGACAGTCACACTACAACTCGATAGTGATGCCAAGCCGGTGGTATCGGTTCGAAAAGGCGACAAGCCAATCAAGTCGATCCCCGCTCCGGTGAAGAAAAAACACGCACAAATCGCTGAACTCGCTGACCGTGCCGCTGAGTTGCGTCGCAGTGCAAGCCGCATGAAACAATCGCTGGAAGCGGCCATGTGTCGTGGCGATACCATTTCGGCAGCGGAGCTGATCCAACTTTCAGGTCATGCCATCTTGGCCCCGCAATTAGGACGCTTGGTATTCATCGGTGATGGTATCGCGGGCTATCCCGACAAAGGCGGAAAAGTGCTCCGCGATCACTCTGGAAAACTTGAGCCGATCAAGAAGAACGAGTTACTGCGCATCGCCCATCCCAGCGATTTGCTGGCTCGTGGTGATTGGGACAAATGGCAACATGATTGCTTTACCGCAGAGCGCGTACAGCCTTTCAAGCAAGTCTTCCGTGAATTGTATGTCGTAACTAAACAGGAGAAGAAAGATCAGACTGCATCTCACCGTTTTGCTGGCCAACAGATCAGTCCCAAGCAGGCGATAATGCTATGGAATAGCCGAGGTTGGAACACTCAAGATCAAGTCGTCAAGATCTTCCACGATCTGTCCTTGATCGCCGAAGTGAACTTTCAGTACAACTTTGGTACGGCCGCCGAGATCGAAGGCTTGACGCTTGAGTCCGTCGAGTTTCGAAAACGCGACGAATACAAACCGCTAAAGCTGGACAGCATTCCAGCTCGATTGTTCAGCGAAGTGATGCGTGATATGGACCTGGTGGTTAGCGTAGCGCATCGCGGCGAGGTCGATCCAGAAGCCAGTGCTTCTACGACGGAAATGCGAGCCGCTCTACTGCGTGAAACAGCTCAGTTGTTAGGCCTCAAGAACATCACCTTCAAGCCCTCGCATGCGGTCATCAAAGGCTATTACGGCGAGTACTCCGTTCATCTAGGTAGTGCGATAGCACATCGCTTACCCGGCGGTGCGCTGGCAATCTTACCAGTCCATGCGCAGCATCGCGGTAGATTGTTCCTGCCATTCGCGGATGATGATCCGCGAACGGCTGAGCTGATATCCAAGGTCCTACTGCTGGCCCGTGATGAAGAGATCATGGATCCCAGTATCTTGGATCAGATTGGCGCTCCGGTAGGCAAACGCCGTGTTGTAGTACAACCTGAAGCCCCCAAAGCCACTTCCGCTGCAGGTGGCAAGGGCAAGTCTCAGGCTAAAGCAGGCACAGCGAAATCCCCAACCGCCTCAGCGGGCTCAGCACCAGGCAGCAAACGTCACTTTGAATTCGCCGAGGGAAGTTCAAGCAAGTTCTGGGAGATCGAGCTGTCTGGCAACACCGTGACCACTTGGTGGGGCAGGATTGGCACAACGGGGCAAAGCAAGAGTAAACAATTCGCCGATGCTACCAAAGCCAAAGCCGAATACGACAAGCTGGTGGCCGAGAAAACAGGCAAAGGCTACCAGGAAGGTGTATAGCGCATGCGCTGCGTAGAACATTCACGCAGCAGAAGATTGGTTCTCAGTGGGTCGTCACTTTCCGGTCAGATTGATATCAGTTCAGCTAGTTTCACCAAGAAGCTAGCGCTCTGTCCAGATTAGATTTATGGGTTGATCGCACTCGAGTGATATTAACCGCACGGTGTTAGCCGCGGTTTTCAAATTGCGGAAACCGGTGCTAACGCACATCGGTTAATGTGCCTAACCCAAAAATCTAAGGTAGACAAAGCATTAGTGGAGCGTCGAGCCTTAATTTTAGGGTGGCACGCTCTGAGGCTCTGCGAAGGGCGTGGCCAAGCACGCTCGAACAAGCCCTTCCCAGAGCCTCAGGGCGTGCCACCCAAACACAATCAACCCCAAAATCTAATCTGGACAGAGCACTAGCCTGACAGGATATCAATCGACCGTTGGGATATGTTTGGCTTTGTGCGAGCGTCAAAGACTCGAATCCTAAACCTCGACCACGCGTGGTCCGAGGACTTCGAATTTTGGTTGAATACCTAGTCCTGGCTGCGTGCTTGCGGACATGAAACCATTCTTCCGCTGCGGAGCACCATGGGCGGTGCTGACGGTCACGTAGCTATTGAAGTCGGTACTTGTGAATCGATATTCCTCAGGAGTGCTATGCGCCAAATGGGATATTGCAGCTGTGGTGATATCCCCACCCCAACTATCCTCAAGCGTCATGGCGATACCCATCGATACACACAAGTCGCGAGCTTGTTTGGTCTTCGTTAGTCCTCCAAGCTTGCTGATCTTCAAGTTCACGACGTCCATCGCCAAGTCCGCTTTCCCGCGTAGCAGCATATCCAAATTGTCGATGTTCTCGTCGAGCACAAACGGATGAGTTGTATTTCGACGGACGGCCAAACATTCTTCGTAGGTCAAGCAAGGCTGCTCAATGTAGACATCGACATTGTTGACCGCGCGAACGACTCGCATCGCCTCATGTTGTGTCCAACCGGTGTTTGCGTCGGCAACCAAACGATCGCTGGGCGCGAGCATTGCGCGAACCGCGTGGATGCGTTCGATATCCGTATCTGGATCACCACCCACTTTGAGTTGAAAGCGAGTGTAGCCATCTGCCTTGTAACCGGCAACTTTGCGAGCCATCTCCTCGGCGGACTCTTGTGAGATAGCGCGATAAAGCCGGACGCTGTCACCAAACCGCCCTCCCATCAGGACGCACACGGGTAGGCCGGTCACTTGGCCCAGGATATCCCAGCAGGCGATATCAATGCCCGATTTCACGTACGGGTGCCCCTTGAGCGCTGCATCCATACGATGATTCAGTTTGCTAAGTTCACGTGGATCAAAGCCGATTAAGTGTGGTCCCAATTCTCGCAAACCGGCACGAACCCCCTCCGCATAGGCTGGTAAGTAGAATGGTCCCAGTGGACAAACTTCGCCGTAGCCGATCAAGCCCGTATCGGTTTCAACACCGACAATCGTGCTGTCAAACACGCTCACTGACTTCCCGCCGGACCATTTGTAGGTTCCTTCGAACAAGGGCAACTCGACACGGTGGGCAAAGATCCTAACAATTTTCATTCCAAAACCTTACTCGAAGTACGCTTTCATCGATTAAGCACAGTGCTGGTTGATGTCGGCTACATGTTAATCCAAAACGCAGTTGACTACTTGCGGTCTAATTGGCAGATGCGTGCAGCAGTTGAGATTCGCACGAGCAACACACCGGCTCTTAGCGCCCCCAGGCCAGCAAACACAACCACTGCCGCCTCAGAGATTCGCGGTGTTTGCAGATCCATTACAAACAGCAATCCCATCCGCAGCAAGTAGATCGCAAATAGTATCAGAACCCAGCCTGCAATTTCACGTGCTAAGAACATTTTCAACCCTCATTGATAAACCCAGGTCTAGGCTACTTAACTTCGGTTCGTTCGATCAACTGCTTTTGCGGGACAAGTGTGCTCGTCTGCTTCCTGTTCTTCTTTATCTGCCGCAGCACTATCATTCGCAAGTCGCGATAGTGGTCAAGGACTAACGACGATCGCAGGTACAAGCTCGCTTGCGCAGTTGTCATTTGACGCCAACCCACTTCTCTAAAGACGATAACCATCAGCAGGGCAAGCACCAACAGGGTCGCGCCAGGCCATATGATAAAGTCGTTTTCAATGGCACTACGCAGCCACTCGGACCTGACGCTGGACGAAATCGGCAATCGCAATAGAGCCAGCATAGATACAAAAATGACCACCATCCACATCACGAACTGCACTGCAACATACTGCAGCCAGTTCGGGCTCGTAGCTTGTGCTTCGGACCTCGTCGCTTGAGATTGATCGTCCAGGCCAAACGCGAACAGGGCTTGCATAACTACCCACTTGCTGATGCTGCTTCGAAGTGGTTTTCCTAAGTATGCGTAGGCGATGATGCCAATTGAGGTAAGACTGAACAACCAAGGCACAAGGCCGAGGCTCATGTCCGGTCGGCCCGGTTCGCGGCTGAGCAGGCTCACTTGCAAGGCGAACAGAACCAACCAACCTTGCGACTTGAGCATTCCAACGAGCAACAGAGCGACTATTCCTAATCGGATTACCCCCAGTACCTCGAGTCCTTCGAACAGAAGCCAATCAAGTACTAGCCCCACAACGAGCAGTTGGGCTAAATCGACGGCTAATACCAGCAGCTCGACACGAACTGGCGACTGTGTCTCAGGCAAGTTAGCATCATTATTATTCGTTTCGATGGTAGCCATCAGGATCGCGCTCCTTGGACGAGTGTTCGTCCGTCTCGAGCCAAGTCCATTTCGGCGATGATCATCTGAATCGCATTCTGCTCGCCTGAAAAAGAGACAGCAACGCCCAAGCGAACCAAATCCCGTTTCATCTGCAGGGCAAGGTCGCGCACACGGGCTTGTTCGGCAGCAACCATTAGATCGTGGATGCTACCTGATTTGGGTTCAACGACTTCTGAACCAGGACGGAGAAAGGTCGTGGTTGGACAAACGAAGGCCACTCGATGATGCTTGGCCAAAGCCAGCTTTACGACTCGCAGCAACTGATTCAAGTTAGGTGCGCAACTCACGAGATCTGCGAGGACCACAAACACTTCATTGTCTCGGGCATGAGCTATCGCTTTGGCCATCGCTTCACCCAAAACATGCATTCGTTGATGGCCACCGGCCGCGGGATCAGGTGGTGCAACTATCATGGGTGCCATCCATGGCATACCCGCGTCGTGCAGAAATAGGTGCAAGTAATACGCGAATTTTGTATTGTCGTGAATGCACTCGACGTGCTCCTTGGGATTCAAGTCGAAGACTTCGGCGATGACGCCCGCCATCCGATACCGCTCACGCGTGGCGGTAAAGAAGCTGAACGGAATCGAACTATAGCGACGTTCAAGAAGTTCGGGGAAGCGTTCGTGGCCAATCCGCACAGCGCACTGCATGAGATAGGGCGTCATTGTCAGAGAGGCTGGAGGAGCGGTCTGCGAGAACTCAGCGAATGCCTTGAGTAACTGCAAAAATCCTCGATCACCCGCAGACCATGGCAAGCGCCGGATAGAATTTTCATCGACCAGCATAGCACTAACTGGATCACCGATTGAAATCGCTGCTTTGGCAACACTGGCAGCGACAAAGTTGATTTGATCGATCAGTCGTAGTCCATAGCCACCGATCCGAGTAGAGAAAGAGCCATCGATGAATAGGTGCACGCGAACCGGAACTTCAGACTCATACTTGCGTGTCATCAGTTTATCGCGTCGGGCGGATACCTTCCAAGCGATCGACTTGGGCGGATCGCCGGGCACATATTCGCGCAGTTCAAGCAATTCGGCGCCAGTTCCCGATCTCTGCAAACGATGAATACCGTGTTGCGGAAGCGAATTCTGTCGCTTGATCGTTGGTCGCAATTCGGCGGACTGGAAATAATCTGGCAGTAAGCGGAACTTCTGCTTAAGTTGAACGAATCGATGCATCCGAAAGAAGCCGTAGCGATCCTGCAGGGTCAATCGTACTCCCGGTAGTGTGACTTGACCTGCAGCGCGGACACCAACCCTGTAAGAAAATGTGGTGCTACAGTTTTGAACAAGCACTGCGGAACCAGGTTTCTCATCAAACCAGCCAGCATTGCGGCGGTCTTCAGCCTGTGACGTCCAACTCACTTCGCTATCCAAGGTCCATTGGTTGGGCGGAGATGGAAGCGCGTTGCCTTTGGGAAAACGCCGTAGGATCCATTCCTGAAAGGACTGAAGTACGGATGCATCCGCAGCATTAATCGGTTTCGGGCGCGGTGGAAGTGGAGCCAGCGAGGACTCCAGCAACTCAAGAATCTCAGGCACAATATCGCGAAACTCGATTACCGGTTGAATTGCCCTTGAACTGGAAACTTGCAGTTCGATGTGCACTATGCGACCAACCCACAATGTGCCATTGGCATCGGTGCTGCCATTTACACGTCGCTCAAACTCCAAGCGTGGCAGATCGAAATGCACTCGGGCTTGAAAGCGAAACCACTCGAGAAGCACCCACACAAATACGCTCAGCGACAGCAGCGACAATATTGTTTGTCCGCGCAAGATGCCGGCGAACAACCCCACCAGCCCTACGAACAACAACCATCGAGCGCGATTGGTCATAGTAGCGACGCCTTGAGCGGCGGATCCTTCAGCACGGGCACTGATTGCAGCAACTGCTGAACTACGGCTTCGACGGTCCTCCCATCCATTTCCGATTCGGGTTTGAGGATTAAGCGGTGCCCAAGCACAAGCAGCGCGACTGCTTGGATATCTTCGTGGGTCAGGAAAGATCGCCCTTGCAGCAGTGCATTCGCACGGCCCGCTTTCATCAAATTGATGGCCGCTCGTGGGCTCGCGCCGAGAATCAAATCTCCATGCAAGCGACTTTGACGCACAAGATCGATAATGTACCCCTTCAATTCGGGTGAGCTATAGACTTCATCGATCTGACGCTGAATGGCGATGATTTCGGCTGCGTTGCTAATCGCAGTTAGCTTTACCTGTGGCCGGCTGTGCAAGTCCAGCATGTTGATTTCTTGCTGGCGATCAGGATACCCAACTTGAACTCGGAACAAGAAACGATCGAGCTGAGCTTCGGGCAAGCGATAGACACCTTCCTGCTCGATCGGATTTTGCGTCGCCAGGACCATAAACGGTTCCGGCAGCAACAAGGTTTTGCCTTCGATGGTTACCTGATGCTCTTGCATCGCTTCTAGCAACGAGGATTGCGTACGAGCGGGTGCTCGATTCAATTCATCCGCCAATAGCAGCTGGCAGAAAACGGGTCCTTTGCGCAATACGAAGTCGCTGGTTTGGCGATCTAGCACTTGCGTTCCGGTCACATCGCTGGGTAATAAATCCGGAGTGAACTGAATGCGTTCAAAGTCAATGCCCATGACTGTCGAAAACGTTCTGCACAAAGTGGTCTTGGCTGTACCCGGAACACCTTCAAGCAAAACGTGGCCACCGGCGATCAAGGCCATTAGTAGCTGATCAGTGATCGCGTCGAGCCCCACCACGACTTGGCTGACCGATTGTTGAGTTTTAATGCGCAGGTCACGAACACGCTGAGCAAGTTGGCTGAGATTTGAAGTTGACGACACTAATCAATTTTCGTGCAAAATAGTTTTGAAGTGGACGGAACATCATACCGCGACAAGCGGTTGCGTACGATGTTTGCTTCGTAGTTTGTTGATCGAGTTCCCTAGAAGCTGGAATTCTTGGCTGGACATTCGCGTGTGACAGCCGCGACAAGCAATATCGATGATTCTCATCAGTTCGTGCTGCTCAACTTTAGTCAGGATCAAACCATTGGGGAGCGAGCTTGGCGATAGGTTTATGTTTGCCATTAGGGATGCCAAGTACCTTTGCCAATCAGCAGTGTTTCTAGAACCGGTTAGTTCCCAGCAGAAGTCTCGCGCCAAGAAACCAGCGGAATTGCGAAAGTCATCCGCGAGATTACTTGCATGTTCGCGCATGTCGTAAGCAGATCGCATCTTTCGCGGCGCAAGGAAGAGCGCTTGCACTGTTCCGCTAGCCAACAGTGCCCAAAGGATGGCGATGAGAATCATTACCGCAACTACATACAGAAACGCTCGAAAGTATCGCGATGGCTGCACGCCACGCGGTCGCTGCCGGAGCGCTTCATTAATCACATTCGACTCAGCCACTTCCTTGGCGATGGCATTGGCCAACCGAAACGCCTTCTGGAGTTCAGGTTCAGGCACCGGTGGACCTTCAGTTGGTTCCTCTGCGTCTTGCGTCAAGTCAATTCGATTACGATAGCTGTCCATGACTTGTCCATCTACCAGAAACGCAAGCTGAGTTTTCTTACCTCCCTCGCAAAGGAGTTCGCTGACGCGGATCGCTGCAATGGCATTATCTCCATGCCACATCATCCCATTGCTGAACAACCCAGCATCGGCTGACATGACTGCAACACCTTGATCGGTGGCCCATCGACCGACTGCGAGGACTGCATTGTTTCGACTGGGTATCGGTCGGCAATCGGCGGGGAACGAAGCGAGCACTTGCCATTCAAGCCAACCGACACTATCGGGCTCGAACCAACCTGCGCGATTGGTGACAATCTCAGCCACGCCAGTAAACGTCTCCGTGTTGGCTTGCGGCACTATTCGCAGACAGTCATTGAAGCCTTGATATTGTTCAAGCGGATCGTTGGATGTTACTGGCCCTCGCGAAAAGCGACCGATGCCGGGCAATGTGAGTGAATTGTCCGAAGCCAATAGCAGTGTTCCGCCATTCATCACGAATTCAATCAGTCGATCTAAATTGTTCATCAACCTCGACGGTTGCGAGCCGCTGATGACGATCACAGATTGCTTAGGGGCGGCTAGCGCGCTTTCGAGACTGCCGCTAACCTGCAGCCCACGGTCTTCGAGCAACATTTGCAGCAGGTCAAAACCAAAATGCCAGCCACTTTCCGTCGGCGCATTCGAAGATTGTTGAGCAAATCGGGGGCTCGCTTGCGCCCAGCAACTTGATACGAACAGCGAGCATACGATAAGTGAGCACACAAATAGCGTGCACAGGCTCTTGATCGAATTTCGTTTTTGGTAGCCCACCATCGGCGACTCATAACCAATTTGAAATGCTTCAACTACTAAGTGATTCACACACTGCTGGCCGCGCATTGCTTCAAAGCCGTTTGTACACGGTCGATCTCCTCAGAACTCAGCTTGACCTCGGGTGGCAAATAGCGGGCGTGTTCATAGACACTGGCCAAGTCCGAGATTACGGTACGCAACTGCGGGGAGGCGTCCGACAACTTAGCCGCGACATAACGGTGATTCCACCAATCGGCAACAGGTTGAGCGCGACGAAGCACAAAGCGATGGAACGCTCGAACTACGTCCGCGCGAGTTCGAATGCCTTCGGTAAGGATCTCTTTGGCCAGTTCGGCTTCCGCTTCTTTGGCTGCAGAAGCAAGTACAACGCGTTTGCGGGCCAGCAACAGTAGCAGCGCACTCAACACCAGAACAAGCCCCAGCACCAACCAAGCTCGCCCGTTCCATGCAAACTCAAAGCCTCCTAAGTTCCCAAGGGAATTCGATGTACTTGATCCGCTGCTTCGCTCGCTGGGGGCGGAACGGATTGCTCCCCAAAACTGCGAGGCCGTATCTCGCCAACCTGACATCATCGACGGGGTGTTCGCATTTGGATTCGATGATGGCATGTAAGGCGAGGTCGCTGGCGCGTTGTTCTTGACGGCATTCGGACTCGTTGGGGGCGTTCTATTAGCGGCCGAAGATGAAGGAGGCGTTGCGGCCTTAGAACTGCTTTTCGCCCGATTGTCGTTGGCCTTCGGTTGAGTGCTGGAATTCATGCTGGGGGACGGTGTCTTGGCTGCGGTCGCTTCACTTTGCTCCTTCATGGTTTTCTCAACAATACTCTGGAGCGCGCGACCAAGCCCATGACGCTCAAGCTGCGTCTTGATATCCGCATCTTGAACGGCAGAGCCCGTTCCAGACGCGCTCGACTCGCTTTGCATTCCGGGTCGAACGCTGCGACTGGTGTCCATTGGATTCGGAGTGTTTCCCCGAGAGCCTACAGGTGCCTTGATGCCGGGCCTCGCTGGAGAGGTTGAGTTGTTTGCGCCGGCAATCTTCTTCTGAGTTTCGGAAAGCCTTTGATTCGCCTGCGCACCGTTTGTCGGCTCGCTCGCAGAGTTTGAGTTATCGAAGTCGGGTGGCGGCAGTGCTGGATCTGAAGACGGTTCATTACCGCTGCCATTTACTGGGGCCGATGGTTGTGATGGAGAGAACCGGCCTGGCGAATCTTGTGCAGAGTTTGGAGCTGTTGGCAAACCACTGCGAGTCCGCGGAGGCATCGCTGGCTTGGACTCGCTGCGTGGTGACGCTGAATTGGTTGACCGTGGGCCGTTACCTGAGTTCAAGTTGGGTTGGTTGGGAGCCTTTAGATTTGTAGTGCTTGAATTTCTATTGGGTACATTAGTGGCTGGTGAACGTTGACCTTCAATGGTTTTCAGTTTCTTGAAAAGCTCTTGAAGCGCTTGGATGCGTTCCGCGTCGGGGGCACTAGGAAGCAAACGATCAGCAGATTTCTCAGCCTCACTAGGGCCAGCTTCACTAGCGTTAACTTCACTCGGGCCAGTTTCATTGGAACGGGCTTCATCAGAGCCAGTTGCTTGGTCGCGATTGCCCTTGCGAGTGCCCTTGCGAGTGCTCGGGCGCTGGTTCAACTCTTCAGTCGGCTGACCATTGCCGCGTCTGTTGAGATCAGGCTCTTGACCGAGCGTTTGCGTTGATGGTTCAGTTGGTTTTGGATCCTCATTGTTTGCAAAGGGATCTTCGATAGGCGGGAATAACTCGCGATTTGAATCTGGACCTGCTGAATTTGGCTTCGGAGAAGAAGCGGACTTTAGGTTGGGATTGCTCTTGGGATTCGACTTCGAATTTTGGCCAGTTTTGTCACTTGGCTGTCGGCGCGGAAAAGGAACGCTATCCGTGTTGCGAGGCGCCCCGTCAGAGATCCTGGGCAGTTTTCGATCACGAGCGTATTGTTCGAGCAATTGCTGGGCTTGTTTGCGCAGAATCGGATCCGAAAGGGCTTGGTCGATCCACTCTTTGGGAATGCTCTCCAGGTTCGGCAGCTTATCTTCGCCGATCAGTTCCCGCATACTTTCGAGTGCCTTTTCCATTTCTCGAAGTTGCTGTTCACTGAGCTTTGGCAATGGCGAATTGCTGGTGCCATTGGCGGATTCGTTTGAGATCAAGTCTCTAAGCTGCTGCAGTAACTGCGCCTGTTCGCTCAGGTCGGCCGCATCGCCTTGTGGCAATGGCAGCCAACGTTGCGTTGGTCGGTCCGCTTCGACAGACAGCGGCGGCTGTGCGAACGCGCTGGGCGAGTTTGAGAGCAAGCACCACGCCGGACCGCATAAGCAAATGCAGACTGACAGCACCGTCATTAACTTGGCTGGATGCATTGTTGAAACTGCTCGACTAAAGCGATTCAGGCAAGGTGTAAAGAAATTTAACTTCGCTGGCGTTTAGCTCGCGACGAAAAATCATTAAATCGTCGATATCTCCAATGTACTCGATACCCAGCATGATCGCAGCTTTCTTGACATCCCAAGTGAATTTCAGCGGCTGTTCTAGCGTGCCTTGCGATTGTCCATTGAGATAGAAGGTGGCCTTAGCGGGGCGATTGTTGGAGTCATTGACTCCGGAAAAAGTGAATAGAACATGCGTCCACGCGTCTCTTGAAAACGGCGGCTTCTTGACCGTCACCATCGGGCGTTTTTCAACAGGCAGAGCTTCCCAGGCAATGTTCTTAGGGTTCCAAAAAGTGAGATCGGAAAAGACACCCAAACGAAAATCTCGCGGTAGATCTTTGTCGAAATCCACGAAGAACGCGCCGTTGTTCCAAGCGAACTGCGTTATCTGAAGTGGATCGCAAAAACCGGGCTTCAAGTCAACATCGGGGTTCAGTCGCATCCACATCGAAACTGTGCCCGACCAGTCTTGCGGCTGGTAGTGCATCGCTTCGCCGGCATAGCAGATCACGGGTTTGGCCTTGTCGCCAAATCGCAGGCAGTCTCCGTACTTACCGGCGCCCTTGGCTATAGTCACATCTGGCCGAGTGATGCCAGGAGTGAGTTGCTTTCGTTCGAGTGACTCGGCAGTAAAGATGCGCCCATCAGCGCCACTTACCTTTGCATCGCCTCCGCCATCGAAGCTTGCGTGGAAATGCAAAGACTCCTTCAATGAATTACGATCGATCTGGGCTTGGGCTGCTAATGGCAGAAGGCACAGGGCGATCCCCACCGCGCAGATTGAAACAATCTTCTGTTTGAACGTCATGGAAGTCAAAATCCTTTGCCAATACTCTTGTTAAATGAACGTGTATGTTGGGTAGAGTGGCATAAGCTATTTCGCCGGCACACACGACTTCTTTTAACCACAGCCAATGAGTTTCGCACAATTGTCTCAATTGTTGCAGCAACGTTTGGGACAATCGTGCGACAATAGAACAGCTACGATAAATCTAAGATGAACAGAACGCTCGCTGTTCATTCTAGCCGAACGGCAAAGCTGGTGCTTTGTCCACACCAAAAATTAGGGTTGCCAACGCCAGCCATCACCAGCGGGCTTCAGCAGGTCGCATCCGGCAGAATGCGACCCACTCAGTAACCACCGGCGGTCTGGAAATCGCTCTGGTTATCAAACTCCGAGTGCCTTTCTGGGGCTCGGTCGGAGAAACGGGTGTATTCCTTTTCCCAAGTCAAATCGATTTCACCAACGGGGCCGTTACGCTGCTTGGCGATAATGATTTCCGCTTGACCAGCATACTGCGAAGCGTCGTCACCGCGGTGATAATACTCTTCGCGGTGAACGAACATCACTACGTCGGCATCCTGCTCAATAGCACCCGATTCGCGAAGGTGACTCATACGTGGTCGGTGGTCTTTGCCTTCTTCCGCCTGACGATTGAGCTGGGCGAGGCACAGCACGGGCACGTAAGCTTCACGCGCCAGACCTTTGAGCCGTCGAGCGATTTTGGCAACTTGCTCTTGGCGAGGGTCTTTAGGATTGTCGGGCTCAATCAACTGCATGTAGTCGATGACGATCAATCCCAGTGTTTTGTCACGCTGTTTGATGCGTCGAGCAACAGCGGCGATTTCACTAACGGTACGGCTGGGAGAATCATCCACATAAAGTGGTGCATTGCTAATCGCAATCGCTTTTTCGACCAAGCGTTTGCGTTCTTCTTGAGTGATGGTGCCGGTTCGAAGCTTGCGACTATCGACACGTGCCACAGAACAAAGCAGACGGTCGGCGAGTTCGACACCGGACATTTCAAGACTCACGAACAGCACCGGGGCGCGGCCTTTCAAAGCCACATTCTCGGCCACGTTCATCGCAAATGCGGTTTTGCCCATACTAGGCCGGGCGGCCAAAACCACCAATTCACCATTGTGGAAACCGCCACACATTTCATCGTAGGTTCGAAAGTGTGTATCAACACCACCAACGGCGAACGTACCTTTCATTCTCGCATCGATACGTTCCATCGCAACCGTCAAGAGATCGCCGATCGACTCCGCGGACTGGCTGCTGCGTTCGTCCTGAATTCGAAATACTCGCTGCTCCGCTTGGCTGACCAGTTCCTTGGCATCGAAGGCTTCGTCATACGCGTCGCGAAGAATGCTGGTGCTGGCTTCGATCAGACGCCGGTAAGTCCCTTTGCTGCGAACGATGTCGGCGTAGTAGAGGGCATGCGCAGCATTGGGGACTGCGTTCGCCAATTGCGCGAGGTAGGCGCTTCCACCGGTCGCTTCGTAATCGCCCATGGTCTTTAGGCGATGCACCAGCAGCGTTACGTCTATTTTTTGGCCAATATCGATCATGCCCATCATGTGCTGATAGAGCTTGCGATTGGCGTCGTCGTAAAAATCGTCCGCTTTCAGGACCAGCGCTAGGTCGTCGCAGACGTCTGGCATAAGCAAAATACTACCGAGTACGGCAATTTCAGCCGAAACATCGCAGGGCGGCGTGCGATCGAGAATGGGTTCCGGCTTCTTGGGCTCGGATTTCCATCGCTTCCCGTCTTTGTTGCTGTCCTTATAAGACATTTCGATCCTTCCAGTTCAACCAGAGCTTCTCAGAATGCGTCCATCTCAGTGACGTAGAAGCATTCTATCCGATCATTGTCTATCGCTAAGCACTCTCCAGAATCTTTCCTAAGGCGGCACCGTCAATTAAAGCTGGGCCACACAACCACTGGTGCTAGAAATTAGCCTGCAAATAGCTCGCTTGACTAACGCAACGTACTGAGTCCAACTAATTGACGCGGCCAATCCCTGCTCAAACGGTCTCGCGAAGCGATGAAAGAAGCGATGAGAGCGCAAGCCGAGTTAGCCGCACCCAAGTGAGGAAGAAACGTTGATGGATGCCACTTCGGTCATGGAGTGATTTCCATTTCGATAGGCAAGCTCTTGAGGATACTGCCGTTCTCGAGTTCTGCGCGGGCCTGCAATCTCACCTTCCCAATTCCCAGCGACTCAAGAGGAATCGCAAACTCACCTTCGTTGCTAGAGACGACCGCAAGCTGCTCGCTCTCATGCCAGATCGTCAGCGACTTTGCGACTTGCGCCTTGGCCGTGACGGTGGCTTTGCGCTGACGGAATTGCACTTGATCGGGCGCTTCAATCGAAACTGCGTCTTCATCGCCGATCCAAATCGGCAAGGGGATTTCGCTGCGCTGTCCCAAGGCATCATCGCCGATACTGATTAGTCTTATTTCATGGTATCCGGCGGGTGCATTGTTCAGTCGGATCTCCAGATTGGGTTGGACAACTCCGATGCGATTGGCCGTGCCCCCGAACAGGATGCTGACGGCCAGCGGAGCCACTGGGGCGCGCTTTCCGGCAACGGCCTCTGCGTTGTACTTCAATGGGAACTTTAGGTTTTCGTTGTCTGCGAGTTTCCTCAGTTCGCTGGAAACTTCGGGCTTGGGCGGAGCCGCGAAAGGCTGACACAACGGATCGCCGATGATCAGCAATTGATAAGGGCCAGTGACTGAAGCATAAAAGGCTTCTGCAAGCGATAAACCTCGCGCATAGTGCACGTACAACTGCGGATGCGGGAATTTGGCTTGCATCGAATACGGCTCAGTGACTGTGCCACTACTCCCCGCTGCGCCTGCTTTGAGAAACTCAGTCAATTTGGTTTGGCCGCGCAGTGAACTCATGTCGGCCCCCACGCTGGTCAAGTTCTCGGCGATGGAGCCCGGCAACAACTCACTGCCGGATGACTTCCAGTCGAAGTTTGGGGTCCCCACCATCGCGCCGAGGACATCCTTTTTTCCTTGTGGAAGAGTGCCCTGAACGATCTCCGCGTTAAAGCCAAGCGACTGCAGCGTTTCGATGGCATCTGCAAAACCGGGCTTACGCGTCGTCGTGCGCACGTCACTGGTCAGGCAGAAATAAAAACCGCCACTGGGCTGGGTAAAGTCGGCCGATGCGGAACGTTCAAGGATATCCATCGCTTGCCTGAGCGTTGTACCGGCACCGCGAGTCACACCAAGCACGGTGCTGAGCAAGTACCGCGAACCTAGCTGTAAATTGGTCGATCCTACGCCATTGGTTCCCCAAGCGAGTTTGGCTTCAAAGCCGATTGTAGGCTGGTACTTGGTTTGGGTTTCATCCAATGTAAGCTGCAATATTTGAAAATCTGAGTTGTCTCGGCAATTCGCAAATCGTTCGTCCGCTTGTAGGTAGCCGCCCGCAGTCCAGCCGCTGGCTATGGCCCGTTCTAAGAACTTGATGGCTTGCGTTTGCTCCCCGGCCTGAGCCAATTCTGCGGCGGCCAGATAACTGATTGGGTAATGGTCCTTGTACTTGTCAGCGAGTTTCGCGAGCGCTTCACCGGCTTCTTTATGTTCGTTGGCAGCGATGTGCTTCTCGATTTCATTCCAGTCCTCTTCGGTCAGACTTCCCAGTGGGTTGTTGAAGAACGCTCCCATCTCGCGGCGCGCATAGCTGTTCGCCTGCAACTGGATGTAAAGTGGATTGGACGCTTGTACGAGTTGGTAGAAGTAGGTCAGTGCATTGATCGAGGCGCGGGCCGTGAAGTAGATGGGCAGTTTCCCTAGCGGCTTGATGTCGTTCGTAATATCGATAGCGGTAGGAAAATCGCACGAATAGGTGATGCACTGAATGTGGTTGCTAATTTTGCGACGATCCAATTCAGCCAGCAGCGGGATCAGGATTCTCGACCGAAATTCGTCAACTGAAATGACCTCGGAGTTGGGGACTTTGTCGAGCACGACGACATTCGCAGCCGGAATGTTTCGAAGCGAAATGTAAAAGTTTGCCAGCGTCCGCGAGTCCATTGAGGAGCCGTTTACGACCAAAACGACTTCGCTGGGGACCAAACCAGCCAGAGCATTTGACTGTGCAAGTGCCAAACAGCTGACCACAATCGAAGCCCAGAAAAAGATTTTTTTGGTGGGGGCTGGGCAGGCCGAGACGAGGCAGAGCCTCCAAGGCAGTGCGTTCCCAGGCAGGAGCCTGGGAACGAGATGCGGCCCGGGAACGAGATGCGGCCTGGGAACGAGGCGCAGTTTGAGAACAAGGCGCAGCCCAGTTGTGAGGATGGCAACGATGGTTCGGGGGGTGATGATGGGTGATAAGTATCTTTTTTTTGGTGATTTTTGCTCAGCGAACCCGCTTGGGGAGGCTTTCTTGGGTGATTTTAGTGGTTTTCTCAGGTGGATTGGGGATTTTGGGGCTAAACCTACCACGGGAGATTCCTTATCGAAAATTCGCTTTTCGCATGCTAGAATTGAGATATGCGACCATCCTTTGGATAATAACGTCCTATTGCCCCCAAAGGAACTCAGATCATCTATTGCAACGAGAACGCCGAAGCATATAATCTCAGCCTACTCGATGGGCATGAAACGGTTTGCGACTAAAAAACGCTACCAGGATTGAACATTGCAGCGTCGACCTCGATTGCACGTCTAGTGAATTCGATCGTCGAAAAATTAAAAAACTTTAGGGCAAATCGGCCTTGGCACACCTTGCGGGTGTAGCTCAGTTGGTAGAGCACAACGTTGCCAACGTTGTTGTCGTGGGTTCGAATCCCATCACCCGCTCTAGGCCGATTTGCCCTTTTTTATTTTAATGTGCATAAGTTTACGGTCTGCAACTCAGCAATCGTTCCCCCAGACAGCGAATGTTGGCGGACTGCGAATGCTGGTGCAGGCGATTAGGGACTTCTAGCGGCACGGTCGCGTTCCCTTTTTATCAATATTTCTCAGGATGAACCGGAGCCCAATGGCGATGGCAACGACCGACATTGAAAACGACGAAGTTAACGACGCACTACCCGAAGAAAAGAAAAAGCTCGACTTCGATGTAAAAGTTGACTCGCCTTCGGCTTGTGAACGTCACGTTGTGATCACAATTCCTCGCTCTGAGGTAGATCGCTATCGCAAAGAAGCGTTTAACGACATCGTTCCCAAAGCCCAGTTGCCCGGTTTCCGCAATGGAAAAGCGCCGCGAAAGCTGGTCGAATCGCAATTCAAGGAACAAGTCGCTGAGCAAGTTAAGAGCTCGCTGGTAATGGACAGTTTGCAACTGGTTACCGACGCAGGGCATTTCTCAGCGATCAGCGAACCCGACTTCGACTACAACGCCGTCGTGCTGCCTCCAGAAGGCGATTTCCGTTACGAATTCAAAATCGAAGTTCGTCCTGATTTCGAAACTCCGAAGTGGGATGGCCTCACGCTTACCCGCCCTGCTTGCGATCTGACGGAAGAGCACGTTGACAACCACTTGTCGCGTACGCTCACTCGCTTCATGACCGGGGAACCGATCGACGGAGAAGCCAAAGCCGGTGACACAGTTACGCTCAACGCAACCTTCAATGTCGATGGCAAGAAACTCAGCCAACTGGATGAAGAGAGCGTTGTTGTTCGCAAGAACCTGACGTTCGGCGACGCCGTCATCATGGACTTCGACAAACTGATCGTTGGCAAAAAAGAAGGTGACAAGTTCACCACTACCATCAAGATTTCCGATGCTGCGGCTAACGAAGATTATCGCGGAAAAGAAGTCGAAGCCGAATTCGAAATTCACGAAATCCGCCGCATTGAAGTCAGCGAGATTACCGCCAAGCAGTTGGATGATCTCGGCTTCGAAAGCGTCAATGAACTGCGAACTTTTGTTCGTACCGAACTCGAACGCCAATTTAAGTATCATCAACAGCAAGCGGTCCGCAAGCAAGTTGTCGACCAATTGACTAGTGGTGCCAACTGGGAAATGCCAGAGTCATTGATTCGCCGCCAAACGCAGCGTGAATTGCAACGCTTGCAGTTGGAGTTGCAACGCAATAGCTTCAGCCCTGAACAAGTGTCCGGTTACTTGAACGCATCGCGTTTGAATGCCCGCGAGTCGACTATTCGGGCACTTCGCGAGCACTTCGTGCTTGAGAAAATCGCCGAAGACTTGAAGGTCGAACCGGCTCCTAAGGACTACGATGAAGAAATCGAACTAATTGCAGAGCAAAGCGATACGTCGCCACGCCGCGTTCGCGCCCGATTGGAGAAATCCGGTCAAATGGACGCGATCCGCAATCAGATCATCGAGCGTCAAGTCATCGAAAAGATCACGGAAGCCGCGAAAGTGACCGACGTTCCAGATGAGGAATTCCTTATGGATCGGTCCCCAGCAAGCAACATTGATTTCTTGATTGCTGGCGAAATGGTCGAGATTCCTGACGCCAAGTTCAACAACGAACCTGAGACACTGCCAGGCACCCCTAAGCTGCCTGATGGTCCGAAGGCCGCTGGACCTGCACAGATGCAAGAGTAACTTGCGATAGCGATATTGCTGTACTTCAAACTTGAGACTACAAACCGGGCCGCTAAATTGTTAGCCGTCCGGTTTTTTCTTTTCCCATCTTCACCTAGCTTATCCAAAAAGACAAACGTGCTCTTGCCAAAACGGGGCGAAGGGCCAACATTGTGGTGTACCAACTGCATACGCATTTCTGATTGAGATCACGCAGGCATCCAGCCGAAAGGGAGTGTACGTTGAATTCCGATTACCAGAATTATTCGCTGACCAATTCTCACGCTTACCAGAGCTACCAACGTCAGCGTCAATTGACGCTCGGCGACTTGCTGCTGGAAAACCGCATCGTCTTCTTGCAAGGCGATATCCACACGGGCAACGCCAACGATGTCGTGATGAAATTGCTCTATCTCCAAAGCGAGAATCGCCGCAAAGATATTCACTTTTACATCAACAGTCCCGGTGGCGAAGTGATCGCCACTCTTGCCATCTACGACACTATGCAAATTTTGTCCTGTCCAGTTGCGACTTATTGTGTCGGTCAGGCGGCCAGTGGTGCAGCAATTTTGCTGGCCGGTGGAACCAAGGGCAAACGTTACTGCTTGCCTCACAGCCGGGTGATGGTTCACCAACCGGCGGGTGGTGTTTCTGGTCAAATTTCAGACATCGAAATTCAAGCGACCGAAATTCTTCGCTACCGAGATCTGCTCAACGGCATCTTGGCAACGCACACTGGAAAGCCGATGGAACAGATTGCGAAAGACTCCGACCGCGACTTCTTCCTCACCGCTGATGCGGCCAAGGAATACGGCTTGGTGGATGAGATTCTTATGAAAACGCCCGTTGACCCCGAAGACAAATCGTAACGCGGCCACCCAATCAAGCTCTCCCAATACACATACATTTAGCTCGGAGTTGAAACACAACTATGCCAATGATTCCGTACGTTATCGAGAAAAGCGGACGCGAAGAACGCGTTTACGACATCTACAGTCGTTTGCTCAAAGACCGAATCATCTTCTTGGGTTCACAAGTGGATGACGAAGTTGCCAACGCGCTGGTCGCGCAAATGCTCTTCCTGCAATCGGATGATCCCAAAGCCGACATTCACCTGTACATCAATTCGCCTGGCGGAAGCGTTAGCGCCGGCTTGGCCATTTACGACACAATGCAATTCGTCTCCTGTGACGTTGCAACCTATTGCATCGGTCAAGCCGCTTCGATGGGTGCAGTGCTCTTGGCTGCGGGCGCGAAGAACAAGCGTTTCGCGTTGCCCAACGCACGTATCATGATCCACCAACCGTTGGCAGGCATGCAAGGAACCGCTGAAGAGATTTCAATTCACTTCAAAGAGTTCAAGCGTATCAAGCAAAAACTTAACGAGATTTTGCTAAAGCACACCGGACAAACACTTTCGCAGATCGAAGCGGACACAGACCGTGACTGCTTTATGTCCGCCGCTGAAGGTGTGACGTATGGTCTGATCGACAAGGCCATCGAATCCATGCCACGCATCGGTGCACCAGCTTCCGAAGGCTAACGTGGACTGCTTTTAGAAAAACTTAAATCGTCACCATAACTTGTCGTGTGGTGACGATTTTTCTTTTGCGGATCGCCTGCAACGCGGTGAACACTGTAATGGCCGGCTACTAAATAGCAACCCGATGCGTCAGTGCGTCAGTGCGTCAGAGAGGCAATGCAGTGCGTCCCGAGCTGAGTTAGTTAGTTTGCGACCATTTGTCCGGCGCGCCAGATTCGCACAGCAGACATTGAGTCCAGTGCAGATTGGCACACTTCTCGCCCAACGACGTTCAAATCGCACTTCCGGATCTAGAAGGAAACGGCGGACCTTACGCAGATCCTAGCCCCGTACAATTCTTCATCTACGGGCATGTTGGTTCAACTGTATGCATGCTGGGACGATGCAATAAACGGTACAGGATCTGCAGGAAGACGCGAACACGCAAGCTTCTACCTGGGCCTATTGATTGTGCCTTGTTGACGGTGGATCAAAAAACAACTTCTTGCGTCGAAAGCAAGTTGAGCCGATGAAGACGACTGCATGCTCATCGTATTGGGAAATGCCGGAAGATGCGCTCCTCGAGTCTATCCGATCATCGACGAATGGCCTTTCGGAAATCGAGGCTCGGCTGCGATTGGCTCAATCACAGACGAATTTGATCGAAAATCAGCCTCGGTCAAGCTGGTCTATTTTGGCCACTCAATTCAACAGCCCGATCATTCTTCTCCTGCTCGTTTCGGCAGTGCTGTCTTACTTTTTGGATGACGCAACGAATGCCTTTATCATTCTTACAATTCTCTTTCTCAGCGGTCTTCTGGGATTCTGGCAAGAGTGGAGCGCTGCAGATGCAGTGGCTCGTTTGTTGGTCATAATTGAAACCAAATCGACAGTCCTGCGCGATGGCAAGGAAGCGACGATCCCAAGAAACGAGATCGTACCCGGTGATGTCGTTTTGCTGAAAGCTGGCTCGGTCGTACCGGGAGATTGTCGGCTCTTGGATTCGAAAGAACTCTCCGTGGACGAATCCTCGCTTACTGGAGAGTGCTTCCCCATAGAGAAAATGCCGGGACAAGTTCCCTCAGATTGTGCTTTATCGAAGAGGACCAACTGCGTGTTTCTGGGAACGCATGTAGTTAGCGGACTCGGCAGAGCACTGGTCATCCATGTTCGCAAGCAAACGGAGTTTGGCCAGATCTCAAAGCGTCTTGAAAGACGTGCGCCAACGACAGGCTTTGAGCGTGGAATTCGAGATTTCGGAAAACTACTATTGGGAATCACAGTGATTCTCATGTTTGTAGTCTTCCTTGCGAATGTCGGTTTTCATCGCCCCGTGGTCGAGTCGCTGCTTTTTGCCTTGGCCCTAGCGGTCGGGATGACACCACAATTACTGCCTGCCATCACGAGCGTTGTATTAGCGACTGGAGCCAAGGCGATGGCTAGATCGGACGTGATAGTCAAGCGACTGTTGGCCATCGAGAACTTTGGCGGGATGGATGTCCTTTGCGTCGACAAAACCGGGACGCTGACTGAAGGCACCGTAAAGTTGAAAGCCGCGCGCGATTGGATGGGGCAAGATAGCCAGCGTGTCTTGCGCATGGCAAGTATCAACGCTTATCTTGAGACAGGTTTTGAAAATCCGATCGATTCCGCCATTCGGAAATTCACAACTGACTTGCCAGATGCCGTGTGCCGTTTGGATGAACTGGCATATGACTTCAATCGCAAGAGGCTCAGCATCCTCGTCGACGATGGCGATCAAAGGATGATGATTACCAAAGGGGCGATGAATGAGGTTCTCGCCGTTTGCACTCACGTCGACTTGCCGAACGGAAACCGCGAGCCGATCCAAGATGTTCGCGACGAAATTCAGGCGAGATTTGCTCATTGGAGCGATGAGGGGTGTCGCGTGCTTGGCGTCGCTTATCGAATGCTTGACGTGGCTAAGCTCCAGAAAGCAGATGAGTCCGACATGATTTTCGCTGGCTTCTTGATCTTTTCTGACCCACCCAAGGCAACCATTACTGCCACCTTGCAGCAGCTTGCGAGCCTGGGAATCCAATTGAAGTTGGTTACAGGTGACAATCGAATCGTCGCACTTTCGCTCGGTCGACAAGTCGGATTAAGAAGTCTTCAAGTACTCACAGGTTCTGATATTCGATTGCTTTCACAAGAGCAGCTGAGAACGCGGGCAATTGAAACCGATATCTTTGCCGAGATCGAACCGGAACAGAAAGAGAGGATCGTACTCGCCCTGAAAAGCTGCACACATATTGTTGGCTTTCTTGGAGACGGAATCAATGACGCTCCTGCTTTGCACGCAGCTGACGTCGGCATCTCCGTCTCTGGTGCTGTCGATGTCGCCAAAGAAGCTGCAGATGTCGTGCTGTTGAAGTCAGACTTGGGTGTGTTGGCCCAAGGGGTCTACGAAGGCCGAAAAACCCTTGCCAATACGCTGAAGTATGTTTTCGTAAGCATCAGTGCGAACTTTGGATACATGCTGAGCATGGCAATTGCTTCCCTTTTCTTGCCATTCCTTCCCTTGCTTCCCGTCCAAATTCTTCTGATCAATCTCTTGGCCGATTTTCCAGCTATGGCGCTGGCGACGGATAGCGTTGACCCCGAAATTGTTGATCGACCTCGGAAATGGGATGTGAGAACGATTTTGCGGTTCATGTTGATGTTCGGCTTGACCGGAACCTGCTTCGACCTACTGACGTTTATCGGGCTGCTTAAGGTCTTCCATGCCTCAGAAGAGGAATTTCGAACCGGTTGGTTTCTAGTTTCCATTTTTACCGGTCTACTGATCATGCTCGCGGTGCGAACACGGCGACCATTTTTCCGAAGTCGCCCTGGGCTGTGGTTGATCTTGGCTGCCTCGGGTGTTGCCATAGTCACCCTTGCCCTTCCATTCTTGCAAATGCGAAACGCATTTGAGTTGGTAAGGCCAACTCCTGCTCTCCTTTCGCTCGTCTTTCTCATTTCCGCTGGGTACGCAGTCGCGATGGAAATAGGTAAGCGATTGTTCTACCGCCACTCGTCGTACAATCTCACCTGAGGTTTGCCGTTGATGGGCGACGCAACTTTGCGGAGTTGTCGACTACTCCGCCGAAGCTTCTTCCGCTTTGGCTGCGTCCGTCTTGGTTTCTTCGACCTTAGGCGCTGGAGGAATCTCCGGCAACTCTTGCGCTGCCGCCTGCTCTGCCAAATCGATTTCACTCAGTTCGGTGTGGTCAACACTTCGGCGTAGAATCAGGTAGAGCGCGCCGCTGGCGGACCAGAAGTAGCTGAACCAGAATGCAGCGATCAGGGACTGAGCTAGCCAATTACCCGCCGCCACAAACGGTTCAGTCGCACTTTGGCTCATGCCACCACTGTAAAGATAGGAATTGCGGACCAGAGACCAGCCTGAATTGAGGACCCCTGAAACCAAAAAATCCCCCACATATCCGCACGCAAACAAAGCCGCAGCGAACGCAAAGGCAACCACCGGTCGCTGAAAGAAGTAGGCATTCGAGCGACTGAAGCCTTCGAAAGCGTCGGCCTTCTTTTCGGCTCCGATAGCACAGACGCTCAGCGGGAAACAGATCGTCAGGCTGAGCACAAAGCGTCCTACGCCAAAAGCCAAAGGGAAAAACAAAATCAACAGGACGCCACCGACGTAAGCCCCGCCACTACCAAAGCGGCTGATAAGCCCAAACAACACCGGAAGGATCAGCAAGGCAGCGATGCCAACCATGTTCATCCCTGACGCCCACAAGTAACTTTGCCAGCGAGTTACAACCAACTTCACCGAGTGAAACCAGGGGGCCACGGTCCGCTGCCCCAGCTCAATCATGGCTCGTCGGGCCAAGACACCGCCAAAAATAGCGACTGTCAAAGAGGCCCAGAGTATTTCAAACGTCCAAAAAGCGAAGCTTCGGAAGTCCAACGGCCCGAGCATCGCCGCTAGAACGCTGACCAGACAGCGCAACCAGATATTAACGTGCGACTGAAATAGCCCGGCAGATTCTCCAAGAGGACTGAATACTTGATCAACATCAGGCTTGAAAAGCACCAGCCCAAGTTTCCAGCCGGCGATAACGATCAAAATAGCGACTAAGGCAACGGCCAGCGACGACATCCTGACCGCCGGATGCAGTGCGCGCGTTACCGGGTACCACCACCAACAAGAGCGGTCCCAATCTATTTCCGCTTTGGGAACACGTCGATCGTCGAAGGGAACTTCTTCCATGGAGCAAGCTTCGTAGCTGAGGGAGTTTGCCGTCGCGCGATGTATCGCGACCAGTTGGTCAGAGTTTCCCAGAAAACCACAGGGCTCGCAAGCGATGTGCGGCTCTTCAACCGATTGCTCTTGGTCGCACCTGCCAGTCACACCTGTCAAATGCGCCTTACTCAAAACGCGGCCTAAAGCTCAAACACTCGTAGTGTCGCTGCGTTATCCTTTGGAGTTTGCCTTTTCTTCGGCGGCGCTAACGCGAAGGTAACTCGGTTCTAAAGTGAAAGCGTTGCAGGCCAGCCCGGCTTCAAAGCCAATTCGTCCGAGTCTGGCGACTTCAGTGGCTGTAGGATTCCAAACCTCGGGTGGCAGAATCTGGTACAGGACCCCGTCAAGCACTTCGCCGGACAACGGGTAGTTTTTCAAACCGGGCCCTGACACAAATGCACTTGTTGGTTTCCCCATGGCAGTCACGCCAGCGAGCGGACGGGCCTGCCAGTGTTCGGAGTTCAGGACACAAGACGGCATGATGACGGTCAGCTTGGGCTTGAACTGGACCGCGGTGGCAAACACTTGGCCGCGAAAGGCATTGATCACAGCCAGAATTGGTGCTTCTGGCTGATATTCCGGCGAGAGATGTGGTATCGCGCCATGAGCTCGTAGGGCAATCGCATGCAGTGTGTCGACCGGCATAACCGGTATATTCCATGCCATCGCAAGCATTTTTGCGGTCGTCAAACCAACTCGCAGGCCCGTAAATGAGCCAGGACCGTTGGTCACCGAGATCAGCTTCGGCCTGGTTTGGCCCCGCATGATGCGCTCAATTTCGCTGGCCAAGGTCCGCACACTACTGAAACTGGTATCCAGATCCGAGTAAGAGATAGGGTTTTCCTCATCAAATAGGCCAACACTTCCAGCCGTTCCGGAGCATTCGATCGCCAGATTTGTCATCAATGAGCTACAATTTCTAAATCGTGGGAAGATTCACTCGGAAAGCGACGAAACACTTACAGGCCTAAGTCTCGGTTTTTCGTGCGTCCTTGTAACTAGCCAACGGTACAACTTACAATATCCGCACCTTTGTCAGCGGATGATAACCCAGCGTATTCGCGTTTAGTCATTGTGGAAATAGCTCCGTCGGAGAGGTTTTGTGCGGCAAGCATTGATAAGTGACATCCACGGCAACTTAGAAGCGTTGACCGCCGTACTCGCCGACATTCGAGAGCAGAAGGTCGATCGAATCGTCTGTCTGGGGGATGTCGTAGGCTATGGGCCTAATCCTTGCGAGTGCTTGGACTTAGTCATGCACAAATGTGCATTTACAATTCTGGGTAACCACGATCAAGCAGCGTTGTTTGATCCAGAATCCTTCAACCCCGTTGCATTGCGGGCGATCTACTGGACACGCGACGAATTGGACCGTGGACCTGGTGGTCCGTCAGGCATCAATCGTCGTTGGGATTTCTTAAGCGAGCTGCCCAAAGCGCATCGCGAAAACGACATCATGTACGTACATGGTTCGCCTCGCGACACTACGAATGAATACGTGTTTCCTGAAACCGTGTATGACGCCAGTCGCTTGAAGATGCTATTCGAGCGGGTGAGTACACTTTGTTTTCAAGGACACACGCACATGCCTGGCGTGTTCACGATGGACGCAGAGTTTATCACGCCAGATGATTGCAACTATCGCTTTGCTCTCGAAGGCGAAAAGCTGATGATCAATGTTGGTTCAGTCGGCCAACCTCGCGATGAAGACCGTCGCGCTTGCTACGTGATCATGGACGACAAAAAGTCAGAGATCGAGTTTCGTCGACTCGAATATGACTTTGAGACAACGATTAAAAAGATTTACAACATCCCCGATATTGATAACATGCTGGGAGATCGACTGCGCGGCGGCCGATAATGCGCAGGCAAGTACATCAAGTGGCCGAGCACCACGACATATTGAACACTGCGGGTGCATCCCGCCTCCTGGAACGAGTGGAGTAGATTGGTGCGACGGGCAATATTAAGCGACATACACGGCAACCTGGAAGCCTTGCAGAGCGTTCTAGCCGATATCAAACAACAAGAGTGCGATCAGATCGTTTGCTTGGGGGATATCATCGGCTATGGTCCCGATCCGCAAGCTTGTCTCGACATCGTTTCTGGTTTTGATGCTTGCATCCTCGGCAACCATGACTTGGCAGCACTGTTTGACCCCGAAGGTTTTAGCAACGCAGCCGAGCAGGCAATTCTTTGGACTCGGCAACAAATGGAGTCGGGAGATACGCCCGAGAACTGCTTCCGGCGACTCGAGTTCTTGGCTCATTTGCCGCGGACGCGTCGCGAAGGCCCGCTAATGTTCGTGCACGGTTCGGTGCGCAACCCCATCAACGAGTATGTCTTCCCCGAGGATGTCTACAATCGTCGGAAAATGGAAAAGCTATTTTCGATGATCCAACGCACCTGCTTCCAAGGCCATACTCACGTGCCCGGCGTTTTCACCTCGGAAATGAAATTCCTACGCCCCGATGAAATCAGCTACCGCTATCGGCTGACAGACGAAAAAGTCATGGTCAACGTTGGCTCCGTCGGCCAACCCCGCGATGGTGACTGGCGCAGTTGCTACGTAATTCTCGAAGAGCCCCATGTGACTTTCCGAAGAGTGGACTACGACGTCGACAAAACGGCCCAGCGCATCTACAACATCCCCGAACTCGATCGATTTCTGGGAGATCGCCTCAAAGACGGTCGGTAGACCCGTCAGTCGCTTTTGCCGAGCGCGACCGCCACGACACGGTTGCTTCGGGTCGAAACGCATCGTCAAGTCGACGCCGTAACTCGGTCCCTCGCTAACGCTTCGGGTTGTGAAAGCCTGTAACTCGCAACATCAGAACTAGCCCCTTCCGGCTGATAAGGCTCGGATAAATCGGAGTTTTTCGATGTTTACTAAGTGCGGGATGCTCGCTAGTACCGCAAATTACAAATTCGCTCCCACCAGGAAAAAAAGCTTCGCAGCCTTCCTTGTTTTCCTAGTTGATGATGTCAAAAAAGCCCTTCCAAGGTCTGATGAGGAATATCACCTCACCCACCAAACCAAGGAAGAGC
>JANRMD010000186.1:0-14915 GCA_033761895.1 Pirellulaceae bacterium | reverse complement strand
ATTTCTAAACGATCTGCCAGCTAGCTGGTGGAATCTTGCAAACGAAGCAGACGCCGTCGTCGTGATCGCACCAGAATTCTCAAGTATTTTGCAGAACGCGATTTCCAAGCTCATGCCTGTTTGCAAGTTGCTCTTGAACTGCAGTGGCCACTTCCTTGAGAACACTTGCGACAAATGGCTAACTGCACAACGACTCAGTGTGAAGCAGATCTATCATCCGGCGACGCAACTAGTCACCGAAGTAAACGCCCATTGGTTGGAGCAACATCGCAGCGAGACGGGAAGATGGATCATCAAGCCAAGAGACGGGGCCGGTTGCGATGCGATTCAAGTCGTGGACGATGATTCACTACAAAGCGTTTTGAACATAATACGATCAACCGATTCGCAGTCGAGGATGATCCTGCAACCACTCCACCAAGGCAACGCGTTCAGCCGTTCAGCGATCGTTGGCGCAGCTGGGAACTCGCATTGGATGCCACTGGTAACGCAGGAATTCATGGTGGGTAATTCAATGACGTATTGCGGCGGCAAGGTATTGCTTACCAGCGATTCGCCGTCCCTCCCGCAACTCGATAAAGTTCTTGAAGCAACTGTTGAAGCACTGGGGAGGGGAGCTTGTGGCTGGATCGGAGTCGACTTGCTGTATAGCCACGTTTCAAATGATTGGATGGTGATTGAAATAAATCCTCGATTGACCACTTCGTTCACGGGGCTCAGTGCAGCCTATGGTTCTGGATTGATGGAGCAGATGTTGCGAGCGGTGCGAGGTATGGAGGTTTGCGTTAACCCAACCTGGAAGTCGATCGCATTCGATGCGGCGGGCAATGTGCGCTGCACCTAGGTAGCGGAATGCGTCAAGCATTTCGAGGACCAGCCATCCGGGATGTTGCGACTCGGCGAAGCGTAGGCTGCTAACAACCTCAGCCCTCGTCGCCATTCGTCACCGCGTCTCAAGTTAGTAAGAAACCGAACGATCCGCAGAGTAAATCTGCGGGATTAACCGATGGGCGTTAGCCCCAGTTTTTGCTCTGGTAACCGCCGCTAACCCTTCAAGCATTTCGAAAGTACTGCGGCGGCCTCCGAAAGCCTTGACGGCTTCCGCTACCCAACAAAGCGCCGATTCGCACGTCTAAACGCAAGTGTTACCCTTCCTGCTGCCGACGTTTCAGCTCACTGGCAGAAATTAGATTGGGGCCTTTGCCAGCGGTCTTTTCATACATACCGTTGCCAGCTTTAACGTACTTGGTAAAGCCTTTCGCGCTCAAGTTCTTGTCGCTAAGTCTTGTCTTGTTTTTTGAGTCAGACCAAGTGCCCGTAATTGATGGTGCTGACAAGCAACGTCGTACGGGCTGCCCCGTTTCGGGATGTTTAGTTAATGGTGGATCATTGAATCCTTGCAGGATTTCAAAGGTCTCACCGTCTTGATTGTCGTCACGAATGACTTCATAAACATAGATTGGCATGGTGATTCTGCAATGAATGGCCTGTTAGATTGAGATGCACCAGGAAATCTGCGTGCTTCCTCTATCCTTTACCAAACAACCTTCTAAATCAAGGGGCGTTGTACGGTCTGCAGAAACTGGCCGTCCTGCTTGTATCACGTGGCGCGACCCTGCGGGATGCGACTGGTCAACGGACCGCTGCAGCCATCTTCACATCAGTCTCTAGGACGATGCTTGGCCTTTATTTTGCGAGGTTGTTTGGCCGTGTGCTCGACGTGGAAAACGCGAATCGACCGAAACGCAACCTGTGCTTCATCCGACGTTTCATTGGCTTGAATCAAAGCCACCAGTTCGCCTTGCTGATCGAAAGCCGCATAACGCGAGTGTTCGAGCGCTTCGTCGAAGGTTATTTGAGCTCCATTGCGGAGCGAAAGAGCTTGTTTGTCGGTGAGCGTAAGCGCGTGCCAGTTGTGGACAAGTCGCTGGGCAGGGAATAGGTGCCTAGCCACTTCGACGCGGTTATAAAGATCGCGAGCGACCACACAGTCACTCAATACAAATGGGCCCACGCGCGTACGAGTCAGCTCTGTCATGATCGCGGCCGTGCCTAGACCTGCTGCCAGGTCGCGTCCGAGTGCACGCACATAAGTTCCACTGCCGCAATCGATGTTCAGTTTGACGAACGGATAACTGTATTCGACCAGTTCGAGCCGTAAGATCTCAACTTCGCGGGCCGCCAAATCGAATTCAACTCCCTTGCGAGCCATCTTGTAAGCTCTTCGACCATCGACCATCAGCGCCGAAAAATTGGGGGGCACTTGCTGCACGCGGCCTTGCCACTTGCTCAATTCGGCGAGAATCTGCGACTCGGTCGGCCGATGATCGTCGGCACCTTCAACAACAGTGACTTCTCCCGTGATATCCAGCGTATCGCTGGTCTTGCCGAGTTCAAACGTGGCTAAGTAGCTCTTGTCGAGTTCATGCGAAAACTCTACCAATCGAGTCGCCGCGCCAACCGCCATCAACAGTACGCCCGTTGCCATCGGATCCAGCGTGCCCGTATGCCCAACTCGCTCCTGACCAACCAAGCGTTGAATACGATCGACAACGACTCGGCTCGAACAACCTGCCGGTTTATTGATCGGCAATACTCCAAACAATGGCATCCAGTTCAACTCTCGAAGGCAAACAGTAAGACTCTTGCATGACCAACCTAAAGTTTTACCACACTTGAGAATTTAGGAAACCGACCAAAACGAAGCTCTATTTGCCGCCAATTAGCTCGAGTGTTGCCAGCTTGAGCAAGTCCGCTTCTATGGGGCTGAACTTGGCGTAAGCACTGGTGCCTGCGTCGTCATCGTTGACTTTCTTAACGCTTGCACCAAGTTCAACATACTGGGACACAAACTGCCGTATTTGATCTTGAGACCATTTGCGCCGTTGCTTGAGTAAGTTGAGGTATTCAATAACTTGTTCCGCTTCGCGGTACGCCTTGAGTCGGAGCGAGTGGTAGACCACTGTCTGGCCCGCCTCATTCTTGTCAAAGATAAACAGTCCCAACTGGTCGGCTTCCTTCAGCGCACTCCCTGTCTTGTTGATTGTTTGCCACGGAACGATACCAGTTGCACCATGTTGCCACGCATCCAGCGCCCAGGCTTGTATGTTTCGATTCGACTGATGAACATGGTTTGACGTTCCGTACACCCAAGCCGCCAAACCATCAGATGCCATCCGATCCGTCACCAGTCGACGATATTGTTGGAAAGCCGACGACGAGACAACCCACAGGTCAGCGCGTCCGTCCAATTGACCACGACAGAATTCGGGTCTTGAAATGTCAATTCGGTAACGAACACGTGGTGCATTCTCATCAGCCTTGCCGTCTTCGCGCGGGCGACTGCGGTCCGTCAACTCACCGAAGTAGCGTAGTGCGCGGTAGTCCCAATAGCTTGACGGTTCATCCAGTATCCACGGTGATTTCGTTTTCTCATAGAGTGAGCCTTTGTTATTCAAGTAAACTTGAAAGCCCGCTTGTGTCCACTTTTGTTTCTGGGCGAGTTTCCGAAAGCTCTTCAGTACATTGTGATAAGTCGTTTCATAGGCGAGATCATCAGCAAACGCTTTGTACGCATCCAAGTTACCGTTGAAGTAGGGCCGACAATTCAGCGGCCAACTTTCATGAAACGTCAAGTAAAAACCCGGCGGTGTAACTGGACCGCGGTGTCCATCCTTGAATAGCGAGCCGTCCAGAAACGGAGCAAACGCCTCGGCAAAGTCATCCCAATAGGCCGTTGTCGCATAGGGCTGGATATCATCGTAGCGTTTATTGTCCATCCGCTTACCAGAGCGCATCCGCATATCAAGATTGCTTTTGCGTGCGCCCGCAGCGGCTGTATTGTGTGAGTAATGAAGGATGTTAGCGTGAACGCGATGGTCATAGGCCACTCGCTGAAGGGCATAATAGTCATCGATATGGTCCGGCAAACCATAGCCATTCATCTCACATGCAAAGGTTGCCACTTTGGGCAATGAAAAAGGCAACACTTGCAACTCAAGCGGCAAGGAACGACCATCGGAAATGCTAATCGCCCCCTTATGAACGCCTGGCTTGGCATCGAAAGGCACGAAAACATCGACAACCACATCCTGATCAGCATCCATGCGAAGCGGTATTGTCTCAGGAATCGGTAACAAAGGATCTGGAATGCGTCTCCCATTGGATGGCACATAGACCGCCTGGAATGTGTCGATGCGAAACTCTGTATTGTCAAGCTTTGCCTTAACCGAAACCGCTTTAGTGCCTCTCAACAGAATTTGAAATCCAACGACTTCGCCGGCAGCGGCGCTTAGGCGAACAACGCGACCATCGTAAATCGAATTGCGAGTTCGGTAGTCTTTGGGAAGATTACCGACTGGGTTACCCGCTTCGTCATATTTATCTGAAAGTGGTATTGCGCCTAAATTAGCGATCGCCGGACCGCTCGCTGGCGGGATCGAGACGACGGGTTTTTCGATCGCCAAGCTCTCGTAGATCTTTGCGTTCAGCTCAACTGCTTCTGATCTATTGCCCAGGCGATTGAGTGTAACGACTTGGATCTTAGACGGTTCTTCAACAGATGCAGGCAGGTCTCGCAAGTAGATGATCTGCTGCGATGCAATGGAAACCAAAGGTATGTTGTGCTGCCCTAATCGCTTGCCATTGACTTGGACTTCATATGCAAAGCCACCTGCTGGACGCAGCGACAACATAGCAGACGTGCTCGTATTGCTGACGATCCGCAATTCAGTTGGTGGCTTGGGGGGCGGTTCGCTCTGCGCGTCGTCCAACTCCACCAGGAGAAATGGTCCTTTCCCCGATTGCTCGCGCGAGAAGATGGTTGGGTTACGGCCAACATCAGCGTCGTCCTCGTGAATCGCAAGACCATGCGCTACGCCAATCGCCATCGCATGCACCATATCGGGAGGGATATCCCAGCGATAACTGCCATCGTGAAGCACTGTTGGCACATGACTAACTAGCGTGTGATTATTGCCTCCGATTACCGCTGGAAACCGGGCACCGGGGTAGCCCCAATCTTCGATATCAGCCACTCCTGCCTTCAAACCGTTCGAGCTGTTTTCGTCCCAGGGGCTGGCGATCGTTGAGATGGTTACGCCAGTGATCTGCTGCTCAGCAGGCATGCATACCAAGGTCGCTTTCTTCACCAGCTTTCCCTTGATGGGCGTCATGTCAAAGGCCATCGCAACGATATGTTGATTGGCCTTGATCCGAATTCTCGCTTTCTGACCCGCGTTTTCATTCCATTCACCATCGACCAGGACAATCGAATTGTCTTTGGTCGCCGGCAGTTTGAGCACTTCAGCTGCACAAGCATGGTCCGCAAACATGGCGAGCGCGAAACTGAGTCGTAAGAAGCTTCGCATGAACTGAAACTCCGAGTAAGCTATCCAAAAATAAGGGATGATACACAGAAACTAGCCGGCTTCTTGCAAAAGCAGCTAGTTGCCGAGCATTCAAGTGCAAGGTGCTAGCAGGCCGCTGAAAAAGTAACCCGAAGCGTTAGCGAGGGACGTTTTTACATCGTCAATTCAACGCGGTCACTTGGTCCCTCGCTAACGCTTCGGATTGCGAAAGCCCGAAACTCGCAACATCAGAACTGACGATTCGGGTTATTGCGAAACCTCCACAATTCACAAATCGACTTTTTCAGCCTGCTACAGTACGCTCGGGACAAAAGGTCCCACGTTACTTTTTCTCTTCCTCGGGTTTGGCAGTGCCTTTGATGGCAGCGATCGCTTCGACCAAAAATTTCTTGCGAAAGTCAGAACGTCCAGCGTTGCCGCCGGGCTTCGCAAGCATCTCCTCCAATTTGGGAAGTGCCTCAGCGGCCGGTGGGCCAATCTTGCCAAGCAAAGTAACGGCGTAAAATGATGTCCGCCGTTCCTCCGAGTCAAGTTTTTCCATAAGCAAAGGGATCGCCTCAAGCGGTGCGGTGTTGATCTCCTTAAGTGCGCTGCTCGCAAAATCGCGATCTTCCTCACTGGCCATCAACTGAAACAACTTCGGCACAGCATTCTTTGCATCCGCTCCAAGCTTTCCGAGAGCAACGCTGGCAGTACGACGCACCTCCCACTCTTGATCATTAAGCGATTCGGTGAGTCGACCGCTCAATTGTTTTGGGTCTTTATCGACCCCCGCCAAAGCATTGATTGCCGCGACTCTCAATTCCGCTTTTTCATGCGAGGCCAAACGGGAAATCGCCGGAATCATCGGCCCAGCTTTCTCACCGAATCCAGCAACCGCTTCAAGTGTTACACGTAGCAACTGCTGGTCATCAACCAGATTATTCGACAGCGCTTCCAGCACGGAAGCGTCTGTAATCGCCAGCGACTTAACGGTCTCCGTGGCTGCAATACGGACCGCATGTTCTGAATCGCCAAGTGCCTTCGCGCACGCAGCTACTACCGACTCATCCGACTGCTTTTTATCCAGTTTCCCGAGGGTGCGGATGGCCATGGTACGAACGTTGGCGTCTGGATCACTGACGAGCGCAACTAACTGAGGCAATCGCGACTTGAGCAGTTTTGGTAAATCGCTCAGCGTTTTCAGCGTTTCAGCTCGAACATCGGAGGATTCGTCGCGTAAGCCACGTTCCAGTCCGGCTTGCATTTGGTCTTCGTTGTACTTGAAGGTTGCCAGCGATTGGATTGCAGCCATGCGGACTTCGGGGGCCGCATCTTCGGTCGCCTTAAGCATCGTATCTTTGGCAAAGTCGGCTTCGGCTCCGGCGGCAATTAATGCAGCAACAGCGATCTCGCGCACGCTGGCAGATTTGTCTGTTGCGGCCACGACCAGCTTTTCAAGCAAAGCTTTACTCACCGGCCGCACACCACCCAGCGCTCTTGTCGCCGCCAAGCGTACCAGTTCCAACTCGTTCGACATGCCACGCACAAGCGACTCGACCGCCGGTTCACCGATCAGGCCCAGAGCACTCGACAATACGGGTTCCTTAGCGGGCTGTTTTTCAATCGCCGCCAACAGTTCAGGCACAACCGCTGCACCGAGATTGGCCAAGGTTTCTGAGACCAGATGTTGATCGACGGCCTCCTTGTTCACGACTTCTAGCAATACGGGTAGCGTGCTAACTGCGTCACTGCCTTGCGAACCGATGGCTTTGATGAGTGCGTTGGCGGTTTCTCCTTCGGCGTTTTTCAATCTCTCTGCAATGCGTTGCGAGAATTCGGCCGCAGGCAGTTTAGCTTTGCGCATGGCCACGATCGCTGCCGCTCGAACTGATCCTTCGGGGTCAACTAAGGCTATTTCAATCAGCTTCGATTTCTCTCCGACGGGCAAGCTAGATTTGGCAACGGCGACGATTGCTGTCTCTCGAATCTTGGGCTCGCTATCGCTGGCCGCTGCTTGCAATTTCTTGATGGCGGCTTCGGACGGAGAACCTAGCGCGGCCAAGGCACTAATACCAACTTTGCGAGCCAACGCGTCTGCATGCTCCGCTATTCTCAACATCATCGCCTCATCTTGCGGAGAGATGGCAACCAACGCTTCTGCTGCGTACCGTGGCAAGCCTTCTTTTCCATCCAGGGCATCCGACAGCAATGGGATCGTTGAGTTCGCCGCAGGTCCGATGATCGCCAATGCTTGAGCCGCAGCAATCTTGGATGCATTGGATGCCTTTTCCCAGAACGTCGTAATGGGCGCAATCGATGCGGGACCGATCGCTCCCAGTGCCGCAGCGGCACGATAGCGAATTTGATCGTCGCGATTGCTTAGGCAGTTAATCAACTCAGGCAGGATCGGTTCCGACGCCTTACCAGCTCGCGCTAGTCCTGTAAGCGCCTGAACTTGGATCTGGTTATCACTATCGGAAATAGCCTTGCCGAGCGCGGCCAGAACATTTGGGCTGTGATCGGCCCGTCGCACCAGTTCGTAAACCGCATCGCGACGCTTTTCGACCTCTTTATCATCGAGCTGCTTAATCAAAGCTTCGGCAGGCTCGTCCTTGATCTGAGCACTGAGAGGCATGGATAGTGGAACGGATAACTGCAACCACAGGCAGCCAACGACTGCAATCTTCCGAAAAGCACACACGATCACGTCTCCCAAATCATAGCTTCTCAAGCATAGCTGTCTTGAGCGGTCTGACTTACAAACTCAGTCCGGTCAGGCGGCCGGTGCTGTCGCCAATGTACGGTGCATCAACTCCCATACGATCGAGCATCGACATGAACAAGTTGCAGACAGGCGTTTCCAAATCGTAGCGCAAGTGCCGGCCGGTTTCGATCGTTCCGCCACCCGAACCCGCAAGCAGAATTGGCAAGTTGTCGTGGTTGTGTCGGTTACCATCGCTTAGGCCGCTGCCGTAAACGATCATCGAGTTATCGAGAAGGGTTCGCTCTCCTTCTTTGATCGACTTCATCTTCTGCAGCAGGTAACTAAACTGCTGAACCTGGAAGCGGTTGATCTTAGCAATCTTGGCCAACTTCTCAGCGTCATTCTGATGGTGCGAAAGATCGTGATGGCCATCCGGCACTCCGATCATACGATAGTTCTTGTTATCGCCTGCGTTGGCGAACATCATCGTTGCGATTCGCGTTGAATCGGTTTGGAACGCCAGAATTAACAGATCGCACATCATGCGCATGTGGTCTTGATAATCCCCCGGAATACCATCGGGAATTTGGTAGTCCACATCCACTTCGAGCGGCTTGGAAGTGCGAGCGCCAATGCGGCGTTCGATTTCTCGCACGCCAGTCAGATACTCGTCCAGCTTTTGATTGTCATTGCGACCGAGCTTCGTTTGCAGCCGCTTGGCATCATCAGCGATGAAGTCAAGGATGCTCTTCTGTAAGGCTTCGCGTTGCTGCTGGCTTTTGTTAACTTCACTTGCCTTGCCACTGGCAAAGAGCCGCTCAAACACCAATCGCGGATTGACTTCTTTGCCAACCGGAGTCGACTCAGAAGACCAGGAGATGTTTGACGAATACGCACAGCTGTAGCCTGAATCGCAGTTACCAGCCATGCGACCTGGATCAACGCCCAGTTCTAGGGACGAGAAACGTGTCTTCTGCCCAACAGCTTTGGCGGCCAGTTGATCGACCGATATGCCAGACCGAATCTTCTCACCATCGGTCTTGCGAGGCTGAGAGCCAGTCAAAAACACTGAAGCACTGCGAGCGTGATCGCCAGCTCCGTCGCCATTCGCGCGGCCTTTGTCATGCGTCAATCCGGAGAGCACCAACAGGTCATCCTTGACAGGCGCCAGCGGCTCGAGCGTTTGAGTCAGTTTGAACCCGTAGCCTTCGGACTTCGGTGTCCAATGTTCGAGATTGACTCCGTTGGGGACGAAGATGAAGGCCATACGCGTCGGCGAGGGGGCCGCTACGGCTGCTTTCGCGATCGTACCGGTCGCTTCCAACCATGGCAATGCGAGCGAAACACCTAAGCCGCGAAGGACTGTTCGTCGAGACAACTTGGTTTGAGAATTCGACATGTTATCGCCCTGATTCTTGGAAAGTGAATGGTTGGCTGGTCACGATCGCCTTGACCAGTGTAGCAAAACGATATTCTTCTTCCGATAGCTTATTGACGATGGAGCTGACCGTGCACCGATCTGAAACCCCAAGCCCGCGCCCGAGTGCATAAGTTAACATTTTCGTAGTCATGCAGCGGCTGAACTCGGCTTTCTTATCTTCGACCAAAATCTGCACTAAGTCCAACGGTCCGTTGAACTTCCGGCCACCCGGCAAAGTTCCCGACGGGTCGATAGTCTCCCGGCCGTCAGCCTCACGCCACGATCCGATCGCATCAAAATTCTCCAATCCGAACCCAACTGCGTCCATTTTCACGTGACAAACCGCACAATTCGGATTCTCACGGTGCTGCTCCATTTGTTGACGGAGCGTCCCTAGCGTTACTCCTGCGGCTCCCAATTCGGGCACATTCGGCGGCGGCGGTGGCGGCGGTTCCGCCAGCAAATTCTCCAATACCCATTTGCCGCGCTTGACCGGTGACGTCCGAGTTGGATTCGACGTCAGCAACAGAATACTGCCGTGCATCAACATTCCTCGACGTTTTCCGTTTAGCTCAACCTTCTGGAATTCGTCGCCCTTGATCCCTTCAAGCCCGTAGTGCTTGGCCAATCTCTCATCGACAAACGAATAATTCGCACTCAGCAGCTCAAGAATGCTGCGGTTCTCTTTCATAATATTGGTGAACAGCAACTCAGTCTCGCGCCGCATCGACTTGCGCAGTTTGGCATCAAACGCTGAAAACTTCGCTGGGTCCGGAGAAAGGGCCTCGAGATCGCGCAGCTGTAACCACTGACCAGCAAAATTGTCTACGAGCGCTTTGGATTTCGGGTCAGCCAACATCCGATCCACTTCAGCACTCAATTGCTCTGCGGTATGCAGTTTCTTTTCGCCAGCCAACTGAAACAGCCGCTCATCCGGCATGCTGCTCCACAAAAAATAACTCAACCGCGAAGCCAACTCGAAATCATTTAGTGGTCGCACGCCATCAACAAAGTCGGCGGGCTTGTCATCTTCAACACGGTATAGAAAATGCGGCGAAGCTAACACTGCAGTCAGCGTCGCTTGAATGATCTCTTCCTTCGACGCGTCCGCTTCCCATGCAGCTCGCATCAGATTGAACAGCCGCTCAGATTCTTCAGCTTCCAAGGGCCTACGGAAGGCACGCAAAGCAAAACCGCTCGCGTTCGCTCGTGCAACTTCAACAACTTCTTCAAGGTTCTTCTCGTCGCTGGCCTTGAGTGGAAATACTTTGTTCAAGGCTGCTTCGTTCTTAACGACTGCGCTGGCGATTTGATTCGCCGCATCCAAGTACTTTTCCATCAAGATCGGTGGCAGGGATAGCACATCACCAATGTTATCAAACCCATTGCCGACATCATCCGACGGAAAATTATTCGCCAATTGTAAATCCAGGCCAGTCAAATCACGGATAGTGTTGTTGTACTCTGTCTTGTTCAACCGCCGCATAGTCACACGCCCAGGACGACTGGCGGAACCGCAATCGAATTCGCGCAGACGCTGCTCAATCCATTCGATCGTCTTCACTCGATCAGCATCCTCTGGTTGCTCCGCGTCGGCCGGTGGCATCTGCTGCTCTTTGAGCACCAAGATGATCTTGTCGACCAACTCGATGTGACTCTCGAGTTGCCCGTCGGCGGCCAGAAAGTCGACCCGCACACCACCTTCTGCTTTATCGCCGGTATGGCAATCGTAGCAATATTTGGTCAAGGTCTGCCGAGCCAGAGCAGCCGCATCGCTAGTGTCATCTGCCCACGAACGAGCCGAACCAACTCCCCAGGCAATAAGCATGGGAACGACGAAAACGAACTGCACTTTGGATAGTGGCAAAGTCATTGCAAGGCTGAGCGTTCTAATTGAGGGGGGAATGCCACGGAATATATACGCAGCGGAGGGACGCTCTATTGTACGCGATAGAGAAGATTGCTCAAAATCCAATTCTCAGCTCAGGAAACATAACCATTTTTTAAGTTTCCCGCAGATTTCGCCCTGGGCGGGCTGGAGGCTAGTGGCTAGTGTCGCGAATTGTAAGTTCTATGCCATGCTAAAAAGTGGTGCAGCGGGCGGGGACGCCCGCGCTCCGTGAGGACCAGATTATCGTATCATAGCGGACTGCAGGTGGCGCACCCGAAAACGCCTCCGTTTGCGTACAAAGTATGGTGACTTTTGGAACTCACCTGGATTTTCTTGCGGAGGGACATCCGGTATTCCGGAGCGCGGGCGTCCTCGCCCGCTTGCGGCAAAACTGCGGTATAGAACTTACGATTCGCGACGCTAGCGCGTTCCGGCTGATGTTCCAAACCCTAAAATTAAGCTCTGACAATCCACTAGATGCGGATTCAAATTTAGCCTTTAGCTTTTAGCTTCGTTGTAAGTTTGGCGGGTTGGGCTAGCGTCTTGAGAACAACACAATATCTCTCGGTGAGTTCGACGAGCTTTTTTAGCTGCGATTCTTCCGCAGGCGAATCGATTGCAAACTCTAATTCCAACGCAGTGATGCCAACGGGCACGCTCTTGTCGATCCCCAACGTGCCTCGAAAATCCATCTCAGCTTGGGCTGTGATATTCGCTGAACGTATCTCAATGCCCATAGCCGTTGCGACCGCCGAAAGCGTCACACCACTACAGGCCACGAGAGCTTGCAGAAGCATATCGCCCGAACAAGCTTGCTCAGCAGTGCCTCCCGCGGCGGGATGCAGCCCCGCTGTAACTTGGCCAATCGAAGTATCGACTAGGCATGTCAATTGCGAAGCTTGCACGGAGCCGCTCGCGTGCATGACGACCCGAGCCGTGCTGGGGTCGTCGCGATAACGCTGCTTGATCGGGGCCTGAAGCTCTCGAAGCTGGTCTGCGTTCATGGAGATTGCCGATTACCGTTTGTTGTTGGGTGCCGGTCTTGAAGCGGCTGCGTTGGGAGCGGCCGGTGGTTGCGCCGGTACGGAGGTCGCCGCGCCTGGTTGAACGGTCTGCTCAAGCAGGTTGTCGATCTGAGCCGTTTTCAGCAATGAATCAAGCTGATTCTGCATCGCAATGCGAAGCTTCTTTTCGAGCAGTTCTTTTTCCAACTCGGGTCGCACCGCTTCAAAATCCTTCACCAGAGGATTGGTTTCGCCTTGCTTGTACAGCACGACATATTGATCATTCAGTGCTACCACGCCCGAGATTTCACCTGGCTTCAGATCAAATGCCGCCTTCTCAAGCGTTGGCTGGCCACTGTGTCGACGGATAGCAGGTACTTTGCCGAAGTTAGTTCGCGATACCGTCTCGACCGAGTACTTGCCAGCCAATTGACCGAACGCTGGCTCGCTCAGGTCCTTGCGAGCTTGCTGCCAAACATCCTCAGCCGTCCGTTGATTGCTGAGCACAATCGCTAGAACTTCCGCGCGAGGGCCGAAATTCGACTCGAATCCTTTTTGCAGGTCCTCTGGGGTGACTTTCACTGTGTCCTGGACCAGCTTCTTGAGCGCAACGCTCGGCCATACCGCATCCTGAATGTACAGGTCAATCGAGGCTCGTTCTTCTTCAAGTATGCTCTTCAACCAAGCGTCGGTATCCGGCGTACCGTCAGGCTTGAGAAAGCCCATCGAGTCAGCAGCGCGAGCCACTTCGGCATCGATGTCGGCCTGAGTAATCTGTTTGTTGGCGCTCGCCAAAGCCGAGTTCAGCAGTACCCGATTGATTTCGCCTTTAAGAATTGGACGACCGTGACGCAAAATGCACTCTGCCGCCAGTTGATCCATCGGGATGGGTTCACGATTTAAGTAACCAGCCACGCCAGGATACTTGGCTTCGAGCTCTTTGTTGCCCATCACTGTGATTAGTTCGCTCTTTTCTTGCAACGTCGCGAAAATCTGGTTGGCGGATTCTCCAACGCGTTGATCGCGCAATTGCTCTTCAATCCGTTGCTGAATGGTCGGCAACATTTGTGGATTGGGTGGGGTCGCAGGCAGTTGTCGAACACACTGCAGCATCACGTGCATTTCACCAATCTTAAAGACGGGCGAGATTTCATTGGGTTTCAGCTGGAAAGCAATCTTCTCAAGTTGATCATCGCCACTATTGCGCCGAATCGGCGGAAGCAAACCTTCAACACTTGCACTAGCCGCATCTTCGCTTTGCTCTTTCGCAATCCGACGGAACGTCTCCGGAGCAGCCGTTGCAGCAGCGTGGATCTGCTGCGCCTTTTCAGACTGGCTGACTGCGATCATCCGAACCTGAACCTTCGGTCCAAATTCGGCTTGCATCACCGCGTCGACTTCTTGGGGTGTGACTTTAATCTTGTCAGCCGCGAGTGCTCGAAGAGCCAACATCGGCCACACGATCTCACTGGAGTATTGTTCCGGCGTGATGTCGCGTTCTTTCTCCATCGCCTCAAGGAAAAGCTTCGTGCTCAAGCCAAACTTGTTCGAAGTTCGCGCGATCTCGTTGTTAACGTCGGCTTGGGTGATATTGATCCCCTGCGCCTTGCAAGCTTGGAGGATCAAGTATTTGTTAAGAAGATTGTCGAGCACAACGGGACCAAAGCGACGCATGCTTTCTTGAGCGAGCTTTTCACGAGTGATCGTCTGGCCGTTCACCAACGCAACGACTTTGGGGATCTTTTCCATGGGAGATGGTGGAGCCACTGCAGGCGCTTTCGCCTGTGCCGGCGCAGCCGGCTTCGCTTGACCATGGAGAACAGCGGGTAATGCGAATGAACTGCTGACTAATGTAACGCCAAGAATGCAGGTCTGTACGCCCGCGCGGTAAAGCTGAAATGCCATTTGTGGTTCTCCATAACCAAGTTTTGCCGTTTCCGAACGTCCTGGTTTCCAAACGTCCTGGGTGACGTTCGGTCGTTCGTTGTGTGCCAAACGCCAATCTTATGCCATTTCAAAGTCCGGCTACAAGACGAATCGTCGTCGTGCGCACGCGAGATTCAAACTTTGAAGGGCATTCAAGTGAATGCCTGCATTGCAAGGTAGGCTAAATGTTAGCTGGTAGCCACCGCTGCCAAGCGGTGGTGAGTCCCCGCATCGTGTCCACCGTCTGGCGACGGTGGCTACTAATGAGTAGCAGAAGCCGTCCATTGCTTGTTGATTGTTGGGTAGTGTGAGCCGACGGCGCTAGCCGCGGGTGACCGAAGGAGCAATCGTTCACCACCTACAATCCTGCCAATGCAAAATAGCTTCCAGCTCAACTCGCATTGGTACGAGTTACGTCCACGCACGCACTAAACTTCGAGACCCGCGGCTAGCCGCCTGGTTAGTTAGTGAGCCGACGGCGCTAGCCGCGGGTGACCGAAGGAGCAATCGTTCACCACCTACAATCCTGCCAATGCAAAATAGCTTCCAGCTCAACTCGCATTGGTACGAGTTACGTCCATGCACGCGCTAAACTTCGAGACCCGCGGCTAGCCGCCTG
>JANRMD010000185.1:0-10412 GCA_033761895.1 Pirellulaceae bacterium | reverse complement strand
AGTGGCACACGAAAAACATACGCAACCCCAAAATCAAATTGTGCTGAAGGACTCGCTAAGCCGCGCGGCGTTGCTTCGGCTGAGCTGCGTTGCGACTGAGGTAGGCATCCAAGCATTGGTGGAATAGTTGCTGATTACTTTCGGACCAAGCGATCGGTTGCCGAGTCGGCAGTTGAGGCTTCGAATGATCGCGTTGTGATTCCCAGTCAAGTATGGAGTCAACCAATGACTGGGGTGATGCAAGGTCGAAGTAGCTGCAATCGTTACGTCCGACTTCGCGGTGAATGGCCGTGTCGCTGGCGAAGGTCTTTTGACCGTGCCACAAGGCTTCGACGATCGGCAAACCAAAACCTTCGACAATCGATGGAAAGATCACGCCTCGACTGGAGCTATAGCAATACTGCAGTTCGGCGTCCGACAAGTCATGAAAAACGAACAGGTCTTTGTTTCGCCGCGGATGCTTTTCAAGATCGATGAGCAATTCTTCGCAAAGCCAGCCTACGCGACCAACCAAGCACAATTTCAAGTCCGGGCGCTGTTTCCAAAGCAAGTCAAAGGCTGAAACAAGGTAGCGATGATTCTTGCGCGGATCGAAAGTGGCGACCATCAAGTACGGAGTTTTTTCAAGCTGGGGACTAAACAGCTCTTGAACCGCTGTGCGGACATGGCCCTTTGAGGACGAGAGTTCCGCCCCTAACTCAAAAGACCGAACATCGGTACAGTACGGCTGGTCACCACAAATCGTCGGTAGGAACTCAACGACTTGGTTACGCACGGTCTCAGAAATCGCGACGATCAAATCGCTTTTGGTGGCCACGTTGTGTAGGTATTGCAGAAAGCCTTCCTTCCGCTTCAAGCCGACGAATTCCGGGTGCGTGATCGGAATCAAGTCGTACAAAACGGTGGCAATCATGGCTCCTTTAGCGCGGGCGTCGTCAACCGCTGTCCAGACTCCTCGACGCGGCCAATAGGCGTCTGGCATCAGGAAGAGATCACCGTCAGTTGGTTCAATGGGCTTGGAGCTGCGGACCACCATCTTGCGCGAGAATTTTTCGTAGAGCGTATGCGGCACTTTGAAAACACCCAAGTGCCCGGCTTCCGGAAGTATCCATTTGCGAAGATTGCGTGATGGAATGACTTTGCAAATTGCCTTAGCCAACATTTGATAAACGAAAGGCAACTTTGAGCGGACATTGCTCTGCATACCAGCTGGTTTCGCAAGTTGCGCGACTTGCCGATCGCTGATGGGGTAAAAGCGTCCGTCTTGCGAAATAACCACTTGCGGGCTGAACCCGAGTTTGCACTGCGTTGATTCGCGAATGATGCTCCGCACGACACGTTCGATCCCAGAACTCTTGCCCGAGCACAGCGTGTAGGTCGCATCAACAAAAATCCGAGCAGGCCGGGCGTTCGCCGAAAACTGGTTCGCTGAGAATTGGTTAGCACTTACATCATGAGTTGGCTGAGCGCTAGGTTTCATTTACATCTGTCTCCGATGCGAATCAGGCTTCTGGTCGGATTCAGTGCATGTTGCGTGTTCATGGTTAGCCCAACTATTCTGATTCATGATGGATTTCGCGTCGTAGCCGTCAGTGGAAGCTGGTGGCAAATCTTCTAAGCCGCAAAGCGAATGCGAAGGAGAAAGCAAATTCACACAATAAGGCTGGTTCGGATGAGTGCTTAATATCATCATCCGAGGATTTGTCCAATGTCAGTTAAGCGATGTCGACTGCTCGGGCATACATTCGCCACCAATGCTGGCAATAGCATCTTGCGAGTTTGACGAATACAATGAATGTTCGGCTGCAAAGATGACTTCTCGTGCTATATTGTCGACTAAAACTGCAGGATGGCGCAAATAGGCCTATGCCAATGACAGCAAACGCAATGCCAGTAAATCCGGGCGAGTCGATCCTTCGATCATCGGCGCTTGTTAGCGGCTTGGTATCCACCGAGAAGCTCGATTATGCGTTGCGCGTGGCCAGGCATCGGCTAACGCAGCAGGGGCTGCCGCCGGATGCAGTTATCTCCGATAGTCTGTTGGCTGAGATTCTGGTCGAGCAAAAGACGCTGACCACTTATCAAGCTGAGCAGATGTTGATCGGTCGCACAAAGTTCAACGTTGGTCCGTATTGGATCACGGACTTTATTGGCGAAGGAGGTATGGGGCAAGTCTTTAAGGCTGAGCATCAGGTGATGGGGCGCGTCTGCGCGGTCAAGGTTCTGCCCGGCGCGCGAGCCACGGACCAAAGTCGCGAGAGTTTTGCCCGCGAGATACGCATGCAAGCTACGTTGGACTACCCATATCTGGTCCGTGCCTTCGATGCAGGGCGCGACGGCAAAGTGCACTACTTGGTCACCGAGTATGTACCAGGTATGGATTTGCGGCGGTTGGTAAAGTCGCGAGGACCTTTGCCGGTGCAACAAGCGGCTAAGATAATCATGCATGCCGCCTTGGGACTCGACTATGCTCATCGTAAGGGACTGGTCCATCGAGACGTGAAGCCGGGAAATATTTTGGTTACACCCGAGGGGGACGCTAAGGTCTCGGATGTTGGCTTGGCCGGTTTCGCTCACGATTTGATGAATGATCCGCGAGCAGGCAAGATTGTCGGCACGACTGATTATTTGTCCCCCGAGCAGATTCGAACGCCGCTTGAGATTAAGCCATCGTCGGACATTTATTCGCTTGGGTGTACGTTGTATTACGCGGTGTGCGGAAAAGTGCCGTTTCCCGGGGGCGATACAGCCTCAAAATTGCGGCGGCATATCGACGAGACGCCTTGGCATCCGCGCAAGTTCGCGCCCGACATCACGGAAGAATTTGTTGACATCATCGCTGACATGATGGAAAAGGACCCTCGCAAACGGATCGCGAGTGCGGCCGAAGTCGCAGCGCGACTAGAACCGTGGGCGGTTGAGTCGGTGGGTGTGGGGGCGATGTCCGCAATGCGATCTCCTTGGATGTCTCCGCCTCCGCCTCTAAATGAAGATGAAAAAGCGGAGTCTCGCGGCGAGGAACCTTCGGGGCTGAATGACAGTTGGGCCGACGCAACACCCGGCAGGGATCAGAGCACCGACGGCGAGCAACCATCGCGTACGATCGCCGATCGAAGCATGTCTTTGTCCGGCAGTGCAAGCAGCTTTGGCGATGTGGCCCCGCCCAGCCAAGCGGCTCCGAATAGCATGACGACCAGTATGGTCGTGGCCCTGACGGTCGCCATTTGCCTGCCGCCCGCCTTGTTAGCTGGGGCAATACTCGGTTACCTCGTCGCTCAACGGTGATCGCAAAGACACGGGTTGGTTTTATTGTCGCACGATTGTCCCAATCGTAGCTGCAACAATTGAGACAATTGTGCGACGCTCAACCCCAAGAAAACCGGGGGGAAACCGGTGCTAGCGCACGCGGCTAATCGGCAACCGCTGCTAGGAAGCGCTCAGGCGCGTTTGGACCGGTTTAAGGGCGACCCGACAGGCGCAAGCTAGAAATCGACGTATATTCGGCGGGGGCGGTGGGCAAAAACAGGCAATTTCTTTGGGAAACTGTCGACATCGTAAGTTCAAAATGCTTAAAATGGAGGGGTTCGGAACTTGAGAGAACAATCACCCATAAGGGGCGAATGAGGCCACGATGAAGAAAGCTAGACGAGTTGCATTTACGTTGGTCGAGTTGCTGGTCGTAATTGCAATCATTGGAATATTGGTAGGCCTGTTGTTGCCAGGTGTGCAAGCGGCGCGTGAGGCAGCGCGTTCGATGCAATGCAAAAACAACTTGCACCAAATTGGGTTGGCCGTGGACTTGTTCCATGACGCGCGGCGATCCTATCCGCCAGCGCGTTATCAGCCCCGTCCCGGCGACCCTGCAGAGGTAGCTTGTGGTGGAGCCGAAACGACTTGGCTGGTTCGCATCATGCCATTCGTGGAGCAAACGGCTGCTGAGCAGCGATGGGATTACTCCGATGCTTACAGCAACCACAATGAAGCGGTTCGCAAGTTCACGCTACCGGTCTATTGTTGCCCCTCACGTCGCTCGGCGTCGGACGCATTCGGTGAAGGCTTAGTTGCAGGCTCGACAACGGTGTGGGTGACGCTTCCTTGCGGATGTAAGTATCCGATGACTTCGGCCGGATCGGTCATGGTCTCGGGAGCGGTTGGAGACTACGGTGGCAATCATGGCGACCTGTCACCTGGATCGTCCGGTTTGCCAACCGATTTCAACTATGGGGGCAATGGTACCGGAACGATCATTTCCAGTCGCGCTCGGTGCAATGGAGCCAAACCGATGGAATGGATTGACCGAGTTCGTCAGCGCGACGTCACCGATGGCTTGAGCAATACGTTTGTAAGCGGCGAAATGCACGTTCCGATGGGACAACTGGGCAAGACTCCTGGTGATGCATTTATATTTAACGGTGACAACGTTTTCAACTTGGCGCGGATCGGTGGTCCTACCATGCCTATCGTTAGCGATCCTCGTTCTGAAGGAAATGGCTTGGTATCTTGGGGTAGCTGGCATCCAGGGGTTTGCAACTTTGTGTTTGCCGATGGCAGTGTACGAGCCATGGCCACCACGATCGACACTGACACTCTCGGCCGCTTGGGCAATCGACGTGATTCTCAAGTTATCAGTTCGGTCGAGTAAGCCGGTTTGAGGTCGGGCACATTAAGTTTCAAGAGCAAGGCATCGCGTTGCTCTTATCCACGGGTTTTGCTCACTGGTTTTGGCTCACTAGGTATAGGCACTAGGATTCGGGATGGCTGAATACAATCGACCAAGCAGCGGCTGGAGAATTTCGGCTGCGGTCATGTTGGGCGCTCTAGGCCTAACAAGCTTCGTAGGATGTTCGGATGGTCGCCTCAAGACTTATCCCGCCAAGGGGAAAGTTGTCTTCAAGAGTGGTTCACCGGTACATGTAGGTACGATTGAGCTGAAGTCGCGTGAACATGGCGTTCAGGCTCGTGGGTCGATCGAAAAGGATGGTAGCTTTACGCTAACAACTTATGAAACGGGTGATGGCGCGGTGGCTGGAAATCATGACTGTGTCGTGGTTCAGTTTGTAATGACTGAGGAAATTCCTGACTTCAAACCGAGTGCCTTGGGCGTTGTGCACCCCCGTTATGCTTCTTACTCCACTTCTGGCCTATCGGTCGAAATCAAGGCAGATCAAGCGAATGACCTTAAAGTTGAAGTTGAAGGTGTCAAGAAAATCTCGGCTGCTGAAGAAGCCAAACACGACGAAAACCAACATCACAAGAAGCCTTAACTGGTTGTCCTCAGTGCGTTCAATTTTGCTGTGCGTAGCCGCGACATTGGCTTGTCAGGTTTTGTTGGTGCGTGATGTTCAGGCGCAAGACGGCAAGGCTGCCAAGGAACCTAGCACTGAATCTGCTTCTGAACTTGCTGGCACCGCTTTCAAGAATGTGACCGCTCTCTCCGAGATGCCCGCCGATCAGATGGGTAAAGTCATGAACCTCATGTCAGCCTCTCTGGGCGTGAATTGCCAGTTCTGTCACGAAGGATTTGATTTCGCGAAAGAGCGTGTCGCCCATAAAGACATCGCGCGGAAGATGATTGAAATGACCTTCGATTTGAACAGCAAGCATTTCGATGGCAAGAATGAGATTACATGCTTCACCTGTCACCGTGGCCAAGCACATCCTGCCAATAACCTGTTCGCCGAACCGCTTGCCGTCGCTCGAAACGTCCAGCAACCAGAAACCAAACCAACCAAGGATGAGATTTTTGCAAAGTATGTGGCCGCACTCGGAGGGCAAGAGAAGCTGGCTTCGATCAAGCAACGTCATACGGTGGCTAAGCGAATTGAACCTGATGGTCGCAGCGAGCCCGAGGAGCTGTGGCAGTCGGCTGATGGAGTTTATCGACTGGCCACTACTTATAAAGCGGTGGTGGTTACCGAGTCGTTTGATGGAAAAGCTGCGTCTAAGAAAGCCAATGAAGATGCCATCAAGTTGAAGTTCGATGAGGCCTTGCAGATCGAACGCGAAGCGTCGCTTGCATTTGGTGCAAAGATGAAAGCGTGTTTTGATGAGTTTTCGTTTACACGCGTTGAGGAGCTTGAAGGGCGGCGGATGTATGTGTTGTCCGCGAAGGGACCGCAAGGTGTTCGCGAACAGTTGTACTTAGATGAGCAAACGGGACTACTGACGAGAAGGTCGGCTTCGGTACCGACTGTGTTGGGCGATTTTCTTTATCAGGTCGATTATCAAAACTATCGGGCCTTCGACGGCTTTCAGATACCGACCACCATTCGCTTTTCGGTGCCCAACATTACTTGGACACGCGAAGTTGTTTCGGTCGAGCACAAGTAACCCGAGCACAAGTAACCCGATGCAGTAGTTTTGCTGTTGCGCTATTTTGATTTAGGGGCAAAGCCCCCGGCACTTTACCTAGCCCGGCCTGAAGGGCCGGGAGTAAACGCATAAGGGATTTTAGGGCCAAGGGCCCGGCCATTTGTTTGCGAGTAATTGTCGATCGACAAACGGGCGGGCCTTCAGCCCTTACGACCAGTTGCACCTAACTCCCCAGCCCGTTGAGCTGGGCTAGGCAAATGACTGGACCTTTGGTCCGCAAAGCAAAAAACAGCGCAACACAAAAACTCACGCATCGGGTTATGAAAAACCAAGCATACCGTCGTCCTGATCGCTTCTAAGCATCCAATAGCGCAACATCAAAACTGACGCGGCGGGTTATGAAGAACCAAACGATCGACTTTTTCAGCAGCCTGCTGTCATCTCAAGTTGCTAGGGCTTTGATCGAGCAGTTCGCGTACCTTTTGTGCAAAGGCGTTGGGTTCAAACGGCTTTTGAAGAAAGTTGACCTTTGCGTCCAGCAGTTTCTCGCGCGTTGCGGTCTCGCCCACGTAACCCGATATCATGAGTACAGGGACGCCCGGTGCAACCTTCTGGATGTGCTCGACCAGCACGGCACCATTCATGCCTGGCATAACCACGTCGGTAATCACCAGCTGTATCTGGCCACGGTTTTGCGTAAAGATCTCTAAAGCCGCTTGGCCGCTGCCGGCTTCAATTACGGTGTAGCCGAAGTGCCGTAAGATTGTACGTGTTAGCCCTCGAACGGTATCATCGTCTTCCACCAGTAGGATCGTTTCCGAGCCACCCTGAAGTTTCGTGTTGAGATCACGTTGAAAGGCAGCATCCTGGTTCGAGTCCGTCGATTGGCTTGATTGGGGTAAGTAAATGCTAAATGCGGAGCCTTTGCCCATCGTACTAGCCACGCGAATTCCGCCGCCTGATCGCGTGACAATGCCATGGACCATCGCCAGCCCTAAGCCAGTGCCTTTGCCGACAGGTTTGGTGGTGAAGAAGGGCTCAAAGATCCGGCGTTGCACTTCTTCGCTCATCCCGCCACCGGAGTCGGATACCGTTAGCAGAACATAGTCCCCCGGGGCGACCTTGGGTTCACCGAAGAACTCACCAGCCCGGACGGTGACATTCTGTGTTTGGATGGTCAACGTACCTTCATCTTGCATCGCATCTCGAGCATTGATGGAAAGGTTCAGCAGGATTTGCGACACTTCGCTGCGATCCATCCAGACATTCTTCAACTCGGGTTCAAGCGACACGGAGATTTCCACGCGTTCGCCGATTGCACGTTCGAGTAACTTCAACGTTTCGACGACAACTTCATTTACATTGACCAATTCTGGAGTACGGATTTGTTGATGGCTAAATGCGAGAAGACTGCTTGTGAGTTCGGCAGCGCGTTTGCTCGCAGTCCGAATTTCGTTAAGGAAATTCCAAGCCGGATCGGGTGGCGCTAGTTTCTTGAGAAGCAGGTTTGTGTAACCACTGATAATGGTGAGCAGATTGTTGAAGTCGTGCGCAATACCACCAGCCAATTGACCGACCGCTTCCATCTTTTGCGACTGCCGCAGTTGTTCTTCGGTGTTGCGTTGAGCGGTGATGTCCATCACGACAATCGCCACACTGGTGACTACATTGCCCTCCATAACAGGTTCATAGTTAACTGCGCAATGGATAGGAGTGGTCGATGTGTTTAATCGAATTTCATAGTCCATGCGTTCGCCGCTGAAGGCACGATCTAGCCTAGGGCGCACGCGTTTTTCATACAGTTCGGGCAGGACCTCACCGATGTGTTTTCCAACCAGATCCTGCGGCAGGTTGAAGATGGCTGAGTAAGCTGCGTTGGCGAAGGTGTAGCGATGCTCTCGGCTAACAACGACCAAGCCTACGCGCGCGCTGGTGGTGACCAGTCGCAAACCTGCAGCGCTGTTCTCGAGTGCTTGATTGTCTCGCAGGAGCGCTTCTGCTTGCTTCCGTTCGGTGACATCGGCGTGAGTACCTATTAGTCGCAATGGTTTTCCGTTATTATCGCGACTGATGACTAATCCTCTGGCATCGATCCACTTGTAGGAACCATCTTTGCATTTGATGCGGTGTTCGTATTTGTAATAAGGGGTTTTACCTTCAAGGTGAGCCCAGATGTGATTGGTAACCTGTGCCAAGTCTTCGGGATGAACCAGTTCCCTCCAATCATCGGCGTTTTCTCCAATATCGCCTTCTTCGAATCCAAGTATCTCCAGGCAGCGTTTCGAGTGGAGAACCGTGTTGTCGACGACGTTCCATTCCCATACTCCGTCACGACCTCCTTCTAACGCAAAACGCCAGCGACCTTCACTGTCCTTGAGGGCAGCCTCGGTCCTCTTGCGTTCCGTAATGTCTTGCGCCACTCCGCGCAGGCTTACGGTCACGCCGTTTTCATCTTGGGCTGCAACGCCGCGAACCCACATCCAGCCGTGGCTACCATCCTGGCGAACCATCTCAAGCTCGAGTTCATAAGGCACGCCCGTGTTGAGTGTCTTGGTAATGGCTGCCGAAAGTTTTTCCCAGCTCTCTTTGGTGAATAGTTTTTCGTGAGTTGTGAATGGGGGCGGCGGCTGCTTGGGATCAAACCCCAACATGCGGTAGAGTTCGTCGGACCATTGGACTTTGTTACTAGCGACGTCCAAGTGCCAACTGCCCATCAGAGCCACGCGTTGAGCTTCGTTAAGATCGGCTCGACTGCGCTCAAGTGCCTCCTCAGTTTGCTTGCGTTCAGTCACATCAGCCATGTAACCGTGCCACAACGTGGACCCATCGGGCTCACGCTCCGGAATTGAGTTTCCCGAAATCCAGCGCACGGAACCATCTGGGAAGCGAAATCGGAACTCATGACTCCAAGGACTTAATTCGTTTTTCGATTTCTCGATCGATGCGAATAGAGCTGGTTCGTCATCCGGATGATGATACGCAAACAACTTATGGCCGTCTTCGCGTACTTCTTCAGGTCCAACGCCGAGTAATACTCGCATTCCCTCGCTGGCGTAAGGAAAGCAAGAGCTGCCATCGGGGCGCATACGAAATTGATACACGACGCCCGGTATGCGGCTGGTGATTTTTTCGAGCCGTTGGAGAGCTTCCGATCTAGCCGCATCAGCGATTTTGCGATCGGTGATATCGAGATGGCAGCCCATGATTCGAATGGCTTTGCCAGTAGCATCACGTTGAAAATCCGCGCGTGCACAAATCCATCGCCAAGAGCCATCTTTGTGCTGCAAGCGAAATTCAACATCGTAGACTGAACGAATTCCCTCGCGAAACTCGCGAACTGCCGTCAGAGCTGATTCGCGGTCGTCGGGATGCAGACGCGACTCCCACTCTTCGTACCGGTTCGTCAACTCGTCTTCGGCATAGCCCAACTGCATTTTCCATTCGGGTGAAAAGTAGACCCGATTGGAAACAAGATCCCAGTCCCATAAACCAACGTTGGCGGTCCGAACGAGCAACTGCGTCCGAAGCTCGTTGGCCTCATGCAGTTCCGCCTGAGTCTCGTTGCGCTCAAGATTTAAATTCTGTGACATGACGAGCCCCGATATCGATCCTTACAACATGTGCTTGGTTGCAGGAGCCGAGTAAGCTGAGTTTGTCGATTCGCTCTGGGCAAGGCGCGTAACGCTAAAAGGGGGCTGGAGGCTGACTCTTCTGGCACCGACCCGCCGGCATAATCGTTCAATTGCATTCTATGCAATGGATGGTCGCAAGGGCTATTTTCCCAAATTAGAGCTTGGTCAATTATGGCACTAAACTGCCAGCTGGAAGAAAAATCCCTTTCATATTCCAAGAATTTCCACAAAAGTGGATTACACGTTGGGCAGAATTATCGGTACACGCGGAACTTGTCTGGCAGCCTGCCCCAGATCCCTGGTATCGGAAGCCGTCAAGGTTTTCGGGGGCCCTGGTAGCCGCCGCTGCCAAGCGGTGGTTAGTCACCCTGCATCGTGTCCACCGTCTGGCGACGGTGGCTACTCAAAATGCTTGACGGTTTCCGCTACCAGGGATCCGAAATGCTTGAGGGCTTGTCGATTACTGGG
>JANRMD010000184.1:0-9718 GCA_033761895.1 Pirellulaceae bacterium | reverse complement strand
CTCTGCCCGTTTCTGGCGGCCAGTCGCAAGCGTTTGCGCGAGGTCGCGTTGAAACTCGGTGTTCCTTACCGTCGGCTGATCGAAGCCAGCGGCAAGCCCCTTCGCGGCGCGACAACGAAGCCTTCAACAACAAAGAACTGGTCAGCCAAGCGGAGCAGTGAGTTTTCCGTATCCAAAACGAACGCAGCAGCCAAGGGGCCTCGATTGGCGACTTGTTGAACGTCTGCGTGGAACTTATCGATGCAAGAATGAAAGTGACCTTTGCCGTCGGTGGTATCGATAATCGACTCGTGCGACCCGGGGACTGAAACTAAATACGCTCGCGCTACCGAGATACGAATTCGCCAGCGTACTCCAGGCAGAGTAATTCGACCCGAAATGGAGCAACCCTCACGACCGCTACAATCATTCTACGCTCGCAGGAATTGTAGCGATTAGGCAAGTTGTTTTGACGCAATAAACAACAAGAAATTGTTTCAATAAATTTCGGAGGAGCGGTGTCCCTTTCTCTGCCGGCTTAGAAGTATATCCATATGAGACACTGCGGAAATTCTAGCTAGAGCCAATTTGGGTTGGTCGGCAGTGAGCGGTTGCTCGAGTTCGAGAGAGGCCAGCGAGGTATCGCTGGCGTTAAAAACGTGGCGTGTGCTGCAAGTATCTCGACCAATGAACTATGGGTGGTCCAAGTGACTTGGGACAAAACATCGCTTGCCGATGGAAATCCCGCAGGAAACAACTACGAGGAAAGACTTCATGAGCTTGATCAGACTCCGTTGGAGAATTGCCCTACTCTCAGCCGTGTTTGGCGGCATGTGGGGAAGCGCGTCTAGTGAGCCATTGATGGCCCAAACCGCGCGACCGTTGGCGCCACTGAATTCGGTAAAAGTACCAATCCCTTCGAACATCGACGACTTTGTACGCGACCGCGATGCTGCTGTGGCACTCGGCAAAGCACTCTTCTGGGATATGCAGGCTGGAAGTGATGGAAAAGTGGCTTGCGCGACTTGCCACTTCCATGCTGGTGGAGATGCACGGATCAGCAACACTTTGGGTTTGCCCAAAGACAACCCCACTAAAAAACGTTTGATCAATCCACTTCTGAAATTGACTGAAGGCGATTTCCCCTTCGTTCGTATTAGCGGTAACAACCCGCTCGATCCTGCAGCGGTCGTCATCGAAAATCGACAGGAAATCGTAGGGTCCAAAGGCGTTGAGCTGCGCCAGTTCCAACGAGTCAATTTAGGCAACAGTGTCGACCAAGGCACGATCAAGCCCGATCCTGATTTCAGTTTTCATGGCACTAACCTGCGGACAGTCACGTCACGCAATTCACCTAGCGTAATCAACGCGGTTTTCAATCATCGCAACAACTGGGATGGCCGTGCCAGCTACACATTCAATGGTGTAAATCAGTACGGAAAGTTTGACCCAGATGCCAAAGTTCTGAGAGCTTCCTTTTCATACAGGAACTCAAGGGATGCACTTTTGGACAGAATGACTGGTTCTCGAACTCGAGCTGTGCAATCACTATCACGCGTAACCGTGTCGCTTGATAACGCTTCGCTTGCCTCGCAAGCAGCCTCGCCACCATTGGCCAGCGAAATGGCTTGGGAGGGACGCACATTCCCTGAGTTTGGTCGCAAGATGTTGTCGCTGCGTCCATTGGCAAAGCAGGAAGTCTATTTCACCGATTCGACTCTCGCTCCTTATGACTTCTATTTTGGAACCGGTCTTCGAGTTTCCTACTCGTTCTTAATCCGAAAAGCATTTAATGAGCAATGGTGGGGTTCGCGTCTACGAGATGCGAATGGCTACACACAGATGGAAGCGAACTTCTCGCTGTACTGGGGTATCGCTCTGTTGATGTATCAGCGGACGTTGGTTTCCGATGACACACCACTTGATCGCTTCTTGGCTGGTGACACCAGTGCTATCAGCCCAGCTGCTCAAACCGGTCTGGGAATCTTCCAACGTGGTTGCAACATCTGTCACTCTGGCCCTGAAACAACAGCTGCGGCTATCGACGAAATCTTCGTTCCAAAGTTGGAAGCAGGTAAGCCAGTGCTTGACGCAAATGGCAAGGTTGTGCTGGTTCAAAAGCCCGTACAAATCATGCTACGCGGTGAGAAGTTTGATAAGCCAACATTCTACGATCGCGGCTACTACAACACCGGAGAGCAGATTTCGGCCAATGACCTTGGCTCAGGACGCAAGGACGAGAAGGGCGAGTTCTCGCTTACCAAACGCGCCAAGCTGCTCGGCAACACTGGTCGGTCGCTCGGAGAATTCGTCGACAACTTCGCAATCGATGCACCTATCCAAGCGTTGCCAATCGCCGTCGATGGAACTTTCAAGACTCCGATGCTCCGCAACGTTGAATTGACTGGACCTTACTTACACAACGGTGGCAAACTGTACCTCGAAGAAGTCATCGAGCAGTACGGTCGTGGAGCACCATTCCGCAATGAGAATGTTGGAAACCTCGACCAAGGTGTGAGCGGTATTCCAGGCCTACAAGACCCACAACAGGGGCCAGGGGGTGTGGTCGTTCTCACTGCATTCATGCAATCGATGACCGACGAACGAGTCCGAAATCAATCAGGTCCGTTTGACCATCCACAATTGCTACTGCCAGACAGCGTCAAGTCGATTTCTAATGGGGTCGTACTTGAGACCTTCACCAATTTCCCTGCAGTTGGAAAGTTTGGAGTTAACTCGAAGTTCTGGGGAACGATCAGCGGTCAAATCATCAAGCCGTTCCATCAGATCCTGCGTGATTCGGCGAGCAAATAGTTCATCTTGAGCTTAGTTTAGAAACCGAAGAGCTTGGCGGTAACGTCAAGCTCTTTTTGTTTTCAAACCTGGGAAGCAACTAAAAAACGCCATTCGGTTCATTAAGCCAGTCAACACTTTGTCGAAGTGTTTGCCCAAGTGCGACTCGAATGATCTTGTCACCTTGAGCCAACGTCATGCTGACGCCGTCGATGCTCGTGACCGTCGCTGAAAAATCATCCACTTGGATCTGCTGATTCAGTTCGTAAACCAAGTCAACTCCCTTAAGGTTATCGCGCAGCAATGCCCGTGGCGCACCATTGCGCTGCACGATACCCACCAAGAGCACCGCGTTTAAGAAGTCTGGCCGAGGCGGCCTAGCCGTCGAAACTGCCATCGACTCCCCCGGCTCCATTTCAATGGGAACACGCTGGGGCGGTACGTAGCGCGAGAAACTCTTGCGATCATCAATAAACCTGCCAAGACCTCGTGTCTCTATTGATTGGGCCAGTAAATTCGGGTTGAACGTTGGATTGTCTTTTAAGGATAGAGCATCCAAATCAATACTCAGCGCAATCGAGCTCCCCAGGGCATCCCAGTCTTTGAGTTCTAGTTTCACAATCCGGTGAGCTACGGCTGCAGCGGACAAAAGGTCGACGAGGTTCCCAACCGCCTCCAGCGATGCCGTCGCACGAATACTGACCTGCACTTTCGCCCCGACGTCCTCTTCAAGAACTGGTTCTTTGATGGTGAGCGTCGGTTCAGCCATGCCGGCGGTTTCACAGAGGCCACGCACCCACTCCTGGTAACGGATTGCGGCAGTCATCGAATCGGGTGGCAAGCTCTTCATGCCCGTCGACCGTATCTGCGCAAGATAGTTGCTGTACAGATCAAATCTACTCTGGAGGGACTCCAGCCCACGTGTTTCACTCGCAATCAGTTCCTGCTTGGCCTGCAGTGGTTGTGCGAGAATTGGGTAGAAGAACTTCCAACTCACTACGGCGATCAACACAAGGCTCAGCGCCAGTCTAGTCTTCTTTTGTTTGGCTAGTGCGTCCATTCAATGCCTCTACTGATAGCCAGGTATTGCGTACTCGTACTCAGCCGAAGGCGGTACTCGTAGGGTTTGTAAATTCAGCCGGAACGCGCTAGCGTCCGATTTTCGCCGCGGGAACCGGTGCTTGCGCACTGCGGCTAGTCGAATCTTCACCCGCGAGTACGAGTACCATTTCATTGAGTACGAGTTCGAATAAATGCGAAACGCGCAACATCAAAAAAGGCGTTAGCGAGGGGCGTCCTGGAATTCCCTCGCTAATGCTTCGGGTTACTTTTTCAGCAGCCTGTTAAGTTCCTACTTGTTTGTTCTCTGAGTGCATCGATTTCAGTTCCAACTCAATAGTGAATCGATGAGCATAGTGACCGTCACCAGCAATTGGTTCCAGTAACGGCGCACGCAAACGGTATTGATCGGTCGCTGCCAGTAGGTCATTGGTCAGACTAGTCCATGCCTCGCGATCTTTGATGCGACCGATGAACCGCACTACCATAATGCCGCTGTTCGTGGACTCGCTCAGTTCCAAACTTTCCAAATGCATTTGCTCACACGGTTGCAAGCGATTCAAAATGTCTCGCAGTTCGTTGGCATAATCGAAACGAGCTCGCTCGAAGGCGACCAACTTCTTCCATGTCTTCTCCAACGGTTCAAGACGCTCAACTTGTTGCGCGAGCGTTGCCTTGCTTTCTTGAATCTTCGCCAATTGACGATCAAGCCGATAATTGCTCCATGTCAATGGCAAGCCAAAGAGAATGACCAGAGCCGCGGCGATCGTCGCATAAAAAACAACTTTGCGGCGGAGCTCAATGGCTGGGTCAAGGGGCTTGCGAGGATTTAAAAAATCGATGGATAACTTCGCTTGCTCATAGGCAGCAAGCAAGGCTAGGTCTTTGATTTCGCTGGCGGTCGCTTCGGCATGGTACTGAATGGGGATTCGCATAGCTCGACGGATTTCGATTGCCGTCGCATCATCGAAATCGCCGTAAGCTTGAATCTTCGTTACCTTCAGATCAGGTAAACGCTGGGCGGCCGCTTGCAAGAGTCGGTTCATTGTCGAGCAGATATACCTTGCCCGCTCGGACTCCAACTCGGGTGCTTGACCAGCATGGCTTATAACAGGCAATTGATTCCTTGAGATCAGGAATTCGAGCTTGTTCCCGCTGGCCAATAAATCGAATTGCAGTTCGTTCGTTCCAACGGATGGCGTCAAGAATGGAATGCCTAACTCACCGACACCAAGTGCAAGTGGCTTTAGCCTGGCGTGTTTCAAGGAATCAACGACCACCTGCACGACCGGCTTGGGAACGGCGCATACCAAGATAGAAGTATCTGCATCCGCTGGCGATTCGTGTTGCAGAAAATCAATTTCAAGAGTCGCACGACTCACCGGAAAAAGATTCTCGCACTGCAGATACACCATGCCTGCGATGGATGCTTGCTCGGTTGGCGGTAACTCTAAATTCTTAAGTACCACGAAACGACGCGGGACCGACGCCACTACATCCTGGACCGTTATATCGCGGTGATGCATCTCGCGCGCGATGCGTTCTCCGATCACTTCGTGCGAATGTTGCTCTTCATCTGTCCACTCGATATCGAACGAGTTGAGGCGAGTGTAATTCAGCCCGCTGCGCTGGTACAGCGAGATGGAGGCACCGTTGGCGCCCCACGCAACAACCAGAATCCTCGCTGGCAACGGTCCTTTAACGGGCTCGGTACCCCAAGCTAGCAAAGGCAGTAATCGTTCCCAAGGTTTGAGATCATGGGAATCGCGACCGATCATGACGAACGTCCTGTTCCATCAAGGGAGCAAAGCCTACTTCACATTGTTCTAGGAGTCGAACTGAAGCACCTTCTTGGCACAGCGTAAATTTGATGAATGCTGACGATTGCGAACCTCGATCGTGACCAGCCGCATAACCTGAATAGATTGCCCCTTTCACCGTGATGAACTCTGCAACGCGGCGGAGTTCCTCAAGGCTTAAAAGCTTGTTTTCTAACAGCCAATAGATCGATCGAAAGCTATCATTAGCGGCCCCATTTTTCGGTCGCTCGCGCGTCGCAACCATCGCCTGCGCAGAAGTATGCGACAAACCAGGTATCGTGCGCAGTACCTCAAGGGAGGCTTGATTGATATCAATTCGACCTGGCAGGCGGTCCTGATCAGAGACAGTAAATGCGTCTTCGAGTTTTAGGAGCAGATCGTGAGCGTCAGCGCCGTTGAGTTCCCAGGGGCTTGTGAGCATCTTCTCGCCGTCATCGATCAGTGTGATGACTGAGACGCCAATCAAGTCCACCACCGAAGCAATTCGGTAAAGCGGGGAACGCTCTAATGCAACTCCGCCCTTGGTGGACTGACTGCGGCGGGGTGCTTTGCGAGTATCGCGACGTTCACCTGATGCATTAAGCTGCGCATCAATACGTGCATCGAAAGACCGATCTAGCTCTTTGCGAAGTTCCTTGAGGTCGACTTCGCCCGCTTGCGTTACCGGACCATCTAAGCGGTAAGCCGCGATGAAGGTCGCGACACTTTCGCCAAAACGACTTGATACCTGCGCATGCAGCTCAAAAAGGTCATCGTTATTAAGATTGATCTTCTTGTTTCCTAAGGCATCGATATTCGACTCAAATGCGTTCAAGCTGATGTACTGCGCGAGGCCTAGGTTGAGAACGCCGTCGCCGTTGTCGCTAGGCAATTGCGAATCACCGTCGTCTTCATTCCAGTCTAACCAACCGTTGTTGTTAGTGTCTTCACCGAAGACGATGAGTTCATCAAAGCCGCGAATGAAGGTCAACTGATGCAGGTTGCGGATTGGTCCGTTGGTTGGGCGCGCTTGCGGAGCATTATCAGCGTACCAGTTCGCTTCCGCCCCAAACGTGCGAGGCTCATCGTCAGCGTCCATCCAATCCAACAGTGCGTCGGCCATTTGCGGCGTTACGTTTGGCAACCCCACCAGCCTTGTTCGCGATACGACTTCGCCAGCCCGAGAGAGGTCCAATGCGTTTAAGTTCAGTCGAGCGGACTCCGATTGAAGACCAGCCGTCAGTTCTTTGCGGGAAATCTGACGGTACACGCCTGTTTGGAATTCGGGAGCCTCCGTCGCCACAGGAACAGGTTCCTTCCATTGGTGGGCATTTACTAACTGATGAAACTGCAGCGTATTCGCAGCGAACATCTGGCTGCGCAACGCATCGATACCACTGAGTGCGGTCCAGCGGGCTTGAGTTTGCCGAATGGACGCACGTGTTGCTGAATGTTCCAAGAAGGTTTGGTTTGCAAATGCATAAACCGCTAAACTCAGCGCTGCAATAACTAGCAAGACCAAGAGTGTAGCGAAACCACTGCGCAGCCGTCGACGGTACCCGATTCGATCGGATCTCATGGAACTAGTTCGTAAACTGTGTAGGTTCGTTCTCGTCACGTGGTGGTGCTGTAAGTATTCAGTGTTGGTCATCTTAACCTCCTCGCTTAAACAGCGTGCTAGTGCTCTGTCCACATTCGATTTTGGGGTTGAGTGAGCCTGGTGTGCCACTGGCTGTGCCAGTGCAAACGGAGGAGCTATTGTTCCCCAAAAGTAGACTCCCTAGTGCGAACAGCGTAACACGAGAGCCGCCGAAGTTGTACGGTTTAAGTGACGATCAAGTTGTGTGATCGGTAAATCGTCACATGGTTGTCCCAATCGTAGCTGCAACAATTGGGACAATTGTGCGACACTCAACCCCAAAATCAAATTGTGTCGAAGCACTAGGAGATATTCCTTACTCTCTAGGGATGCTAATCCAGTGTTCAATGACTTCGTTTTCGACCTTTAGTCTTACTTCGATAGCTGAGGGAGTTCGCTGCTGGTTCGTTGGAATCTCGTCGGCTACGTCCCACTCGTTTTGTAATTCGTTTCCGTTGTAATAGCGCAGTTCTAAGGCAACTGCCTCAGGCATGATCACTTCGGAATGTTCGTGCTCAGCACCCGTTCGATCGATGAAGAACTGTGTGCGGATGAGGCCACGCGGGTTCGGTGGGAGCTTTAGGGTTTTGGCAGTGCTTAAGTCTTTGTTGCGCCAGCCTTCAATGCGGGGCTTCGAGCCTTGATAAAGCCACCATACGACCAAGCTTTCACCTGATGGTGAGACATTCGGGGGCAGCTGGGAGAACCGTGAATTCCAGGCGCGAGTTCGCAGTGCAACATAGTTCGTACGCCCGGTGAACTGCGTCCATTCCAAGCGGGATTCGAGTGCAAAAGAGTCGCGAAAACTCAGTCTGGGTTGTAGCAACTTTGAGGGCATCGGCAGCTCAGTTGACTCTATCGACTGAGTTGGCCGGTCTGGAATTTTTCCACTCGGTTGGGCGAGCAGATCGCTCGTCAGGTCTCGAATCGCGTTGGACAAGGAAATCCCGCTAGCCTGGCTCTCGCCCGCTAAGATTCGATAACGCGCCGTAACAAAAAACGTCTCAAAGATTGCTAACATCAAGAATGCACCCAGTAGCATGGCGATCAAGACTTCGAGCAATGAAAAACCACAGCGAATTTGTGGCTTGCCTGGGCTTGGTTTGGGCCGGTCACATCCGGCAGAAGTGACCCACGAATACGGGCTCTGTACCTTCGCGTGCACTTATTTGTCCTCACTCATGAAGACAAGGCGACTGAGCGAGATGGTGTTTCGGCCAACCCTTAAGTCGTTGTTAGCAGAAACATCTACCGTAACCCGCTGTAACCTTTTTTGATCTGTTTCTTTCCAGCTCACGCGTATGGAAAGAGGTACACCCTGGAGCGAGTCCTTCCACATCTGCGGAGATTTGCGAGGACCGAAAGCCACTTCTTTGGCCAAGATCGACTCTGCCTTGAGCATGGCCAGCCGTTCAGCGGTAGTTTTTTGTGCGATCTGAAGAGACTGCGATCCAAACTGTCCGATGGCGATGACGCAAATGGAAAAGATCAGGGTCGCTAGGAACAAGTCGAGTAAGACCGCACCCTCACGTCGAGCCGCCGTTAATCGATTTCGATTTCGATTTCTGTAGCCACGCATATGAGCCTCTATTTGCCAACAATGCGTTGAGGGATTCCAAGTCGACGTTGCACTTGGATCGGCTGTGACTGAGTTCCACGAATTACCAGTAACGCAATGCCTTCGGTACTACCGTCTTCGCGGAAGATCATTCGATTGGATGTAGTCAGGTCTTGCAAATCTGGTTCCAGGCGAATGCCGGCTGGCAAAGTCACGGTTTGCTTTTTAGCTGATCTGGTCAGTGGGTAAATCCGCTGGACATTCGATCCCCGTGTGAACTCATATACATAGGGAGATGAGGATTGAATTGCGAGTTGTTTCGCGGTCAGCATCGTTTCCATAACTGAACTGACAGCTTGATCTAAAGTGCGATGATCGAAGTAGCTTCGAAAAAAGGATGGCAGCACGATGGTCGCAACCACTGCTATTACAGCAAGTGCGAGCAAGAGTTCAATCAGTGTAAATCCAGCCTGATTTATGCTCTGTCGTTCTGCACGCATCGCTATTTGTCCCGCTTGTCTAGCCAATTTCCAATATCGTCGCTGGTATTGGGGGATTTGTCAGGGCCACAAGAAAACACATCGAACTCACAGGGTGGATGTTTGCTTGGATACTGATAGACCAAGTCATTCCCCCATGCATCCTGAGGAAGACTGGTGAGGTACGGACCACGCCACCGTGAGTCATTGCTACGGGGAGCTTCCACTAAAACGCGAAAGCCTTCAGCAACGGTTGGGTATTCACCGAGGTGATCGAGTGCGTACATACGAACCGCCTGCTCGGCCCCTTTGACGCTTCCACGTGTTGCGTCAATGTTCGCATACTTTTGACGGCCGAGCAGATTAGGAATAACCATCGACATGATTACACCCAGGATCGCCAGAACCAAGA
>JANRMD010000183.1:0-29358 GCA_033761895.1 Pirellulaceae bacterium | reverse complement strand
CTAGTGCGAACAGCGTAACACGAGAGCCGCCGAAGTTGTACGGTTTAAGTGACGATCAAGTTGGGTGATCGGTAAATCGCCATGGTTGAGTCGCAGTCCACTTGAAAGCATCTGCTAATTCGAACCGTATCACTTCGACAGATTTCCGTTTAGGACTCAAGTATTGGATCGACCGCCTTTTGTTTCGAATGGTCTCCTTCGTTTGCACTGGCACAGCCAGTGGCACACGAAAACCCAAACACGCAATCCAAAAATCTTAGGACTCTCGAAATGCTTGAAGCATTCCGCTACTAAATCAAGTTACAGAGCAGTGGTTCGACGCAATTTGACTTTTGGGGTTCATGCTTTATTGTCGCACGATTGTCCCAATCGTAGCTGCAACAACGCTGAAACAACGCTGCCACAAAGCTTCCACAATTGGGACAATTGTGCGACTCTCGCGCTACAGTTGGCTGTGTTGCTCGCGCCAGTCTTGCGCCAATTCGGCGAAGATCGCTGGATCGGCGGTCAGGAGGTTCAAACGATCGCGCGGAATGGGTCGCAACTTCGCTTTGGGCACTTGTCCAGCGACTTCATCGACACGCAACAGATCTCGTTGTCGTCCCAGTGGCTTGCTTGGGCCTCGCAGCCCATCCTTTAGCTCGTTGATGGGTGGAATTCGATTGCCGGCTAGTGCGGCAAACTTATCGGCGATGGCAGCGGCCAATTGAGGCAGCAAGTTACGCTGATTGCTTGTGCTATGCAGTGATTGCAATTCAACGTTCAGCCATTCAGCGGCCAAGTGACAATTCAGCTGGCCGTTTTGCGCCTCGGCGAGGGCAGAGTACTTGTTGACTACCGCAGCTGCGCCAGCCTGGTTTGCAACTCCTGCCTTCGGAACGACTGACAACCACAACCAGCGATCTTCACTGACTCGATAAATGAAATCCTCAGGTGCAGCTGATTGTTGTAGCCATTGATCGACGACGGAAGTGTCCAGCCCCGAACTGCGCAGCAGATGCAGTTGAATGCTGCTGAGGGGCTTCTTGCCGCTGCGTTCTGCGACTTGCGACTGCTGAATTAACCAACCACGCACGAGCGAAAGTCGATTGTCGACCGGTACTGTAACGCGGAAAAGTGTACCGCCCAGCTGCCCAACTTGCGCGGAGATCGAGCCTCCGATGGCATTGATCAGCGACTTTACGGTCGTTAGGCCAATCCCTGCTTCAGCCGGAGCTTGGGCAACTTGAGCTGTGTTCACAAACCGCAACAAGGCGGACGACAAACCTCGGCCCTCATCTTCGACAGCGATCACAAGGCGCTGCGTCACGTTCGTCTGCCAGGCAACTCGCAAACTCAAGCGACTGCCGCGCGGACTGGCTGCGATCGCATTGCTGATCAGGTTCAGCAGGATTCGCCCCAGTTGATTTGGGTCCAAATATAGTCTTGGCAGCGATCGGTCCCAGCCGACCCAATCCAGCACTACGTTTCGTTGATTCGCCAGTTCGTTGACAATCGGCTCAACGATCCCTTTCAATTGATGCGGATAGAATCGCTGACGCATCGTGCCAGCGGCCACTTGCTGCAGTCGATTGGGAAGCAAAATGCCATCGACCCAAGTAGTCGCCTGCTCCAATCGCTCATTGGCGGAAGCCAGCAAACGCTGATCTTGATTGCTCAGCGTACCGTCTTCCCGAACACGAGTGGCAATGCGATTGAGGATCTGCCGAGCCACGCCGAGCGGCGCGCGAATATCGTGCGCCGCTTCGGCTAACATCGCGCGGTATCGATCACCAAACGCTTGCGATCCATCCTGCGCGGCATCCTGGGAGGCAGGCAGCTTAACGGGGATGTTTGCGGAACGGGGGGCAGGTCCCTGAATCGGCAGAGCTTCAGTAACCTGCGCCGTGGCGGCGCAACAATCAACCTGTGAATAAACGTTAAGTCCTGAGGCTGACAATTCGCCGGTAATCGGCGGCCCAACCTGCGTCGACCAGTTTAAGTCAACCATTTTGGGTGATATGCCATGGGCAGGGTCAAGACGCAATCGCAAAGCGGTATCAGAGTTATTGCCCGATGAAGGTAGTCCATTTTGCAGGACGACTAGTCGCCACATGCTGGGCACTTTGTTGCTAGGCAACTTGTTACTCGCAACTTTTGATCCAAAGCTGTCGCGTTGAATGCGTGCGGAACCATTGTTTGTTGTGCTAAGTTGTTGCATAGTGGAGTTCACTGCTCATCCTTGGGCGTATCGAAACCGTCTGCGGTGTATCTTCGGAAAAGCTAGCCTTTGACGATTGGCTAGAATGACCCAGTTCCACAAGATGGGCCTCTGCCCGCGGTGGCTCTGACAGAAGTAGCGGCTGTAGCGATAGCTTGCAAAAGAAGGTGGCCGTTACGGGACCACGCGCGTAGCTTGGGACCATTTGTCCCGAGCATTCGTGTGGCACCGGCGTTGAATCCAAAGGGCGCTCGGGACGATGGTCCCAAGCTACGGCCATTTAACCGAAACGCCCGGTCACGTAGTCTTCCGTCTCTTTTAGGTAGGGTTTTTGAAAGATCTGCGAAGTCACCCCAAACTCGATCAAACGACCAAGATACATGAACGCTGTGTAGTCGCTGACGCGGGCCGCTTGCTGCATGTTGTGCGTCACAATCAGAACCGTGTAGCGGCCTTTCAGATCATTAATCAGATCCTCAATCTTGCCGGTGGCCAGCGGGTCGAGCGCCGAGCAGGGTTCGTCGAGCAACAGCACTTCCGGATCGCTCGCAATGGCTCGGGCAATGCACAACCGTTGTTGCTGGCCGCCGGATAGCCCGAGTCCACTTTCGTTCAGTCGCTCGCGAACCTCATTCCAAAGGGCTGCACCGCGCAATCTTTGTTCGCATACTGAGTTAAGTGTCTTGCGATCACGCTGGCCAGCGATGCGCAGCGGATACACGACATTTTCAAAGATGCTCATCGGGAACGGATTAGGTTTCTGAAAAACCATCCCCATCCGTTTCCGCAACTCGATAACATCCACTCCGGGCGCGAAAATCGAATCACCGCTCAGCAGAATATCCCCTCGAATCGATAGACCATCGATCAAGTCATTCATCCGATTCACGCTGCGCAGCAAAGTCGACTTACCGCAACCGCTAGGTCCAATCAAGGCGGTAACCTTGCCGCGCGGGATGGACATACTGATTTCGTGCAAAGCCTGCTTTTTGCCATACCACAGATTAAAGTGCTGCACCTCAACCGCTGGTTCGCAATTGAGCAGCTCTTCATGGATGACCGCGTCGACTTTTTCGCCCGCAGCGATCATTTCCAAACGGCTTTTCGAGGATTTTTCGTTACCGATGGGCTTCATCACCGGAATGCCTTGCAAAGTTGTGTTCATATCTGGATGCAAATGTCACTAAAACTGATTGCCCTGGAATCGTCGACGCAACCTTGTCCGCAAGAAAACAGCGGCCAGGTTCAATGCCGCCACGATCAGGATCAACAGCAATGTACACGTAAAGACCATAGGTTTGGCCGCTTCGCTGTTTTGGCTTTGGAAACCGAGCGAATAAATTTGATAACCGAGGTGCATAAAGTTTCGCGAGCCATGGAAGAACGGAAATTCGCTATCCATCGGCAATTCCGGCGCATTCGGTAGCGCACCCACCAGCATCAGCGGAGCCACTTCGCCCGCGCCGCGGGCCATTGCCAGAATCGCTCCAGTCAAAATGCCTGGCCGCGCATGCGGTAGCACAATGCGGCGAATCGTTTGCCACTTGCTTGCACCACAAGCCAACGAGCCTTCGCGCAGCGAATTAGGAACAGCGGCCAGGGCTTCTTCCGTGGCGACAATAACAACTGGCAAAGTTAGCAGGGCTAAGGTCAGAGATGCCCACAGAAGTCCACCTTTGCCGAAGGTAGGATTGGGCAACTGAGCCGCGTAGAAGCCGCTGAAAAAGGGACTTTTTGCAATCAGTGCTATCGCAGCGATCAAGCACACCAACCACAGCACAAAGGCGGCTCGCGCCAGTCCGCGCTTGAAAGTGGTCTGCGAATGCGCTGGTCCGCTGCTGAAGAAACTAAACAAAAACGCTCCGGTACCTACCGCAACCGTGACCCACAACACAAAATACCAAGTCCCTGATGGCCAGACATCGATGTCAGCACTCTTTGGCCCTCCGTCGATGAAGGAGCCGATGGTCATGCAGAAGAACGAAAATCCAAACACACCATAAACAATGGATGGCACACCCGCCAAATTGTTGATCGAAATGCGAATGATCGAGACCAAAGCGCCGCCGTTGGTGTACTCTCGCAAATACAGAGCCGCCATAACCCCGAAGGGCACAACAGCGATGGTCATGATCAAGGTCATCACGATCGTGCCCCAGATCGCTGGAAAGACTCCTCCCAAAGTATTGGCTTCGCGTGGGTCTTCGAACAGGAACTCGGCCCAGCGACTAAAGTACACCGACAACTTGCCGCCGAAGGTCAATTGATTGGCGGGTATCACACGCACCAGTTCTTTAAGCGCAACTGGATGTTCGACCAGCAGATTCACGGCATCGGTTACTGACAGCATGTGATTCGTTGCGCGATTGTCGGTAAACTCAACTAGGGTCAACGCATCGTTTGCAAACAGAACCTTTTCGGAGTTCTCGACAACGGTGATGTCCAGTGCGCTGAGTTGATCGGCGACCGATTTCGGTATCTTGCCGCTGGCGGTGCGTTTCAAATCGGCTTCCGGGATATCCGCAATGCGGCGCGCGTTGTTGGGAACGCAGACAATCAACTCGCCGCGATCCAATTCGGCTTGAAGTTCCGTGATTTGTTTTTGAATGGGCTGCTTTTCAGCCACAACCTCGCTGTAGCCCGCTTCGTACTTGGCCACTGCATCGCGCAGCGGCTGTGGGGACGCTTCTAGTGGTTTGCGCCATTCGTTCAGCTGTTTTTCGATTTCAGTCAACTCGGCGGGCAGCAACCTGGTTTCAAAATCTTCGAACAATGCCGCGCAACTTTCCTTGACTTTCGCATCCTTAATCAGGTTTAGAAACTGAGGCTTGCGGGCGGAGATCTGCTGCAACTTTACTTGCTGCTCAAGTTGAAAATGAGCTCCATCCAATTGAATTGGCAGAACGCTCGCCGTGTCCAATTCAGCTTGTCGCACGGCAATGCGCAGTTTGGAAATCCTGACGTCCAAGCGACTTAGTTCGTGCTTCAATCGCTCGATCTGCTTGCGTTGCGAACGCACCACGGGAATAACCGCTTCAACCTTTGACTTGATTGCTGGATTCGTCAAGATTGCTCGTGCGCCTTCAAGCTCGGCCATCGGATCGAGTTCCGATACTGGCCGCCAGACTTCTTCGCCAACTAATCGATACTGCACTTCCTGCGATTCAGCAGCTTTAATGCTGCGGTGGATGGATGGATTTTTTAGTTCGTCCGCCAGTTCCTTGCTCGACTTACTCACCAATTCGAGCAGTTCGGTGAATTTGGCGTCGCTGAGCGTAGTGGGTTGCAGGCTTGAAAGTACTTTGACCAGCTCATCTGCTACCCCGTTCGCTTGGAGGCTCTGTCTGTCCTCGTCGCTTGGATCGAGGGGTTCGACCACACGCAGAGGGATTCCATACAGATGTCCCCACTCAAATCGCTCGATCAACGCGGTCGCGGGAACTCTCGAGATTCCCGAAGCGACAAGCTCATTGGGCTTTAGCCAACGATAGTGCGTATTCGTCAAGTCAAAATTTTCGGTTCGATAATAGAAGCTGGTGCCGCCTTTCGCTTCATCGCTTTCTTTGCCGGGTTCGACAATGGACGTCGCTTTGGCTTCGCCGGCATCCAACGTTCCGTCGCTAAGCGCCAACCAATCGATCGGTTGCGGCCAGAAAGTCGGTAAGCCTGAAGCCAAAATCAAAGCCATCAGACTGACGACCATCGCCAAGCAAACGGCGAGCATGCCGCCTGTGAACCAAATTTGAGGTTCAGCTCGCGCAAGCAACGAAAAACCGCTTTGCAGCGCCCGACGCCTGGGTTGCTTGTTGGTCTCTGCGGGTTGAGCCGCCGTGACTGGACCGTTTGCATTGCTCATAGTTGGCTCGCTCGCTTACGGAAACGAATACGAACAAACTCAGCGATCGTGTTGGCGATCAAGGTGAGCACAAACAGCAACAGGGCGGCGAGGAACAGCGTTCGAAAGTGTGTGCTCCCTTTAGCCGCTTCGGGCAATTCCGTGGCCAGCGTAGCGCTCAAAGTCCTAAACCCATTAAAGGGATTCCAATCCATAACGGGTGTGTTCCCGGCCGCCATCAACACCACCATCGTTTCGCCCACGGCGCGTCCCAAACCAATCATGATCGCACTAAACAAGCCGCTCATCGCGCTCGGCACAACAACTCGCATTGTCGTTTGCCACGGGGTCGCGCCGCAACCGAGTGACGCGCTCCGCAGTTGTTTCGGAACCGCTTGCAGGGCATCGTCAGAAATGGTGTAGATGATTGGAATCACGCAAAAGCCGAGCGCTATTCCCACCAACAACGCATTGCGATCTTGGTAGCTACCAAACATCGATCCACGGGCATCCAGTCCAATCGAGGTCAAGAGCAGAGCCAGCAGCCACGCCAAGACGACGATCAACACGCTGGCCAACATCAATCGCAGCAAACTGTAGACGGCAAAGCCGCGTGGCGTGCAACGTCCCGCAATCACTCTTGTCCACTCAGCCAACGGACCTAGCATCAGAAACGCAACCAAGCAGCAATTGAGTGGCACAAGCACCAGGATCCAACCGCCCACGGCGCTTCCAGATCCACTGTTGATCCAATTGACTAGGTCACCTTCAAACAGCAGTCCTTCCAGCACGGGTGCAATGCGCGATGTCAGCCAAAGACTCACTGGTAAACAAGCAATCAGCGCGAACAGCCGTGCGCGTTCCCAGCGAACAATCTTGTCCAGCGGCAACAGATTCCAGAGATGCCCAGCCAGAACAAAACTGAACGGAACGACCACAACCGCCGTCAGCACTGACAGCAGATGGCTTTGAAGAAGTGGTGCAATCACAAGGGCTGCCACGAATCCAAGCACAACACTGGGCAGACTTGCCATCATTTCTACGACCGGCTTAACGCGTGCACGGGCCGACGCCGACAAAAATTCACTGGTATAGATCGCCGCCATCAACGCCAAGGGAACACTAACCAACATCGCGTACAGAGTCGCCTTGAGTGTTCCGAAGACCAGCGGCATGAGGCTCAATTTGGATTCGGCCTTCTCTGTCCCAGCTGACGATTGCCAAACATATTGCGGGTTTGCGTAGCCTTCGTACCAAACGGAGCCAAAGAAAGTGGAGAACGACGACTCTGGATGAGCAATCTTCAAGGGCGTAATCGCTAGTTTGCCATCGCTGCTGGCTACCAGCACATCGTCGCCTGGATCAAAGGTGGTCAGTTGCGTCTTTTCTCCGAGCGGGTTGATGGTGCTCAGCAATACATCGTTGGTGGTTACAAACACCAAGCTGGTTTCGCCGGCTGAGTCCACAATCGATGCCATGTGATTCTTCTGACTGCTGCTGATCGAGCGGATCGGCAATTTGGACAGCAATAGTTCGTGTGCTGGTACCAACTGAAATCCATCCGCAGTCGAAGTCTGAGAAGTGGCGACTTCGTTCGTTTCTTTGGCTCGCAAAATGTTCCAGCCGATCACGCGACCGGAGTCGTCGCCACACAGCAGAGTTTGTCGTGCCAGCAGTGGTGCTGAGGCGGTAAGTTCGCCGCCACCGATCAAGCCACTAGCGGATTCAACCAGTTGTGGACTCTCGCCTGCTAACGCGAAACGATCGAGTGTGCCGTTGGGCCAAGCCACCACTGCGTGATCTTCGCCGTTCAACAAGGTCAAAGACAGCGGTCCGCCTTTTGCATTGCGACTATTCAATTGGCAGCGCGTTACGGCCAGCGATTCGGTGAACTTCTTGCCGATCGGAGCTTTCTTGCGAGAGATCGTGCCGAACGCCAATTCTTCACCGACAATCGCGACCACATGCGATTTCGACTGCTGAGCGGTTGGTGACGATGTTCCGAGGTAATCGATCATCGTCACCGCAGCCGATCCCAAACTCTTGGGTGCAGACCACTCTGGTGCAACGATTTGTGTTCGTCGAACGCTGGTGCCGTCAAACCGTTGGTAGACTTGTCCGTCGCGAACCGCAATCGGTTCTGCATCGGTCACTTTCACGTCGGGCGGCAGATCCGCAGCATTCAATAAGTCGTATTTGAATCCGATCTCGGCCACTTGATAACTGCCATCACTAAAGCCAAGCACCAATGTGGAGCGATCAATCGACAGGTGGGTAGCTGTTACTTTGCGTTCATCACTTTCGGGACTTGGGTACTCCACGAGCGGTTCGCCAGCGGCAGTCGCAAACACAGACAGTTTGCCCGAGCTATCGACGCCCCAAAGAATCAACTCATGCTCGTCCAGCCCAACGTGCTTGAACGATGGACCAGCAAAAGTTCGCCATTGCGGCGTGGGAGGGCTTTGAAAAAGTGGCCAAGCGGTTCCCAACAAGACGAGCACGACCAACATGATCGCCGCGATGGTCCCAATGCCACCTACAGCGATCAGCTTAGAAGCAAACGCGTCCCCGAACTTTACCGTCCAAGGTGTCTGTTTGCGGCGGCGAACTCCAGCATAGGCATCTACCGTCACACAGATTCCCTACAAAAAACTCGCGAGAAAAAAGCCCCAAAGTATGTGTCTGAAAACGCCCATAGTATCCCATCATTCCGCATTTCAACCAGCCGTCTAATCCCAGTCCAGGATGATTCTCGATCAGGTAGAATCCGCGGTTTCTCCGAGCACCGGATTCCCAGAAGCAGGACTGAAGAGAGTGCAAAACCCTGGATTTTCCAAGGGATTTCGCATTTCTGAATACGGCGAGAGGGAAAGTAGGCCAGGGCCGGGTGCCGTACGTGCTCAATCAAACCCCGCTGCAATTGTTAAGGTTGCATGAAGATTCTGACGAATCAACGGCGCGGAAGCATCCAACACGACTCGTGCTTTGTCATGCCGATGTGCGGATAGTAGTCAACGGCTTTCGGAGCAGCCAAAAGAACGAGCAGGGTATGCGACCCAGCCGCTAGGTGCGTCAGGCGAATTAGCTCGCGGCCAATCCCCTGTTTTTGAAACTGGGCGTCGACTGCCAAATCCGACAAATAAGTGCAGTACGCAAAGTCCGTAATTGCGCGCGACACACCAATCAACAACCCCTCCTGACGCGCGGTGTAGATAACCTGCGCCCCCTTCAGCATCCCTGCGATTGTATCAGGATCGTCCACCGGTCGGCGTTCCGCCAGAGTACTCCGCTGCAACACATCGATGAACTCTGCTGCCGAGAGCGATGGTTCTAAGCCGTAGATAATCTGTTTCAACTGTTCGACTTCCGATTCAATGAAGGCCAGCAAGACGCTGGTCGGAACGTTCAACCCAGCCAGCTATCCAGTGCAGTTACCAAGCAAAATCCGAAACTGATGACTGCGTTGACTTGGAAAAACGCAACATTGACTCGCCCCAAGTCCTTGGCGCTCACCAATGCATGTTGCGTTACGACAAGAATCGCAACTCCGATCAGTGCGGCCCAGTACAACCAACCCAAACGCAGCGCAGCATAACTTGGCAAAAAGCATAGCACCAGCAACATCACACTGTGAAGGCCCGCTGCGATTCGCAAAGCCCCAGCTACTCCGAATCGAGCCGGAACGCTATGCAATTTCTGGCTACGATCAAAATCTGCATCCTGGCAAGCATAGATGATGTCGAATCCCGAAACCCAAAATGCGATGGCTAATCCCAAACAAACCGCTGGCATCAGATCGCTCGGGGATGCCACCACCATTTCGCCTCGCAGTGCCACCCAAGCGCAAACCGGTGATAAGGCAAGTGCCACTCCCAGCCACAGGTGCGCGGCTGAAGTAAAGCGTTTGGCGTAGCTGTAGCCACAAATCCACGCCAAAACCGGTAGCGAACACCACAGTGGCAACCAATTCGGCAAGAACAGCAGACACGATAGCACAAACAACAGACTCATCGCTGCAAAAAACGCCCACACTTGCGTTGGACTCAAGTCGCCCGCCGGAATATGCCTCCGCGCAGTCCGTGGATTCATCGCATCAATCCGCGCATCGACCAAACGATTGAACGCCATCGCAGCCGATCGAGCGGTGACCATGCACAGCAACACGCCAACCATCCGACTGCACCAGATTGCGGGCGTTAGCTCGATCGTGCGCGGAACCACGGCGGCCAAGACGCATGCCAGAATTGCAAAGGGCAGCGCGAAGATCGTGTGACTGAAGCGGATCAGTTCCAAAAAACGCCGCAAAAGGCCCGTTTTTGCGGAAGCAGGCCCAAGCGGCGTACAGCTCATAGCGGATCCAGTCGATGTAGAGTCCACCTGATTCACCATGACTATTCTTCTGTCTCTTTCCAGCGTCGCATCAGCGTATGCGGCACATCCAGTTGATCCAAGATGCGTGCAACCACGAAATCCACCAGGTCAACCATTTCGGTCGCGCCGTGGTACCAGCCTGGAGCGGCGGGCAACACAATGGCTCCGGCTTGCGCTAGCCGATGCATGTTCTCCAGTTGAAATACGCTCAGCGGTGTTTCTCTGGGTACAACAATTAACTTGCGATGCTCCTTCAGATGTACGTCTGCCGCTCGCTGGATCAGGTTCAAGCTAGCCGCATGTGCGATGCCGCTTAATGTACTGCCGGAGCAGGGGCAAATCACCATGCCTGCTGTCAAAAACGATCCACTCGCGATCGGTGTGAAATAGTTTTTGTAATGATGTGCAACCAAACGCCCACTCGCCGTAGCCTCTTCAACTAAGGACTCCAAGTCGGAGTCAGGTTGCTTCAGAAACGTGTTGCTGGCACGCAAAAACGCGGCCGCATCGAGCTTCTCCAGGTTCAACCGCACGTTCAGCTCTTGCGCAACCACTTCTCTACCAGAATCACTGATCGTTAAATGAGTTGGCACGGCTTGCTGCAGTAAGATATGCAACAAGCGAGCCCCATAAACTGCGCCGCTCGCGCCTGTAATGGCCAGTACAATCGGCTTGGGCAAGCTTCCCGCCTTTGGAGTATTCATCGCTCACCCACATACAGCGTGGCTACGCCAAATGTCAGTGGAATGACGCGTACATCGCGCAGACCGGCCGCCTGCATTCGATCCGCCAGGGCTTGGCCACATGGAAACTCAAGCACACTGTTGGGAAGGTACTCGTAAGCGCTCTGTTGGTTCTTGGCTAAGCTCTGCCCCACGCGCGGCAAGACATGTTTAAAGTAAGCTTGATAAATGTGCTTCAAGCCCGGGACCGTGGGCTGCGAGAACTCCAGCACAGCCACTTGGCCACCGGGAGCACACACCCGCGTCAACTCGCTCAGGCCAACGTCGGTGTCTTGCACATTGCGCAGTCCAAAGGCTACTGTGACCGCTTGAAAGGCTGAGTCGCTAAACGGTAGCAGTTGCGTGTCGGCTTCGAGAAATCGCACTGGGAAACCGCTGTCGCTAGTCTCGTGCTTTTTCTTGGCCAATCGCAACATTGGTGCACAGAAATCGGTACCGACGACCTCCACCCGCCCAGCCACTCGTTTGGCCAACATCAGCGCGAGATCGCCTGTCCCTGTGCAGCAATCCAGGATCGGTAAGTCCCCATCTAGCCGCAATTCACGCACTGTTCGCTTGCGCCATAGGATATCAATCCCCAGCGAGAGCAAGTGATTCATCAAGTCGTACCGGGGCGCGATCTGAGCGAACATTTCCTGTACGCGCGATCCGGTCTTATCCACTTTCATCACATCCGTCGCCATGCTCGTCATTATCCTTACGTTGGCTGTGCCACTTAGGGCACAATGTAGACTTGTAGCTCGCGGCAACCATGCGCCCCGATAACCAGCGACTGTTCAATGTCCGCCGTTTTGCTGGGGCCGGAGAGGAACAGACCAAATCCTGGTCGTGGTGGTTTGGCTCGCGTGTAAGCTTCGTGCATTGTTTGCACCATATCCGAGCGACGGACAACCAGCACTAAAAACTGCGTGATGAAGAAAATCACCCGATGTTTCAAGTTGCGATCGGTCAGCCAAACCGCTCCGTTTTCAGCAACCGCAAACTCACCGGGGTACACAACAAAATCAAGATTGTCTAAATCGTGAGCGTCGTCCGTTTCGTTCAGATCAACATTGCTTGGAACCTCAGGGACAGCCGAGAAAACCCGCTTCGCAGCGCGAAATTGCTCGAATTCAGCCAGTTTTCCTGGCAATTCATGGATTGAATCGAGCGTGGTGCACATGCCGCCGACGAATTTGATCGCTTCGGCAAACTGAGCGATCGGATCCTCAAACTTGATCCAGTTCCCTTCAATAACCTCTGGCAACGGCTGCCCTTCAATCATCTGTGTTCGCAACTTATCAAGCAGTTGCTGTCTGGTGTTGCTCATCGGTGGCGATCCGTTTGGGGGATTCAGCTCAAAATGCGTGATTTCCTCTCTGACTTCTGCAGTCCCATAGTCTATTAGCAAAGTCCAGATCGACAAGGCACATCGTAGCTTGGGACCTTCGTCCCGAGCGTCCGGTAGCTTGGGACCTTTGTCCCGAGCGATTCTCTTGAGCCGACAGTAACTCGAACCCAGCAAGCCGAACGGACGGGACAGATGATCCCATCCTGCGTCGTGGCGGCTCTAGAGCCTCACATCCGGTACAACCGGCAATGCTGACGGTAAAGTTCATCGAATGAATGCAAGTTGCGCTCTTTCGCCTTAGATTTCGAAGGTAAGGTTCGGTACGCCTGGATTGCAGGCGCATTGACCGGCGGTCCAGAAATGTCGGCTACGCTGACTCGCAAGCAAACTCGGAATCAATCATGGCCCTACTACGACGCAAACGTAACTTTGTCGACTTCGAAGTCCAAACGAGCCTCCTACGCCGCATGGCGTTGCAATGGGTTGCATTCTTACTCGTCAACTCGTTGGCGCTTTATTGCTGGACCTATCTGGTGAACGGCGCTGAAGAGTCGCTGGGGGCTCACATGAGGCACTTCTTGCAGTTGTATCTGCCGGTGCTACTTGTTTCCGCCGCGCTCTTGCCAGTATTTTTGCTGGACGCAGCCAAGCTGAGCAACCGCTTTGTGGGCCCAATACTGCGAGTGCGTCGTGCTCTCGCCGAAGCTGCCAAAGGCGGCAAAGTAAAGCCGCTGCACTTCCGCGAGAACGACTTTTGGCGCTCGCTGGCAGATGACCTGAACAGCGTCCTTAAACTGGAAGCCGATTCTAAAGCGACCGAGAAACCATCGCTATGATTCGCAAATACCTTCAACACACAGCTGGCTGCTCAAGCCAAACCGAAACTCGTTTACCTAAGCCAGCGCGACGCCGTCGCGGCGCTGCGGTGGTTGAATTCGCCGTCTGTTTGCCATTGCTTATGTTGATTGTGCTGGGGGCTATCGAAGCCACCCACGGAATATTCCTCAAACAAGCACTCAGCGCGGCCGCTTACGAAGGCATGCGAGTCGCAATTGAGCCTCGCAGCAGGCAAGCAGATGCCATCCAGCAAGCTCAAGCCATTCTCGACGCGCGCTTGGTCAAGGGCTCGAGGATCGCCTTCGATACGAATATTGATACCGCACCTCGCGGTCAAAAAGTGGCGATTGAAGTCTCGGCACCAATCTCATTGAACAGCCCATTCATCGGTCGGGTCATTCAAGATCGTGTTGTTACGGTCCGCACCGTTATGGTCAGAGAATAAACCTGCCATCTAACCTCGTTCGACAAGTCAGTTTGCGGTTCAAAATCCTGATAGGAATTGCTCAATGATTCGCCCAACCAAGAGACGCAACCTTAGACAAGCAGATCAACGTGTGAAATCGCGGCGCGGTGCTATGTTGGTCCTGCTCGCCGCTATGTTGGTGATCTTCTTCGTCGCTGTCGCATTTTCTGTTGACATAGCGTACATGCACTTGGTCCGTGGTGAACTGCGAGCCGCGACCGACGCTGCCACAAAAGCCGCTTCGGAAACTCTCTCGCGAACTCAAGATATCAACCTAGCCGTCGCTCGCGGCCAGGAGATTGCCCGCGAAAACCTTGTTGCAGGCAGAGGCCTGGAACTGGATCGTTCCGACTTCAAGTTCGGTAACTCAAAACAATTGGCCAATGATCGCTTCGACTTTCGCGAGAATGCCCGGCCGATCAATAGTGTTGAAGTACGTGGTAGACGTACCGCGACTTCGAGGTCAGGTCCCGTTGGCCTGTTTTTCGGTGGACTGCTTGGTACGAGGACCTTCGCACCGGAAGAAGTAGCCCGTACGACCTTCGTCGAACGCGACTTGGTGATCGTGGTTGACCGATCAGGTTCTATGTTTGGCCAAAAATTCGCAGATCTACAACGAGCGATTCAGACATTTGTTGTCACTTTGAAAGCAGCGAATCTACAGACGCGAGTTGGTTTGGCTTCCTATTCGACATTCGCATCAGAGGATGTGCAACTGACAGCTGATCTCGATCAAACAACGTTGGCAATGTCACGCATGCCAGTGGCTGGTTTCACGAGTATTTCGCGCGGGATGGAAGCCGGCGCGAACATCATGAGACTTTCTCGCTCGGGTGAAATTGTTGAACGCACGATGATCGTGATGACCGACGGACTGCATAACGCTGGGCCGGAACCCGAACCCATCGCGATTGCGCTCGCTTCTCAAGGAATTGTGATTCACACCGTTGGATTCGGCTCCGACGCTGACTTCGGGCGGATGCAAAGGATGGCTCAAATCGGTAATGGAAGGTCCTTTCAAGCCAACGACGGTACGCAACTGAATAGAGCTTTCCGGGAGCTTGCCCTGACACTCAGTACCGTTATTACCGAATAGAACTACGCTGGAATGTTGAATATGAATACACAACTACAACTTCATCGGATGCGTCGTAAAGCCCGCCAAGGCGCCGTGGCCGTCGAGTTTGCACTGACAGCTGGACTAGCATTTTTGTTCTTCTTCGGTGCCTTCGAATTCAGTCGTGTGGCTATGATCCGCGGAACGATCGATAACGCTGTCTACGAAGGTGCGCGGGTTGGAATCACCCCCGGGGCTACGGCCGGCGATGTCGAGAAGAAAGTCCGTGACATCCTCGGTTTTTCGCTAGTCAAAGTCGCCAACGTTACCGTACAACCCAACCCAATCCTCTTCGATTCAAAGACGGTTACGGTTCGAGTTGACCTGCCGCTCGATCGAAACACTTTCTCCCCCGCCCAATTCTTCAATGGCAAGTCTGTTGTGCGGTCCATTCAAATGAAACGCGAAGCCAGCCGCTTTACGAATTAGTGAATGGCATGTTCCGCGACGGGGGCGAGGGCGAAACTCGCGGATGCCGCCAGCCAAACTCGCCGGCCAAACTCAGTGGTGATCGGCGAAAAATCTTGGAAAATTCCGCTAGAATGCTGGGCGGTCCCGTAACGACGCTTCGCCTCTCGAGCCAACGAATACCGCCTGTATATGAACCAGCGATTTCAATTCGGCATCATCGGATCAGGTTTCTCCGGCAGTCTTCTGGCTTGGTTGTTGGCAAAACGCGGGCACACCGTGATCCTTCTAGATCGCTCCCCACATCCGCGATTCGCAATCGGCGAGTCCTCAACTCCCCTAGCCGATTTTCTGCTTGAACAGATCGCTGACCAATATTCGCTACCCCAGTTGCGATCGCTCAGTCGCTGGGGTTCTTGGCAACGAGACTATCCACAACTGCGAGCCGGAAAGAAACGCGGCTTCAGCTACTATTCACACCAGTTGAATCAGCCATTCCACGAGACTTCGTCGCACGAAAACAGTTTGCTGGTCGCTGCAAGTGCGTGTGATGAATTGAGCGACACGCACTGGATGCGCAGCGATGTTGACCAATGGTTCTGCGAACAAGCGGTTGCGGCTGGTGCCCAATTGATTTCCAACTTGGATGCGCTGGTGGCCAAACCGAACGCGACCGGATGGGAACTGTCCGGGGAAGTAGATGATCGCCCGATCACCATCGACGTTGAGAAAGTTATCGATGCTAGCGGCAATGGCAACACCTTGGCCACAGCGCTCGGCTTGACTTCCATGGACGATCGACTGCAAACGCGTACAGGCGCCCTGTTTGGGCACTTTCGCAATGTTGCACCGATGAGCCGATGGTTAAGGGAAAACGGCATGCCGACGTTCGGCGACCCTTTTGTTGGCGACCCGTTTGATGGGGACGACGCAGCCCAGCATCATTGGATCGGCCCAGGTTGGCTGTGGTTCTTGCGTTTTGCCGACGGAACAACTTCAGTGGGGCTGACTCTACCCTGTGAGAAATGGCCAGATGACCTTGCGGATGCGCCCGACCGATTGTCCGCCTTTAAGAAGTTCATCGCGGACTACCCGACTGTAGCGGCTCTCATGCGCAACGCAACACTGGTGGCACCGCACGATTCGCACGGCGCGCCGCGCATGGCTTGGATGCCGCGCATCAGTCGCCTGTGGTCGCAAGCAGCAGGCAAGAACTGGCTCATGCTACCCACAACTGCCGGTATCATCGACCCACTGCATAGCACCGGTATCGCCCACTCACTGAGCGGAGTGCTGCGCACGGCCAATCTATTGACGTGTGACGCCTCCCACGCGCGGCGCGAGGAAATGCTCTCACAGTACTCGGTCGATATCGTGCATGAAGTCCGCTGGATCGATCAGTTGGTTGCCAATTGCTACGTCGCTGCTTCATATAACTTTGAGTCGTTCGTGGCCGCGAGTTCGTTGTACTTCATATCGGCCATACACAGCGAACGGCAAATGGCAGAAACAGGCGAAATGCGAGACGGTTTCCTCTTGGCTCGCTCAACTAAGTTGCAGCGAGTTATGCACGACACGACGCAGCGGCTTGAGCGTGGATCAAGCTCGCAGGACTTTACAAAATGGATGCGGCAGCAAATCCAACCGTGGAATGAGGTCGGTCTGCTCGACCCCAGTTCCCACAACCGCTTGAGTCGCTCAGCGGCCCCCAAAGCTCTGTAAAGTGCGGTAAAGTTCACCGGCCACTCTCGAATGGCGAACTCATAAATTCGTTTTAGTCGTTCCGTTGCCGCGCTGCCCGTGGCTAAATCTCCCTTTTGCGTCGATTCTGCCGACCGGATCTTATGGGGTAAGGTATGCTTCCTCGAACGGATTTGTGTCGAGATTTTTGTGATTGATCGTCCCAATCCCTATAACCCGAATCTGCCGCCCGCATGAACGCCCTACCTTCGCCACGACGCGGACTTGCATTTGCTTACGCAGTTACCGTATTCCTCAGTGCGTTCTTACTCTTCCAAGTCCAACCGCTGATCGGTAAGTTCATTTTGCCGTGGTTCGGTGGATCACCGGCTGTATGGACGACTTGCATGCTAGTGTTCCAAGTGCTGCTGTTCGCTGGTTACGCCTACGCGCACCTGACCACAGAGTATCTCAAGCCGCGTCAACAAATTGCACTGCATATGCTGTTGATGTTGGCTGCGATCGCCATGCTGCCGATTGCACCAGACTCAAGCTGGAAACCCACCAACAGCGACACTCCTGCACTGCGGATCATGTTGCTCATGTTGGTTTGTGTTGGGATGCCTTACTTCATTCTTTCAGCCACAGGTCCACTGGTTCAGGGTTGGTTTAGTCGCACCCATGCTGGCTTGTCGCCGTATCGGCTTTACTCACTCTCGAACATTGGCTCGCTGCTTGCACTAGTAAGCTATCCATTGTTCTTCGAGCCCAATTTGTCGGTGTATGCGCAATCCCATATCTGGTCGTTCGCGTTCGCCGTATTCGCGTGCCTGTGCGCGCTTAGTGGCTGGCAAATGGGTTCTTTCGCGCCGCCGAAGTTCGAAAGCGTGGTTTCAGGCACCGAGAATCCGCAGACTGCGATGCAGACGACCATCCAGCGGCCGACCTCGGGGCTAGTTGGGTTGTGGTTTCTGTTTGCGATGACACCTTCGTTGTTGCTGCTTGCGAGCACGAATCAAGTATGCATGGACGTAGCCGTAATTCCATTTTTGTGGGTGCTGCCACTGGCACTTTATTTGATCTCTTTCATTCTGTGCTTCGACAGTGAGCGTTGGTATGTTCGCCGCCCCTATTTGGTAGCCACCATTGCCCTGCAAATCGCCTCGGTCTATCTTTCAACGCAAGGCTCAGGCGTTCCAATCCTGCTGCAAGTCACGGTTTACTTCAGCGCGCTGTTCTGCTGCTGCATGACGTGCCACGGCGAATTGGCTGCCCTGAAGCCGCATCCTCGCTATCTGACTCTCTACTTCTTAACGATTTCCGCTGGAGGAGCCGCTGGTGGAATGTTCGTAGGCTTGATAGCGCCTTCGCTGTTTGTTACCTACAGCGAGCTGCAGGTTGGAATCTTGTGCTTTATGGTCGCCTTCCTGTGCCTCAGGATTCGTGAGGACAAATTGAGTTTGCCACTGGCGACTTGGATGAGACCTATTGCGGTAGCAGCGGTCCTGGCGATCGTCGTCGTTGGTTTAGCGCAAGCAAGCAAGAACCCTAAGAACTCTATCGTAGCCAGTCGCAATTTCTACGGCATGTTGAAAGTTGAACGCGTTCATAAGCCAACCGAGTCGATTGCGCCGATGCTTGAACTGGCTCATGGCCGTATCGCTCACGGATCGCAGTTCATTGAACCCAGCCTGCGAAGTATCCCCACGGCCTATTACGCAAACAACACCGGTATCGGTCGCTTAATGCTCAGCGATCCCAGCCACACCGGACGACGTGTCGGCATCGTAGGCTTGGGTGTTGGAACTTTAGCGACTTATGGGCGCGAAGGCGACCAATTTCGAATGTATGAAATCAATCCCGATGTGGTCTCGATCGCCAAGCAGTATTTTTCCTTCCTGAGCGATTCAGCTGCCCAGCAAACGATCGTGACCGGCGATGGCCGTCTTTCGCTGGAGTTTGAACCGCCGCAGAATTTCGACATTCTCGTACTCGATGCCTTCTCTGGCGATGCGATACCAGTCCATCTACTGACGCGCGAGGCCATGGAGGTATATTTGAAGCATCTGCGCGAGGATGGCGTTCTAGCCTGTCATATTTCGAACTTGCACTTCAACTTGCGTCCCGTGATTGCTGGACTAGCAAATGACCTGGGGCTGACCTACAAGTTCTTCGGCAATGCAGCTGACGTAAACACCGCCGCTCGTCCTGCCGTGTGGGCACTGCTTGCCCGCACACCAGAACGGCTCACAAGACTGGACAGCGCGTCGGTACCAACCTTGGTCGAGCAATCCAATCGGCACATCGGACGCCCTATCTCCTGGACAGATGCCCGCAGCAATCTTCTAGAAGTTATCTGGTAGTTGGACGCATCGAGCAGCAGGACTAGTGCTCTGTCCACATTAGATTTTTGGGTTAGGCACATTAACCGATGTGCGTTAGCACCGGTTTCAGCAATGTGAAAACCGCGGCTAACGCCGTGCGGTTAATAGCACTCGAGTGCGATCAATCCATAAATCTAATTTGGACAGAGCACTAGGGTAACAGAGGCTTAGGGAAGCGGCAGGATCAGCCGCATGAGTTTCTCGGGCGCTGCTGAGCCTTGCTCACGAAATCTCTGTTCCGCCGATTTATCATCGCCGGTGAAATCGCAGTTTGGCCAGTGAATCGACGCGTGCCACGCCGCAGCAAGCGAATACAGAATCATGCCCGATTGCTGAAGTTGATCGATAACTTCGGCCCAACGACTGCGTGTTGCAATTTTTCCCATAGCGGCTCGAACGACCAATTCTTGGGCTTCGGCAACTAATGCAAACTTCGGCTCTTGAATACCACGCAACTGTCGACAGATAGTGCTCGCCTCCTTTAGCAGCAACTCTCTGTGCTCCGGATGTACCTTAATAGACTCCAGGCAGCAACACAATCGCAGGCTATTTGCGGCCCACATGTAGTGCGTGAAGTTGGATACTCGGCTCTCGCTAAAGAGTTTCCAACCCTGGTCTTTGATTCTCAGCGCCTCGTTCGTATTACCTTCGTAAAGCTCCTGTCGCAGTTCCGACAGCCATAGAAAATACTTGGGGGACTGGAAAGCTTGATTCTGAATTTCAGGTGCAACGATTGAAAGCGCCCGACGGCCCTCATCGGGCTGATCCGCGATCAGATCCGCTAAATGAGCAGAATGCGTGTGAACCCAAAAGCTCCACATTAAATCGGGATTGTGTTGCCACTGAATTCGCAGCTCTTTGGTTGCGTCCACCAACGACTTCAATTCGCCGGCATACCAACTTTGGGTGAGCAACATCCATTGAATAAAGCCATACTCCCACTGATGCGTTAATCCAGCGGCGCGATAGAAATTCAGCGCCTTCAGTCCGTGGAACTGCGCGCGGCGGAAACGACCGTGCGCAAACAGCCACAAGAAGGTGCATACCTGCGCCAGTGCGATTGCATTTGCGTTGCCAGACAGTTTTGCAAGCCGCCGACCGCTGCGAATCCACTTCGAGGCTTGGGATCGTGTGCGACGACTTCCGAGCGAAATTAGTCCTCCCCAACGCAGCATCGTTATCGCTCGATCACTATCCGATCCGCGATGGGCCGACGCGTTCGCAAGCGCCATGGTCAGATTGCTGCCAAGTCCAATATCCAGAAATGCTAGGGCAGTGCCGAGGCGATTCAAACACTGCTCGGTCGCCGAAAACGGCTCGTAATCTCGATCGTTTCTGCGAGAAGCAGTGGACATCTGACGCGCCTCCATCCACAACCGCATGGAGGAAAACCACGAACTACCTAAATCTTCAGTGACCCCCAAATCCCCGAGCGCTCCAGACAAACACCTGAGCCCCTCAGATAAATTCCCTTTCGAGATCCACTGCTCACCCATCAGGCAATTGAGCAGATGTGATTCGGCCTTGTCTTCACTGCTGGTTGCCAAAGTCCTGTACGATTCAATCGCTTCAGTCGCTTTGCCACTCGCCGCGAAACAATCCGCTTGCAGCCTCAAGGCGTTGCGTTGCTCGACCACCGATCGGTCAGCGTTGGGGTGAAACGCTCTCTCCAAAAACCAGAGCGCCTCGATGTTGGCGCTGCTACGCGCCGAACTGCGAGCGGCCTCCATGTAGCAGGCTGCAGCTTCGCGAAACCTCTTGGCTTCCCAATAGTGATGAGCGATACGTGACCAAGGGGGCGGCGATTCGCTGGAAAGAGTTCGCGCGATGCGATAATGCCGACGATACCTGCGGTCTTCAGGCATCGAGTCCAAAACCACATCGCGAAAACGATCGTGAGCAATCTCTAGCTCCGAGTCAAGCGAGGCGCCATTGATCCGAATCCAACCTTGCGAGGCGAGGTAGTTGATAAGTGGCAGCAACTCGTGTGGCAGCACCCGCGATACGGTGTGCAACTGGTGAAACCCCAGCGGTTCGTCAGCGATCGCCAAGTACTGCAGTACGCGTTCCATCGATATTGGCAGCAGCGAAAAACGACTGCGCAAGTGTCCGCCACGCCCTTGTGTTCGAGAGGTCTTCAGCCAAGCCTCATCATCCAGTGCGAACTGAGATACATGACACACGTAAGCCGAAAGAACTTCGCGGAGCAAGAACGGATTGCCAGCCGAACGTCTAGTCAAATCTGTGTAGATAGCCGGTTGAAGCTGCAATCCTACGGCAGTCGACCACTTTTCTAACAAAGCTGCGCAAACGGATTTATCGAGCGGCTTGAGCTCCAATTGCTTGATGACCGCGTTCTCCAAACCACCGACAAGATTGAGCATCGATTCGACCAAGGGCGATTTAACCAAATGACCTTGATCAGCCACCAGTAGCAGGCCCTGAAATCCGCTCGACGAACTAAACAACTGTGACAGCAGTCGACCACTGTCCGCGTCCGCCCACTGCGCATCATCAATGGCAATAATCACCGAACACCGGCGACTCAACTCCCTCAACCAATACAACAGAGCATGCAAACCTGCGGCGCGTCGCGCAGCCAACTCCTGCACCCCAACCGTTGGGTCTTTTTGCCGAGGTTGAACATCGATCAACTGTTGCATTTGCGGAAAACCATACACGATCTCCGCCCCTTCACTGGACGTCAGGTCTTCCCACAACTCGCGTGGCACTTCCGGCAACAGAGTCACAAGCTGCTGTGCCAATAGGTTCAAGGCCCGCAAAGGCGTATGGTCTTGCAGGTGGCAGGAGAAGTGAAGCAGCAGGGTTGAATCGTCCTTGAGTTTTTGCGAGCGGGTCCAGTGCCTGAGCACCGTGGTTTTCCCAATCCCCGATTCGCCTCGCAGCAAAACCAACTTTCGAGCCGGAAATGGCTCATGAAAGCAGCTCGTAATCTCGTTCAAAACATCATCGCGGCCAAGGCAGATCGTATCGGCGGCAAAGGAAAGTGCACGCGTGTCTTCAGCCCCCAACCGCTGAATGATTTCATTGCCCAATGGTCGCGCGCGGGGATCCACCGACAACAAATCGATGCACAGTGTGATTAAGTCGTCAGGCAACCCTTTGAGTTTCTCTCGCAAGGCCTCTTCGTTAACTTGGTAGCGAAGAGCTAAATCATTGTTCTTGGGGTCAATTGCGAATGGGGGAAACGAGTTGGTGATGGTCTCAAAGATCAAAACACCAAAGCTATACCAATCGCTCGCAAACGTTTGGCTTTCGCCCCGCAAAGCTTCCGGGGGCAAGTACTGGATCGTACCAACGATCTTGGAACCATCAACGAGCTTCAATCCTGCCGTGGTTTTTCCAGAACGCATCGCCAAGCCCAAATCCAAGAGCATCGCCCGTCGGCCGGGTGTGATCATCAGGTTCGATGGTTTCACGTCTCGATGGATCACATCGCAGTCATGCAAAAAACGAATGGCTGAAGCGGTCTCGGCCAGCACCTGGCGCAACATGTTCCAGCGGCTAGGATCATCGGGATTCAGCGTCTGAAACCAGTTTCGAATCGTAAGCCCTTCAACTTGCTCCATCGAAAAGTAACGAGTGTCGCCCTGACTAAAGGCATCGTAGAGCTTCACCAGGTGCGGATGATTCAATTGTGACAACCAACTGAATTCCTCGACAAAGCGATAGATACTCCACGAGTCCAAATGACGCATGACCTTCACGGCCACGTGCGCAGTGCTCCGCAAATCGATCGCACTGTAAACGTTACCCATGCCCCCCTTGCCCAGCTGACGAATCAGCAGGAAGCAACCCAGGTTACATGGCAATTGATCAAGTACGACAGGCTTTTCTGTGCTGGACTCAGGTTCGGTTGAGTCGCCGCTCTTAACCGGTATGGGATTCGCGGCCGGAAGTTCTCGACTATCTCCAATCCGCATTTCAGTGAGTTGCAGCAGGCCCCCTAACCGGTCCTGTTCACTTTCACACAGTTCCAAGTAAGAAGAAATGTTAGGCGGTTTAGAGTCGTAACGAATTCGAAGGGCATACTCCAAAACCGACAACTGGATGATACCGTCGACGCGACTACGTAATTCTGGGAACCTCAGTAGGAACAGACGCAAGGTCGGACGAACTCGCTGATCGTCATCGTCCGACATTGGCACCACGGACGACTCGTTGCGAAACACCACAGGCGGCTGATAGCTGAACTCGATTTCCGCGCACAACAGGCGAATCAGTAAGTCGCTGCGCAGTTCATCGTCAACTTGTTGAAGATACGGTTCGTAGGCAGATGGTCGAAATCCCGACCAATTCTCACGAAACCCCCTCTCAAGCTCCGCTAGCATCATATCCATGCGGCACCACCTGGGGGAATGTTGACGAATCGAAACAAGGGCTAACTCCAGGCGCAACTAACCGCCACCATATCAACTAGAGCCTGCCCCATGACTCGTGTTGAATCGGAAACCAAACGTGCGGTTATTCGAGCTACTTATGCTGTACACAAGAAAAACTTCCAAACTGCCTACCGGCAACACCACACATTATGCGATAGCCCATCCGCAATGCAAGCGTTTCAGCAGATTGACATTGCGTCTTAGGCTTCGAATTTCTACTCTCCGACTGTACCAATCGAACCTAAGCTGTTTTGACGCAGATCGTGCGTTCAAATTCCTCAAATTAAAATCGCAATTTAACCTAAGTGCGTTAGCAAACGGACGTGTTACGCAGCCCCCCCATTGCCCGTGAACTGACACAAACCTCCGCTAGTGGGTGGTTGTTGTTCACATTTGCACAAATTGCACGAAGGTTTTGGGTTACTAGCAGGTTTCCGGCTTGGGCCACTCCGCAGACTGCGACTCTACTGCTCGCGTTGTTTGTGTTAATGCCTAGTGGATGCGCGTCGCATAAATATCTAACTCTGAGGGATACTCCAGCCAATCCACTGGCGATTCCTCTGCAACTAACGAGTAGCTCTGGGCCGCAAATCAGCTCGCGCACCAAGGAACTACTACGCCGCTATGCTCTTGGGGAACAGTACGAGAAAGAGCCTGCCAAGTGTTTGGAAAGTCTCCACCGCATGCTCGACGTTGAAGTCGACAGCGAGTTGGTCTATGGCGTTAGCGAAATGGCTTACATTCTCGGCCAAAGAGCGGAAAAGAAACGCGACGTGGCGCTAGCACTAGATATGTACGGTGTGGCTGTCAGCAACGCGTACATGTTTCTGTTTTCAGCCGAGTTTGATGGCTCACGAAATCCTTACGATCCACAGTTCCGTGGCGCATGCGACCTATACAACGGCTCGCTTGAGTCATCGTTGCGTTTGGTCAATGCCAAAGGTCAGCTGAAACCAGGAACCAGTTATGAAGTGACGACTGGCAAGCAAACCTATGAAGTCGCAACTATCCTGCGCGGCAATTGGCGCAATGAGGACTTCGAACGGTTCGAGTTCGTCAGTGAATTCGAGCTGGACAAGCTGATCGGTACGGGCACCACCTATGGTATTGGCGTACCTCTAATCGCCGTTCGAAAAGCGGGGAATCCAGAGGATCCTCGCGAAAAGTACTACCCCAAGGGCTTGAGCTTCCCCGTGACCGCAGTCCTGCGCGTGGTGAAGCCGGGTTCGATGCCCGGTCACGGTGCCATGCATCGGCATCACTGCGTGCTGGAGCTGCACGATCCACTCGCCGCTCGCGACCTACAGATCGCTGATCGTCTGGTCCCGATGCAATCGGATCTTAGCACCTCCCTGGGGTTCTTCCTCGACAGTGAACAGTTCAAAGAAAAGGACCAAGCGACTTATGGCCTGATCAACCCACGCAACACTCAAGAACACCGCGGCATCTTCATGCTTGAGCCCTTCGATCCCAGTCGCATTCCGGTCTTGATGGTGCACGGTCTGTGGTCCAGCCCTAGTACGTGGATGCCGATGTTCAACGATTTGCGCAGTTTTCCGGAATTGCGAAAGCACTATCAGTTCTGGTTCTATCAGTACCCGACCGGTCAGCCGTTTTGGTTGAGCGCGACCCAGTTCCGCGCGGACCTAAACAAATTGCGGGCCGAACTGGATCCCGATCATCGCTACCCCGCACTCGATCAAGCGGTGCTGGTCGGTCACAGCATGGGTGGTCTGGTCAGTCGCATGCAGACGATCGATTCGCGCGATCAGTTCTGGAAGATACTCAGCGATGAACCGTTCGAAAAAGTCCAAGGTGAACCCGAAATGGTGGCTGGTCTGCGCGAGGCAGCCTTCTTCCGTCCGAATGAGTCGATTCGTCGGGTCGTAACCATTGGAACTCCTCTCCGCGGTAGCGAATACGCCAACAGCACCACCCGATGGCTGAGTCGACAGGTGATCAAGTTGCCAACCATTATGGTGCAAACCGGCACAGCGCTTATTACTCAGAATCCAGGTTTGTTCCAGAATACGGAGCTACTTACGACCAGTACCAGCATCGACTCGTTAAGTCCTGACTCGCCAGTGTTTCCAGCGATGCTCCAGGCACCGCGTGCGCCTTGGGTGACTTATCACAACATCGTTGGGATGACTCCTACCAAACACTTGTTCCATGAAGATGAAGCCACCGGTGATGGCGTGGTCAGTTTCGAAAGCGCCCATGCCGATGATGCGGTCTCGGAAGTTGTGGTCGCTGATAGGCACCAAGACATTCATCGCAATCCGAAATCGATTCTGGAAGTCCGCCGGATTTTGGTCGAACATTTGACGGTGTTGCGTTCCGAATTTCGCGCCCAGCAACTAGCAGCGGCACAGTCCGCGCAAGGTTCCCAACTCCCTCAACCGAACCCTAACAATGCGACCTTCGAACCGGACCCTACAACCAAAGCGATCGAGACGATACAGATGATTGGTGCTCCCAAACGCCCCGCACCTGCGAGCATGCTGAATGCGCCAGCGCCCACCAAATTGCTCAACGGTACCTCGCGCAAAACTCCCAGCCTCTAGTATCGGGAATTCTCGCGCACCCTCGCTCGCCATCCCTCGCGCGACATCCCATCCCGCGACATCCCTCTCGCGACACCCCATTCCGCTGGTCCGGTTTTCTGGAGCGCGGACGTCCTCGTCCGCTGAACCCGCCGCTTACGCAGACACGACCGGTATTCGCGTTTGGCTTGAAAGGCGAGCAAGGTCCATTTTCAACTCGCGCCGCCAATACCCAACCACCACTCACTCGCTACAATGGGCGCCAGAAATGGTAGGTCGTTTGGGAAAACCTGCCCTGCAACTGCGATTCAGCGTTGGATTCAATTCTGTTTTGGATTCATAGAAATCCGCCAACAAGCTTTGATGAGTGAAACATGTCTGAGGATGCAAAAGTGCTGGTCGGAGTGATCATGGGCAGTCGGTCGGACTGGGAAACCATGCAAGCCGCCGTTGCCGTGCTCGATGAACTCGGCGTTGCCAGCGAACAGCGAGTTGTGTCCGCCCACCGAACTCCCCAGTGGATGTTTGAATACGCTCGAGATGCAGAATCCCGAGGCTTGAAGGTAATCATCGCTGGAGCTGGTGGCGCGGCGCATTTACCAGGCATGGTTGCCTCATGTACGCTGCTGCCAGTGCTGGGTGTGCCGGTACAAAGCCGCGCGTTGCAAGGCCTCGACTCGCTGCTGTCCATCGTTCAAATGCCTGGTGGAATACCGGTAGGCACTTTGGCAATCGGCGCTGCTGGTGCGAAAAACGCAGGCTTGCTTGCCGCTCGCATACTTGCAACCCACGATACCGCCTTGCGCAATCGACTAGCGGACTGGGTCAGCCAACAAACGCAAAGCGTTATGGACGACAACGTCCTGTAAAAAATCGAAGGCCCGAGGCAGCACGCACCACAGCTCAAGTCGTTGAATTCAATCTTACTCTTATCTAACCAACAAAAAGTATGTCGGACCGCGGATCGAATATCGAGAAGAACTCTTCTATACAACCAGGCAATTGGTTAGGTGTGTTTGGTGGGGGCCAACTTGGACGAATGTTCACCCACGCCGCCCAACGCTTGGGCTACCACGTGGCCGTCTGGGAACCTGAATCCAATTGCCCCGCTGCACAAGCCGCTGATCGCCACTTGCAGCCATCTAGTCCCGATGAAGAAACGACCGCAGCCAAAGAGCTCGGTAACTTGTGCGCTGCCATCACGATCGAATTCGAAAACATCAATTCCGCTCATCTCCGCACCGCCGCCTTGACTTCGAGAGTTTGTCCTGGCGCCGAATTCCTGGAGATTTGCCAAGACCGCGTACTCGAAAAATCCTCCCTTTCCAAAGCTGGTTTTCCTACCACCCCATTTCTTCCGGTACAGAACCAATCGCACGTGGCTCAGGCCATCGAAGCCTTCGGTTCGCCCGTCGTACTCAAGACCGCGCGCAGTGGTTACGACGGCAAAGGCCAAGCGGTTGTGCGCAGTCTCGAGGCCATTCGCGCGACCTTTGATAGCCTCGATTCGGACCACTTGATCGCCGAAAAGTGGATTCCATATCAAGCTGAAGTGTCCATGATCGCCGCTCGCAATGCCTCGGGGCAGATCGAATGTTACCCGCTGGTTGAGAACGAACACGCCAATCACATCCTCGATGTTTCGCGTTGTCCCGTCCAACCCAAACTCATCGACCTGCAGGATCATGCGACGGAAATCTGTCGAGGCATCGCTTCTAAGTTTGAAGTCGTTGGGCTGTTTTGCGTCGAATTCTTTGTGGATTCGCAAGGTGATTTGTTGATCAACGAAATCGCCCCGAGACCGCATAACTCGGGACATCTGACCATAGAAGCCTTTGATTGCAGCCAATTTGAGCAACAAGTCCGCGCGATGTGCAACTTGCCGCTCGCTCGTCCAGTTCAATTGCGCCCTGCGGCAATGTCAAACTTGCTCGGAGACGTCTGGTCTAACGGCGAACCCGATTGGCAGGCGGCTTTGGTGCAACCCTCGGTTCATTTGCATCTTTACGGCAAATCACAAGCGCGGGCAGGGCGCAAAATGGGACACCTAACTGTCTTGGATGATGACGCGGCCCACGCCGCCGCAAAGTCCCGAGCGATTCGCCAGCAACTGTCCCACACGTAATACAACTTCCTTGGCACGCTGCACGCGCGATCGGCTTTACAGGAGCATTTTGGTTATGACGCTTACACATTCGCAGTTGCTTCAAATGAAGCGTTGGAATACTCCAACGATCTACAACGGCTGGGAACAAATAACCGCACTTGATGCAGCCGCCCCTGTCTGCAATATCGACGAGACCAGGGACTTCATGCCGAACATGGGGCCCATGGTCGGTTACGCAGTCACGGTGGTGATCGAACCCAGTGAGGGCAAACATAAAGTAGACAATCCCACCGGTTGGAGCGACTATCGCAAATACGTGGCTAGCCAACCAGGTCCCAAAATTGTGGTTGTGCAAGACCGGGATCGGCCACGTGTCATCGGTTCATTCTGGGGTGAGGTCAATGCGAACATCCATCGTGCGCTCGGTTGCGTAGGCACTATTACCGATGGAGCCATTCGCGACCTGGACGAAATGAACAACGCAGGCTTCAAAGCGCTAGCCCGTCGATTGTGCGTCGGTCACGCACACAGCGTCCCCGTTCAATGGGGAACGCCAGTCGAAGTCTTTGGGACGCGTGTCGAGCCCGGTCAATTGATCCACGCGGACAAACATGGGTTTATCGTCATCCCTCCAAGCGATGAGGCCAAACTGCTCGAAGCGGCCCGTTTCATGGATTTCAATGAGTGCGAAACCTTGATCGCCGCCGCTCGAAGTGCCGCTGGTCAGCCGATGTCCGAGACACTCGCAAACATCGATACCGCTGCGGCTCAATTCGCCGCCGCCACCAAAGCCCAATTCAAGAGCGGTCTTTAGCAATGTCCACAAGAGCCCATGCACGAGAGCCCATGTACCCTATAAGTCTTTACTTCGTCCACATTCGATTCTCGGGTAGCGGAAGCCCTCAAGGGCTTGTCGATTATTGCGCCACGG
>JANRMD010000182.1:0-4558 GCA_033761895.1 Pirellulaceae bacterium | reverse complement strand
TGCCAATGCAAGTTGAACTGGTGGTCATTCTGCATTGGCAGGTTTATTGACGATGAACGATTGCTCCTTCGTTCACCCGCGGCTAGCGCCGTCGGCTCACTAAGAAAACAGACCGCTAGCCGCGGGTCTCGAAGTCTGGAGCGTGCTTGGATTTGGCTCGTGCCAATGCAAGTTGAACTGGTGGTCATTCTGCATTGGCAGGTTTATTGACGATGAACGATTGCTCCTTCGTTCACCCGCGGCTAGCGCCGTCGGCTCACACTGCCCGTGTCACAATAATCAACAAGCCCTTGATGGCTTCCGCTACGCAAGGGCTACCCGCTTATCGCCAATTCAAAATGCACTTTCCGGTATTGCCCGTCGCCATGGCTTGGAAAGCGGTTTCGAATTCGGTGTAGTGGTAGCGGTGGGTAATCACAGGGCTGATGTCCAGACCGGATTGCAACATGACCGTCATCTTGTACCAGGTCTCGTACATTTCGCGACCATAAATGCCTTTGATGGTCAGCATGTTAAAGACAACTTGGTTCCAGTCGATCGCGATCTGCTCGGTTGGAATTCCCAGCATAGCGATCTTGCCGCCATGAGCCATGTTGTCGAGCATACTGCGAAAAGCGTCTGGGTTGCCAGACATTTCCATGCCGATGTCAAAGCCCTCGGTCATACCGAGGTTCTTTTGAACGTCGTGCAGGTCTTGCGTCCGAACGTCGACGGCTAGTGTTGCCCCCATCCGCTTCGCTAAGTCAAGCCGCCATGGATTGACGTCGGTCACCACAATGAACCTCGCCCCAGCGAACTTGGCGATCGCAGCCGCCATGCAGCCGATTGGACCAGCGCCGGTGATCAGAACATCTTCACCCAAGACAGGGAACGAAAGAGCGGTATGTACGGCGTTTCCAAAAGGGTCAAATATCGACGCTACATCGCGATCAACATCCTGATGGTGATGCCAAACGTTAGTCATCGGCAACGCAATGTACTCAGCAAACGCGCCAGGCCGATTGACTCCGATCCCTTGGGTAACGTTGCAGAGATGCCTCCGCCCCGCCAAACAATTGCGGCAGCGGCCACAAACCACATGCCCTTCCCCACTGACGATCTCACCTGGATGAAAGTCGTTCACATTCGAACCGACTTCTAGGACTTCACCCACGAACTCATGCCCTACGGCCATTGGCACCGGAATCGTCTTCGAAGCCCACGCGTCCCACTTGTAAATGTGCATGTCTGTGCCGCAAATTCCAGTCCGGTCGACTTGGATCAGCACATCATTGATACCCACTTTGGGCTCAGGGATATCCTCAAGCCATAGGCCAGGTTCCGACTTGCTTTTTACGAGGGCTTTCATGAATTCGTACTTGTAAGTTGAAGTTTGCTATTATGTTTGGCAGGGCATACGCGATTTGTACGTTGGTTTTATCGATGGCAGATCGGTATGAGTAGGGTAGGCAATCTATTTTTAGCGAGAATCAACATGTCCCACCAATTTAGCAAACGATCACCCGGCCTGAGTCGACGCGAGTTCGTCGGTATGACCGCAGCCGCAGCAACCTGCTTCAGCGCACCTCGCATTGTCACAGCCAGCAAGACTCAAGCGGAGGTTTTCACCGGCGAGGGCGAATTCAAATACCGTGTTCGTCATCAATGGCCACAGCTTCCCGATAAATACACTTGGCAAACAACCCACAATGTGGCGATCGACAAAGCGCAAAATCTGTACGTGATCCACGAGGGTAACGAGAAACTGAAAGACCATCCCTCAATTTTCGTTTTTGATTCAGCCGGGAAATTTATCCGAGCATTTGGTTCGCAATTTCAGGGTGGCGGGCATGGCATCGAAGTTCGGCAAGAAGGCTCGGAAGAGTTCCTCTATGTCACCGGTTACCAGCAGGTTAAGAGCTTTGCCAAGATGTCGCTGAAGGGCGAGCCTGTCTGGCAACAATATGCTCCCATGGCCAGCGGCAAGTACGCCGAAGGCGAGGCGGATGCGCCAAAGAAAGTCTGGGGCCGTGATCGCTTCATGCCGACCAACTTCGCATTCCTCAAGGATGGTGGCTTCTTCTTAGCCGACGGTTACGGAGCGTTCCAGATTCATCGCTACGACGCCAGCGGCAAATGGCTGAGCTGCTTTGGAGGTGAAGGGGAAGGCAAAGGAAAATTCAATACGCCCCATGGTCTTTGGATCGACGAACGAAACGAAGAACCCGTGTTGGTGGTGACCGACCGCGCGCACAACACCCTGCAACGCTTTAAACTCGACGGTACCTACATCGATACCATCGAGGGCTTTGGCTTACCCGCCAATATCGACACGCACGGCGACTTGATGCTAGTGCCTGAACTGGTTGCTCGAGTTTCAATTCTGGACAAACAGAATAAAGTGGTTGCTCAATTAGGTGCTGACGTGGAACGCATCAAAGCTGGAAAAGAAATTCGCGGCGACGAATCCAAGTGGCTCGACGGAAAGTTTGTTCATCCACATGATGCATGCTTCGATCGTGACGGAAACATCTTTGTTGCCGAGTGGGTGGCTACCGGCAGAGTGACGAAGCTGGAAAAGGTGTAGTCAATTAGACCTTATCGCGACGCTGAATTGTGCACCGCCGCACACATGAGTGCGGAGGTGCACAGCGCACGCTTCAAGGCTCCACCTCCTCACTAAACACAGATTGCATTATCTGAACAGATGCAATCAAATAGTGAACTCACCCTTGGTTACCCTGCATCTCTTGGAGAATTCTTGTGGCGATTCGAAGTATTCTCGTACCGGTAGATTTTAGTAAGAACAGCGAAGTGGCCCTCGATCATGCATGTAACTTGGGGCGTCAGTTCGATGCAAAGGTTCATCTCGTCCATGTAATCGATGCGAATGCGAATGACACGGCGCTGCGAAAAGCTGAAGAGCAGCTGTTCACGACGCTCATGCCCAGTCAAGAAAGCACGCTCGATATCAAGCGGTCTGTGCTGCGTGGTTCAATCTCCGAGGAACTCGGAGAGTATTCGCACAACCATGCAATCGATCTCATCGTGATGGGAACAAAGGGACGCAATGGTTTCTCACGCCAGCCCTTGGGCAAAAATGTTGAACGCGTTCTGACTCATGTGTCTAGGCCTGTGATGGTCATCCGCACCGATCTGAGCCCCGATCGACCTCGATTGACAGAGACGGATGAGAACTACACTCGTTCCAAAATCACCGACATTCCGGCCATCGATTTGATCACCCGTGCCAGCAGCCTGCGCGCGACTGACGTTCATATCGACCCGGTTTCTCAAGATGAGTATGAAGTTCGTTTTCGAATCGATGGGCAACTCTTGTCCTACTGTGTTATGAGCAAGAATGTGGCAGAGCATCTGATACAGCAGTTGCATGTGCTGGCGCGTTTGGACCAAGCCCAACCGTTCAAATCGCGTGAAGGTCGCCTTCACTTTCCCGAAGATACAACCAACTTAGAAGTTCGGTTGACGTCGGCCGCTGTTGCGGGCGGCGAAGCGGCTTCGTTGAGGATATTTGCTCCAGATCGAATCGACTTGGATGTCGACAAACTTGGCCTTTCCGAGTACTCGCACGAGATTGTGAGCAAACTGATTGGCGATGCACGGGGCCTGGTGTTGATCACCGGACCAACTGGTTCTGGGAAGACGACGACTGTCTATTCGATGCTGTCCGCCTTCCGTCAGCGTAACTTGAATATCGTATCGATCGAGGATCCCGTTGAATTTAATGTCCCTTTTGTGCGGCAAATGTCAGTCGATGAAGCTCATGGGCTGACGATGACCGCTGGCTTGAAGACGATGTTGCGCATGGACCCGGACATTGTAGTGATCGGCGAAGTTCGCGATGCTGAGGCTGCAGCGATTGCGATGAGCGCTGCGAATGCGGGGCGGTTGGTGCTCAGTTCAATGCACACTCGCGATGCAGCCGCTACCATCACCGCACTGCGTGATTTGTCGGTGGACGACCGATCCCTTATCGGGAACTTGGCGGGCGTGATTAACCAAAGACTCGTACGCCGATTGTGTCGCAGTTGTCGAGCGTCCCGTGCGCCACTGCCTCATGAAGCGGAACAGTTCTCGCTCAATGGGATGCCGGTACCCGAGCAGGTATTTTACAAAGTTGGTTGCGAACAGTGTCAAAACTCGGGGTATTTCGGTCGCTGCGGAGTCTTCGAGACCGTACAGTTCTCAGATGGCTTGTTAGATTGCATCTCGTCACATCAATCTGAATTGGTTCTTCGCAACGAACTAAGACGCTCCGGTGTGCCCAGCCTCATGTGTGATGGACTTTCCAAAGTTCGCGATGGCATAACTTCACTCGAAGAGATTCAATCGATCATCTGGACATAAGAAGCGGCGTTTTGAAACGCACGTAAAGCACAACACTTCTCGCCGATCGCCACCACCCTAGCTTGCTAGGTGGAGCGATGACTGATTAGCTAACTGCATAAACCGATGGGCGTTAGCCCAACTTCCCCAACTCGAAGTTGGGTTAGCTCCGGTAACCGCCGCTAACGCGGTACGGTTGATTATTGCGCCACGGTCGGTGTGAGCCGACAGC
>JANRMD010000181.1:0-24538 GCA_033761895.1 Pirellulaceae bacterium | reverse complement strand
GACTGTATGCTCTTCTAGTAACCATGGGGATGACCTCCAACGTCCTGGTTCCGAAAGGAAAACACCAGTTTCGAGGCATCCTCTTTTTTTTGCGTCCCCACACATAAGACAATAGCAAACTAGCCGCGGGTCTCGAAGTTTGGAGCGTGCATGGATTTGGCTCGCTCCAATACAAGTTGAACTAGAAGCTAATTTGCATTGGCAGGATTATCGGTAATGAATAACTGCTCCTTCGGTCACCCGCGGCTAGCGCCGTCGGCTCACACTGCCCGTCTCGCAATGCTCAACAAGCCTTGACGACTTCAGCTACGTTATGGGATCGAAGTAATCGCAGTCGCTCAGCCCGAAAATCCAATAGGGACAGAGCCACTCAGCCTCGCCGAACCGGCGTTTGGGTTGTTCGAGTTGTTGCTGGGGCAGATGTAGAGGTTTTCGAACGGCCGAAGAAGTTGGGGGTACGGTTGCGTAAGTGATAACGCGAAGCGACTTCTACGGAGTCAACCGACGATTGTCTTGAAAACACAGCTGGGCTTGTGAACTCAACGGCGGCTCCTAGGACGAGCATCGTAATCGCCAAACCGAACTGCATGGATTTCTTTGCGTTGAACATTGACCTGCCCCTTTGTCAGTGCGAATCGGAACTACTGAAGATGCGAGGACCCTGGATGCAAAGTGCATACCGGGTTTGCAGCGCCCCCTTCAGTGTGACGACTGGCTGCGGCCTGGAGAAGCGACGAGCCCAAGAAATTCAGGCAAAAGCAGGTGTTTTTTCGCCGCATTCGCAATTGGAAAGCTAAGTTAACCTTGGTTTTGCAATCTGGAAGGCCGGATATTTGTTGACCAAATGCAACAGTACGTTGCGTTTCGGAAACATAGCAATTGAGTGGGGCGAAAAAGGCACTGCGCGAGGGCTAATTCGGTCATTGTTCTGGTCTGGGGCATCGGAACAAGGGAAAGGAGTATCCACGAATTCTGCATCAAGAGTCTCGCCAATGGTCATGTCTCGTTTACTGTCCGTCTCCAGCTTAAGTACGTTTGCTTTACTCTGCTGTCTGCCGCTCGGCGGCTTGCACGCCCAGATCAACTTGTTCGTTGCGACCGATGGCAGTGACAATAACTCGGGCTCGGAGAGCTCTCCATTGGCAACGCTTGAGGGTGCAAGAAATCGGATTGCGGCGATTCGCAAGGAAGCCGATTATCAGCCGCAAGAGATCACGGTCACTGTTCGCAGTGGTCTCTACGAACTGACTGCGCCACTCGAGTTCAGTGAAGCCGATGGCGGTTCGAGTGAATTTCCAGTCACCTATCGCGCCGCATCCGCCGAGCCGACGGTGTTGCGTGGTGGCATTACCATCAATCAGTTCTTTGCAGTCGCCGACGAGCCTTGCGAATTTGCATTTCCAGACAAACAGCATGTATGGCGTATTGATCTATCGAGTTTGGATATTCCCTGCCTGCATGAGACTAGTTTTGCATCGCGAACACGCGACTTGCACCGCGAAATGGACGCAGAGCCACTGCACCTAGTGGTCGATGGTCGCACGCAAACGCTGGCAAGATGGCCTAACCAGGGTTGGGCGAAGGCTACCGATGTCGGACTAGACAAGAACAGTTGGTCCGTTGAAACCAATGTATTAGGTCCCTCCAACTTTCCGAACGGTCCGCATGTGTGGGCGCACGGATTCTGGACGAGCGATTGGGAAGACGCTTGCCACCGCATTGAATTTGCCTCCGTCGGTTCAAAGACCAACTTCCGATTCTGCGACAGCCAACCATTCGAGGTCAAGGCGGATGCTAGATTCCGAATTGAGAACGTGCCATCGCAATTGGACCTTGAAGGTGAGTGCTTCTTCGATTGCGAATCAAAGCAGGCGTACGTCTACAGCCAAACACAGCCACCCGGTTCGGCCTTCGTGTCGCATCTGGAGTGCCCGATTTCCTTTTATGGTGTCTCCCATTTGAACTTCGAAGGCTTCAGCATTGAAGGCGCGCGGAACTGCGGCGTCGAAGTAGCTGGTGGCGAGCGTCTTGCCCTGAAAGACTGCGAGATTCGCCACGTTGGAAACACTTGCGTGCACATCTATCACGGCGACTCTCACTCCGTAACCGATTGCAACTTGCATGACGCCGGAGCTGGCGGAATTCGCATCGAAGCTGGAGAACGGAGCACTTTAGCGGCTTGTAATCACCAGATTTTTGGCAACCTTATTCATCACTTCAGTCATTCGCATCTTGCCTATCGCCCAGCGATCAACTTGATCGGTGTGGGTATCGAAGTCAAAGGCAACACCATTCACCATGGGCCACATGCAGCGATCATCCTGGAAGGCAATGATCATTTGATTGTAAACAACGACATCTCCTATGTCTGTCTAGAAACCGATGACGTCGGAGCGGTTTACATCGGAGGCAATCCAACCTTCCGCGGGAATCGTATCGTTGAGAATCACATTCACCACCTTGGTCAAGAAGGTCGAACGGGCGTCATTGGCATCTATCTTGATGACTTCGCCAGTGGCACGACCGTAACGAGCAACGTGTTGCAGAACATGCCGCGAGGTATCGCGGTTGGTGGTGGTCGAGACAATGTGATCGAAAACAATATCGTGGTTGATTGCTTGGCGGCCATTCAAGCCGATGCTCGCGGTACGACATGGGGCAGTGGCTTCTTCGCTGATACCGAATCGAGCTACCAGCGGCTTTGCCGCGAAGCTATAGCCAACGAAGTGTTCGCCGAACGTTATCCAGAGTTGGCCAACGCCCTGGAGGATTCCCCTGAGCTACCGAAGGGAAATGTCATTGTCGGAAATTGGATCGACAGCAAGATTGGAATTGATTTGCAGGATGCGCCCACAAAGCAATTGGTCACCTCGGAACGGAATGTCTCAGGTGCGCTGCGCTATTTAGTGGATCGCGGCGATGGTCAATTTGAATTGAACGCTTCCGGTGAAGCCCTGATGGTCGCAAAGAAACTGGATGCGATTCGGGATAGCCGCTACGTGCGTTTGATCGATCCGAATCAAGAGCCAAGTCCATCGGATCGAGCTCAATAGTTCACTCGATGCCTATCCAGACCACATCGTCTCGGATCTCAACTGGAAAGCAGTCCAGCATCTTCTTTTGCGTAAGCAGATTTACGCCATCAGCGATGTTGTACTGCCAGCCATGCCAAGGGCAGGTGATGCAGTTGCGGTCCAATTTGCCCTGAGCGATTGGGCCGCCTTGATGCGCACACATGCCGTCGATCGCAAAAAATTGCTGCTCATCAGTCCGAAATATAGCTACCACGCGGCCAGCGATGAGTAACTCACGGCCTTGACCAAGACTCCAGTCACCAATCTTGCCTGCTTCGTGCCAAACCATACCAGTGCCCTGAAGAATGCAACAGACTTACGCAAAGACTAGTGGATTGTCACAGCTTAATTTTAGGGTTTGGAACATCAGCCGGAACGCGCTAGCGTCCGGTTTTCGCCGCGGCAACCGGTGCTAGCGCACTGCGGCTAATCCTAATATTTAAGTTTGACGCTCCGGTAGTGCTTTGTCCAGTTTTAATTTTGGGAGTTGATTGTGTTTGGGGTTCGGCACATTAACCGATGTGCGTTAGCACCGGTTTCCGCAATGTGAAAACCGCGGCTAACGCCGTGTGGTAAATAGGACTCGAGTGCGATCAACCCAAAAATCTAATCTGGACAAAACACTAGTTTGTTGGCTGAGCCAATGACGCGCGGACGATACGATTGTCGTTGCGAATAAAAATGCTCTTCTCAGCGAAAGCGGGATGCGACCAACAAACTCCACCACGCTGCGGCAACTGCGCTTTCGTGGGCTCGATCAACTGGCATCGGTCAAGGATCTTCAAGCCGGAGGGGGACAGGTTGGCGATCAGCAGTTCGCCGCGTTCGTTGAACATCCAGACGTTGTCCGTGTTGGCTTGCTTTACCATGTGGATCGTTGACCAACGAGCTTTGGGAACCGCCTTGAGGTCCTCCCAGATCCGTTCGCCGGTATCGGCATTCAAGCATCGGAACTCGCCATAACTATCCACGCCATAAACGTACGCTCCATCCAAGATCGGTGTACCAATCATTGAGTGCAACGCGACCGTCTTCTGTTCGTCGGTACCGATCGCTCGCCAAATGACGGATGAAGTCAACTTGTCTTTCGGGGTGCGAATCATCAGCGAGCCGTCGTAGAAGCTTGAGACAAACACGCGCTCATTGTCTACACAAGGTGTCGCAATTCCGATCGGCATGTTGCGCGGCAGCATGGGGTGTGCCCAATGAACTTTGCCGGTGTTGGGATCGAGCCCAGAAAGGCTTTCACCGGTCCAACATACCAATACGTCCAGGCCCGCTTGCTGAATTACCACGGGCGAAGAATAGCCGGCGCGTTCGTTCAGCGATCGCCAGACTTCTTTACCATCGGCCAAGTTGAATGCGACCATGCAAGCGCCGTTCGCTCCAGAGACTTGCAGGATCACGGTCTGCTTGTAGATCAGCGGAGAGGCAGCGATGCCCCAAATTGGCATCTGGATATCGTATTCCTTGTTGAGATCGCGCTTCCACACAACTTCACCGGTGGCTGCATTGAAGCAGTGAAAGTAGCCCATCGATCCGACTGCGTATGCCCTGTCGTTGTCGATCGTCACACTCGCGCGCGGACCAGCTTTGTAGCTAACGGTGTACTCGGCTGGATACGAATGGACCCACACTTCGGCTCCGGTAGCCGAATCGAGGCAGATAACCCGCTCATCGGTTTCGGTGCGGTCCATCACATAGACTTTGCCTTTGGCGACTGTGGGGCCTGAGTAACCCGATCCAATCTCTTTGGACCAAACCAATGGAATCTGTCCCTCGGGTAGTTCCTTCACTAGACCTTCAACATGCCAGACACCGTCGCGACTTGGACCACGCCACTGCGGCCAGTCCTCCGCCCGGGTCAATCCAGTGTCGCCCGTCGCAAGCAGCAACGATAATGAACCCACGAGCAACAGCAGCTTAGATGTGGAAGAATTGGTCACTTGGCGACTCCGATAACGAAAGGTGAAGGACGGCCGAGATTATCAATACGCCGCGCGGGCTGCGCTGAAAAAGTCGAACTGAAAAACAAGAGCTCTAACAGTAACCAGAAGTGTTGGTTTTTCATAACCCGAGGCGTTAGTTTTGATGTTGCACGAGTGGCTGCTTTGTAGCGATCCGGATCACGTTTTGCTTGGTTTTTCATAACCCGAAGCTTTAGCGAGGGACCATTCTGCATCGTCAAGTTGACGCCTTAACTCGGTCCCTCGCTAACGCTTCGGGTCGCGAAAGCCCTAACGTCACAACAACCAAGTTCACAACAACGAAGCTCGCAACATCTAAATTACTTACGCTTTGGATTACTTGTTCAAACGCCCGCTAGAGTAGAGTCCGTTCTGTCTACAAACGAAACCAGGCAGGCTTTTGGCCTGCCGCGGTCGAGTGAATTGGTAGACAATCGCCATGGTACGAGGCTAACGAGCGTTTGAGAACGCTAGCCAACCACGCTTAAGGCAGATTATTTCTTGCGATGGCGGATGCGTGCGCGCATACGGCGTTTCTTGCGACCGATCTTTCTTCTACCCTTGCCCGTCTTCTTCACTCCCACGAGATCTTCTCCAGCATACGACGTAATTTGGTTGAAATTGTATCCGATTCAGCTTTCGCCGAATTATGCAAAGCATCAGGTTACCATAGAACCCTGACTTTAATCAATACGTGCATCGGGGCTTGGTTCCATAGGGGCAAAAAAACTGCCATATTTTCGCACTGGGGAGGGATAGAAGGGGCTGCAAGTGCTGTGCGGCTCTACAACAAATGCAGGGCATGGGAAGCATGTACGGTGGCACGCGGATGGCAAAGGACCTATTATCAGTGAAGATTGGTGGCGTTGAGCGAGAACGGTCGGTTTTTCGAGCAAATTTACGAACCGCCAGCGTTAATGGCTGACAATTTTGGAGCTGATTTCCATGTTTTTGCGTCTAATATTCGGTTGCGTCCCAAGTGCGCTGATATTGCTACTTTGCCTCTGCACGTTCAGCGGAATCCGCGCGGCGGACGAATATGAATTGAAAATGATCGACAATTCGAAGACGTTCAGCCAAGCCATTGCGATCAACGCGAAGTGTGAAGTGGTGGGTGCACGTGAAGTCATGGAAGGTCCGGCAATCGGTCTGAAGACCTACTTCCGCAGCACCGATACCGATGTGCAATTGAATCCACCCAAGGGCTTTACGAACCTTGAGCCGCAAGCGCTTAGCGATACCGGGCTGGTGGTGGGTTACGTCAGTCGGCCTGCTGGCAACGCAAATGGAAGTTTGCGAGGCTTCGTTTGGAACAGCAAGACCGATGAAATGTCCCTGCTCGAACCACTGCCAACCGATATCGGCAGTCATGGTCAGGACGTCAGCGCAGATGGCAAACGCATCACGGGCTACTCGACAGGCCACACGCCGGCTCGGATGCGTCCCTGTGTTTGGGAATGGAAAGAAGATTCGAAGACCTATGTGCCTAAGGAGTTATCCTCGATTATTCCAAACAACCCTTACTTGCAGAGTGGGCAGGTGATCATCAGTCCCAATGGCAAACGGATTGTGGCATGTATTACTGAAGAACAACTCGAAGAGTTTATGTTTGACAGTTCTTTGTATGTTTGGGAATGCTCTGAAGCGGGTGAATGGCAACGCAAGAAGTTGAGCGACGAACAGCCTAAGCTCAAGGACATGAACGATCAGGGAACGATCGTTGGGGTCACAACCGGTAAGATGGCTGGACGCGCCTGTGTGATTGATCCAAGCGGCAAGATTGAGCTGATTGAATTACTGCCAGGGGATGAGACTAACGTTGCCTATGGCATCAACAATGCCGGTACCGTTGTGGGCATGAGCGACGATCCGCATGGCGGTGAAGGCGGACCACAAGCCTTCATTTGGCGTAACGGCGTTGTCGAACCACTCAAGCTGTTCAAGTCGACTGTGGATAGTTCAGCATTGGCTATCAATCAGGATGGAGCGATTGCTGGATTTATGCTGAAGGACGCAAACGAAGAGTCTGCGATCGTGTCGTTCATTCGGACAGTAAAAAAATAGCCTCGATCACGGCAGATTAGCGCAGCAACCTTCCAACTTAGGATTTACCCCAGCCGCCCTTGAAGACGAATTGGGAGAGCGGCTTGCGTTGACGTGGAGAGTTATCGCGGCTGACCAGTTCTTCTTGGCCAGCAGTGGGTTGCTTGGCGGCATAGCCCACTGCGATAGCGGTTTGCGGCGAGAACCCATCTGGGATCTGATACTCCGCCCGAATTTTGCCAATGTGGATACCAGCCATCTGATGGACCCCTAATCCAAGAGCCGTGGCTTGCAAAGCGAAGTGAGCGGCCGCTTGCCCGAGGTCATACTGGCTAACTCGATTCGGTGAGCCGTTACGAGAAAACGTATCTTGGCTAACCGTTAGTAGCAGTGCTCCGGCAAACTTTGCCCAGCCTTGATTGGCATCCAGCAGACAACCCAGCATGCGATTGAATTCCGCCGCATCTTCGCGGTGTGCAACGAGGAAGTACCAAGGTTGTTCGTTGTAACTGGAGGCGGCCCAACTGGCGGCAACCAAGCATTGGTCCAAATGAGCTGCTGGGACGGGCTGGCCGTCGAAAACGTAAGGGCTCCAGCGATCACGAATGACCGAGAGAATGTCGGAAGACGCCTGCGCCTGCTTGGGCTGCGGAACGTAGATGCCGTGATTAGCCATGAGCGACTTTCCCTTAACTGAATTCGGTTCGACCCAAGAGCATTGGTTGGCGACGAGCATCAACGCTAGTCTTACTCGGTCGATTCTTGCGCGGCCTTTTTCGAAGCGGCTTTCTTGGTAGCCGTTTTCTTAGTGGCCGCTTTTTTGGTGGCTGTTTTCTTAGCTGAAACTTTTTTCTCGGTTGCAGCTTTCTTCGCTGGAGCTTTCTTTGCGGCAGCTTTGCGTGGCGATTTCTTTTTCTTGCTTCCGCCCATGGCGGCTCTCACAGCCAATAGATCGAGCGCTGCTTCAAAGGTCAACTCTTCGGGCTTTGAGTCGCGTGGCAGGCTGGCATTGGTCTCGCCGTCGGTGACGTAAGGACCATAACTGCCTTGCAAAAGTTGCACTGGGTTCTTGGTCACAGGCGACACGTCAAAGACCTTGAGTGGTTCTTTCTTGGCAGCCCGACCGCGACCACCCGTTTTCGGTTGTGCCAGGAGGGCAACGGCTTCTTCAAAGGTAACATCGATCGGAGACATCCCTGCCGGCAGTGAACGGGTCTCGCTGCCGCACTTGATATAGGGACCGAAGCGCCCGTTGCTGGCCACGATCGGCTCCTTCAGTTCCGCGTGTTCACCTAAGGTGCGTGGCAGTGAAAGCAGCTTTAAAGCAATGTCGAGCGTCACGTCGGACAGCTCCATGCCTTTCATCAACGAAGCGTTCTTGGGTTTCTCTTCATCGTCTTTGTGGCCCATCTGAACATACGAACCGAAGCGGCCGGTCTTCAGGTAAATCGGTTTGCCAGTTTCCGGACAGTGTCCCAGCGGTTCGTCACCAACAGCGGCACCATCGAGCAACTCCATAGCTTTGCTCAAGTTGATTTCGTCGGGTGGCATCATGTCCGGAATACTTGCTCGGCGTTCACCTTGTTCGATGAACGGTCCGAAGCGGCCAACGCGCACAAACGCTTCTTCGCGAAACTCGCCTTCTTCCGGGACTCCGAGTGAGAAGCGGCCGGCCAATCGCGGGTCGATTTCGGCCACTTTGGCTTCCAACAGTGGCTTCAGCCCCATACGTTTGCCGGGCAAGGCTTCATCTTTCTGCAACTTTTCATCGCCGTAGTAGAACTCGTGCAGGTACTCCTTGAAGTCCTGCTCGTTGCGGCTGATTTGGTCGAGAAAATCTTCCATTTGAGCTGTGAAGTCATAGTCGACGAGAGCTCCGAGGTGATCGACGAGCAACCGAATCACGGAGAAAGCGGTCCAGCTAGGGACAAGGGCTTGTCCTTTTTTGAAAACATAATCCCGACTTTGAATCGTATCGATGATCGACGCAAACGTACTCGGGCGACCAATGCCACGTTCTTCCAAAGTCCTAGTCAGCGATGCTTCGGTGTAGCGAGCAGGAGGCTGGGTGGTGTGCAATTTGGCTTCGAGCGCTTTGCAGTCGAGCAATTGATCAATCTTCATCTCTGGCAGCAGCACTTCCTGTTCGGCCAATTCGGCTTCCCAGTCATCACTACCTTCGACGTAAGCTCGCAGAAAACCTTCGAATTCAATCGATGTGCCTGAGGCTTGGAAGACTGCTCCTTCGGCTTCCACAGTAACCGTGGCGCGTTTCTTTCGCGCGTCGGCCATCTGGCAAGCAACCGTGCGTTTCCAGATCAGATCGAACAAACGAAACTGTTCGTCGGTCAATGTGCCTTTGAGCTTTTCGGGCAACTCGAAAGTATTGCCGGCAGGACGGATCGCTTCGTGAGCCTCCTGAGCATTCTTGACTTTGGTCGCGTAGGTCCGTTCCGTTGGATGCAAGAATTCTTTGCCGTATTGGAGCTCCACCAAGTTTCGCGCGGCAGTGATCGCTTCGTTCGACAACGTTGTTGAGTCGGTACGCATATAAGTAATGTGACCGTTCTCATACAAGTTCTGCGCGATTTGCATCGTGCGTTTGGCGGTGAAGCCCAGCTTGCGGTTGGCTTCTTGTTGCAAAGTACTAGTTGTGAAGGGAGGCTTGGGCTTTTCCGAAAACGGTTTGACCTCGAGCGACCTAACGGTGAATTTCGCAGTTCGCAACCGGTCGGCGAGATCCTTCGCTGCTTTTTCGTCCATCAACAGCAACGAAGCATCTTTGATCTTGCCCGTCGCTGCATCAAAGTCTTTGCCCGATGGTAAACGCTTGCCGTTGTAACTGATCATGGCGGCGTTGAAGGCTTGTTTCGAATCTGTAGCCAGAGTCGCCAGCAAATCCGCGTAAGTCGCCGAGTGAAAAGCCATCCGCTCGTGTTCGCGGTCAACAATCAGTCGCACAGCCACGCTTTGGACCCGGCCCGCCGAAAGCTTAGGGCCGACCTTTTTCCATAAAAGCTGGGAAACATCGAACCCGAACAGGCGGTCGAGAACTCGGCGAGTCTCCTGGGCTTTAACGAGTCCTTGGTCGATTTGGCGGGTGTTTTTCAGCGCTTTTTGGATGGCTTCCTTGGTGATTTCGTGAAAAACTAGGCGATGAACGGGCACTTTGGGCGCCAAAACTTCATGCAAATGCCACGAAATCGCTTCTCCTTCGCGGTCTTCGTCCGTCGCCAGATAGAGGTCTTTGGCTTCCTTGAGCAAAGCTTTGAGCTTGGTGACGTGCTTTTTCTTGTCGGCTGGAACAACGTAAATGGGCTGGAAATCCTCCTCCACGTTAACGCCTAGGTAAGCCCACTTCTCCGTTTTGTACTTCTCGGGCAGCTCTTTCGCCCCTTGGGGCAGGTCGCGGATGTGGCCAATACTCGCCTCAACGGTGAAGTCTTTGCCCAAAAGCTTCGAAATCGTCCTGGCTTTGGCAGGGGATTCGACGATCACCAATGACTTGTCTTTGCTCATGAATCGACCTAGTGAAGCGTTGACCATCGTAGCTGGGGGCCATTCACCCCTAGCTGATAAACCATTCCGTTCCGAACCACATGAAACTTAACGAGAAGCGGATCTGACCGAAAGAGCCATTCAGGCGGGGAGGAATCCCCCCATTCAGCAGCCTACGGTTAGACTCGAACTTTGACTAATTTTCAATCTCGATTGCGATTAACCATACGAGCCAGAATTAGACTCCGCAAGAACGGTCAAGCATGGTATCTTGTCCGCACGTGTTCTTGTGCATAGCAAATTACCCCCTAAAATCGCCGGTTTGTGGACGCGATCACGGTAATCGGCTTCAGAAAAAATAAAAGCGCATAGACTTTAGGAAAAGCAGGATGTCGAGCCCTTTAGCAACATTTCGAAAACACCGCACCTATTGGATGGCGGGTCTTGTTCTACTTGCCATCATGGCGTTTGTGGTCGCACCGGCCATCGACTTTATGCAGGGCGCGATGCAAAACTACAACAGCATCGGCGACCAAGTCGTTGTGCGTTGGAAGGGCGGCCGCATCACGATGAGTGAGCTCGAACGGAGTCGGCAACATCACTACAAGTTCATTCGCTTCCTCTCTGCGCTCTCACGCGAAGTACTCGAAGCAGGCGGCCAACCACAAATTCCTGAGTTTGCATTTTCGGCTGAATCGAAACAAATCATCGATCTGGGTGTCAATGTCCAATCGAGTAGTTTGGCAGTGATCGAAACTCGGATGTTGGCTGATTTCGCCAAATCCAATGGCATTGAGTTCGATGACGATGCCGCTGATCAGTTTCTGGTTGCATTCTGCGACAAGTGTGTTTCACCCCAGCGTTTAACAGAGCTGCTACGCGAGAGCACCGACAATCAAGTAACCGAGTTCGATCTCCGCGAGATGATCAAGCTGGAATTGGGTGCTATCGTTGCCCGCCAAATGGCGCTTCGCGGCTGGAGCAACGATTTCAAACCGGATGACTATCAACGAGTTCGCTTGACGCAAACTCCAGGAGACATGTGGAGCGACTTCCTAAAGCTGAACCAAAGCGCAAAAGTGGAAGCCTACCCAGTTTTGGTCAGTGATTTTGTAAAGTCGGTGACCGGCGAACCAACCGAGGCCGAGATTCTAGCCATCTATGAAAAGGGCAAGAACCGCATTCCGTCGCCCGTGTTCCCCGAACCTGGTTTTATGCGCGACTACAAAGCCAATTTTGAATACGTTGAAGGCAACTTCAGCGATTGGATTGCCAAAGAAAAGGCCAAGGTCACCGAGGAACAACTGAAGGCTGAATACGACAAGCTGATTAGTTTGGGGCAGCTCAAGTTCGATCCGCTGCTGGACAAGCCCAAGACACCGTCCGATGCACCGGCTTCAGAAACTCCGGCAGCCACCCCTACCGACCCAGCAGCGACAATACCACCAGCCACAACACCTCCAGCGGCTGAGTCGCCCGCGACTCCTCCGGCAACAGATCCAGCATCAACTCCGGCACCGCCAACTCCTGCACCGGAGACACCTGCTACTGAAAAGCCAGCCGCGGAAAAGCCAGCGACTGAAGCACCTGCCACAGAGCCTCCAGCGCCCGCAGGTGACGCGCCTGTTGCCACTCCCGATCCTAAGCAACAAAGCTCGACCAAATCGGGCGTCAAGATTCGTTTAGTTTCGGCCCAAGATGAACCCAAGCCAGCCGAACCTACTGCTCCAGCTACTGAAACTCCAGCAGCTGCAACTCCAGCCGCCCAGGAGCCAGCCCAGGAGCCAGCTCCGGCAGTTCCTGCTCCAGCCCCAGCAGCAGAAACACCGGCCGCTACTCCGGCAACGCAGGAGCCAGCGACTCAAGATCCGGCTGGACTACCGCCAGTTGTGGTTCAGCCAGCTGCACCTGGAGCAGAAACTCCAAGTGCACCTGCCACGGAAGCCAAACCTGCGGATGGTGCGGCTGCCCCTGGTACTGAAACCAAACCTGAAAAACGCAACAAGACTTTTGAAGAAGCTCGCGAAGAATTGCTCGAGAGCTTGGCACGTACCGCTGTGATTGATGCCTTACAAAAGGAACTCACCAGCGCTAACGATCAGATGCTGAAGTACTCGCAAGCCTATCGGCAACAAGCTGCTTTGCTTAAAGAAGGCCTACAGCCTGAAACTAAGGCCACGCGACCTGACTTGCGTAAAGTAGTTGAGGCTGGGCTCAAGTATGGTGAAACCGGTATGGTTGATCGGTCCAAGCTATACACAACTGAAATCGGCAAGAGCACCATGAGCTTGCAAGAACAGGGCATGGGTCAAATCCCGATGCCAAACTACGGGATGAACAACCCGAACTATGGACTGTTCACACCAGCACAAAGTCTGTTCTTTGACCAAATGGCAATGCTCGAGCAACGCACTCCAGATTTCCGCCAATACATCTTCTGGAAAGTCGATGATCAGCAAGCTTATGATCCGGATCTTGCAGAAGTTAGCGAAGAAGTCATTGCCGCTGGTAAGAAGAAAAAGGCAATACAGATAGCGTCGGATGAAGCCGCGAAGATCGCCAAGAAAGTCAAAGGCGCTGAAGAACCTTGGAAAGAGGCATTGAACGTGACACAACAGTCCCTGTTGGTCACAACGGATCCCTTCACTTGGCTCTCCGGTTTCGGTGAAACTCCGAGAATATCGAACGTTCCAACGTTGGATACCGTTGGGCAAGAATTTATGCAAAAGGTATTCACGACCCCCGTTGGCAACGCCGGTGTGGCTCCCAACCAAGGGCAGAACATTTACTACGTGTATCGCGTGGCTGAAGTAACTCCAACTACATCGGAACTGGAAGCTCGCTTCGCAGCCGACCCGAACAAGATGGCGGCTCGCCGAGTTGGTTTGATGACTGGCCAGCAGATCTACACCGGACTGTACGAGACCATCGAGAATCGTCTCGCCGTCAAGTGGGAGATTTCACCCACCGGCCTCGACGAATAAAGTTGCGTGAGCGCCGAATAGAATCTACAAAGCAAAAATTCTGCGATATGTACGTCCCATATCGCAGAATCAACCGCGTTATCGATTACGATAATGCAGTCGCTAGGCTTCCTTGAGTTCTTAAGGCAGTCGCATGACGCATGTGGCTCGCACCTCTGTGCGCTGGATACGCGGCACACAATTGTTCCGAACACTGGTGCACTGATGGCAGACAGTGACAAGTCTACGGTAGGCGAGGGCGGGCTGCACTCGCTAGGAAGAAGCGTTTCCCACCAAAATAAAGTCTCTATCCAATCCTCTCTGAATATCTGGGTACTGTCATGTTACGAAAGTCATTTGCCTTACTCTGCGTGGTCCTCGGATCGCTAACCTTCACCGGCTGTGAACCTGAGAAAGGCGGAACAGAAACGGTCGGCAACGCCAGCGCCGGCACAAGTGCCAACAACGCATCGAGCGCCACCAAGCGGATCGTGCTGTTAAATAACACCGACTCGCCGTTCTGGGATGCGGCGCGGGCTGGGATCGAAAAGGCCGTAGTGGATTTGAAATTGGCAGACGCTGGATTCACCGCCAGCATGGATACGAATGATGGCACCGACCAAGGTCAGATCGAAAAGCTCCGCCAGTACGGGACTCAGAGCGACATTGCGGCGGTCATCATTTCCCCAACCTCCGCCTCAAACCCAGCCGTTGCCGATGAACTTAAGGACCTGAAGTCGAAGGGCATTATCATCGGCTGCTTCGACAGTGACCTCGATGAAAAGTTTCGTTCAATTCGCGAGTTCTATGTCGGCACGGATAACGTGACTGGCGGTAAGGTGCTTGGTACCGCTGCGAAAAATCTCAAGCCTGAGGGTGGTGAGTATGTGCAATTCGTTGGCCTCGATAGCCAGTTGAATGCGATCCAGCGGATGGATGGCTTTACAGCTGCGGCTGGCGAAAAATTCAAACAAATCGCGCGACGTACCGACGACGTAGATCGTACCCGAGCTCGAGATAATGTGCGTCAGAGCATTGATCAAAATCCGAACCTGTCGGTGCTCGTTGGCATCTGGTCCTACAATGCACCTGCGATCGTCGATATTGTTAAAGAACGTGATGCTCGGAAGAAGTTTACGATTGTGACGTTTGATGCTGAGCAATTGGCCATTACGCAAATGGGCGACGGTATGATCGATGCCATGGTTGTCCAGAATCCGTTTGGCATGGGATACGAATCCGTGCGTTATTGCTTTGCGAAATTGACCAAAGACGAGAAGACCGTCAAAGAGATGTTTCCAAAAATGGGCGAGCCTGGAGGTGATATCCTCGACACAGGCTTGAAAGTTGTCGCACCCGATTCCGGTTCACCGCTGAAAGCCGAAATGTTCAGCAGTTTTGGCAAGGGTGTTGAGTTCCTGTCGTTCACTGAGTTCCAGGCGTGGTTGAAGAAGTACAACCTCACCAGTTCTTAGTCATCTGCTGTCTTTTCTCCGCTCCATCGCTATCGATTTGTCCGCCTTCTCCCGCAATCGGGCTGAGGGCTTCCGGGTGAGGGGCCAGTCTTTTCCATAGCGCGCGCCCAATCCGTCAAGCTTGGGGCGAGGATTTGAAGAACAATGTCTCCGCAAGCTTTTTTCGCTAAGCTCTGGTCATCGGTCGAATTCAAGCTCATCTTGGCTTGGTTGGCAGTCGTTATCGTCACAGTGATCGCTGACCCTGGTCACACCTACTTCAATAATCCAGGCAACTCAGCTGAGCTGATCATACGCAACTCAGTTTTGCTTGGTTTCTTCGCACTGGGTGCGGCTGTCATCATCATCTCGGGTGGTATTGATCTTTCCAGCGGTTCGGTGATCGCGATGAGTGCCACTGTTTTTGGTTCATTGCTGATCGCGCTCGACCCCGAGGGTTTTCGCGCGGGGCATTTGGCAACTTGGGCCGTGGTGGTTGCCTTCATCGGCACTCTACTTTCCGGAGCGATGGTTGGGACGCTGCATGCGTGGTTGATTACCTGCGTAGGCTTGCCGCCATTTATTGCCACTCTCGCTACGCTGGTTGGTTTACGGAGCTTCAGTCGCGGTCTAACGCTGGCGATGACCAACAACAAGTCGCAGATCGATTTCCCCGATCTCGCATTGCGTGACGCATTGAAAGATGTCACCACCGTCTCGATCGTGTTTCTGGTATTGGCCTTCTCGATTTGGTTCTTGATGAGCTGGACGGTGATTGGCCGCCACCTGCATGCGATGGGTGGTAATGAACAGGCGGCGCGACTGAGCGGTATCCGCACCGATCGCTTGAAGTGGCTGGCTTATGTGATTGGATCGGTGACTGCCTCGATGGTTGGCATCGTTTACTTTGCGGACACCGGTTCAGCCAAGCCCGACATTTTAGCTCGCGGTTATGAACTCAACGCTATCGCGGCGTCGGTCATTGGTGGTTGTTCATTGCAAGGTGGTATCGGAACAATACCTGGCACCATCCTTGGCTGTTTGTTTTTGCGAACCGTCATTGATGCGGTCAATAAGATCGTTGGCTCTGGTGCTGATGTGTACGAAGGGATGATCGTAGGTATCGTGGTCGTGATGGCTGTGACCTTCAGTCAAAGAGCGGGCACGGCCAGAGCGCAGAAGTTCTTTGCGACACCGATCGGCTGGGCAAGCATTCCAGTGTTGAGCGTTCTGACTGGCGTCTCGTTCATGCTCTTTTTCCGCGACAAGCCTTGGTTCGGCTCTGCTCATGCAATCGTCTTTGGATCGCTAGTGGGCGTGATCTTAATCGTCCGTGGTTTCATTGAGCTGCGTGCGAAAAGCCGTGTGACGCTGCAAAAAACATAACTAAGCATCTCGCCATGAGTCAAAATCCAATTCCTTCTGTAAGTCAATCCGCAGCTCCGGTGATCTCCATCCGTTCCATCGGCAAGCAGTTCAATGCGGTGCGCGCGTTGCAAAATGTCAGCTTTGATGTTCAACCAGGCGAGTTGCACGCGGTGATGGGTGAGAACGGCGCTGGGAAGAGCACGCTGATGAAGATTCTCTCCGGCGTGTACAGCGAATATGACGGTGAAATCGCCTTACATGGGCACCCCGTTCGCTTTCAAAGCACGCGTGATGCCGAAGACGCCGGGGTCAGCATCATTCACCAAGAGCTAAACCTAGTCGAACAACTTAGTGTCGCCGCAAACATCTTTCTTGGTCGTGAACAAAAATTCGCGCTGGGGGTTCTCAATCAGTCTGCCATGGATCGCAAAGCGGCTGACCTGCTGCGGCAGCTTGAATCCAACATTTCACCCCGGGCTCTTGTCAGCACGCTGCGCATTGGCGACCAGCAACTCGTCGAAATTGCCAAAGCAATCTCCCTGAATGCTGAAATTCTGATCATGGACGAACCGACCAGTGCACTGACGGAATCAGAAGTTGCGAGATTGTACAGCGTCATCGATCAATTGCGCAAGCGTGGCGTTACCATTCTGTATATCTCGCACAAGATGGACGAAGTCTTTCGATTGGCTGATCGCATCACGGTGCTGCGTGATGGCCAGTTCGTACAGACGGTCAATCGGGTCGACGCGACTCCGCGGTCAATCGCGCACTTGATGGTGGGCCGCGACGTGGAACCCGCGCGACGTCGTGATGCAAGCCTGAATGCGCCTGTTGTGCTCGAAACCAAATCGCTGTCTCTGGCTTGGCCCAACCATTCTCGCGGCTTGCGACTGAAGGACATCAACTTCCAATTGCATCGCGGCGAGATCCTGGGTTTTGCGGGCTTGATGGGTGCAGGGCGGACGGAATTGCTCGAGTGCTTGTTCGGCGCTAGCAACCCACCGCCTCAAGGGGAACTGATCGTGCAAGGGCAAGCGCGCACGTTTGCCCACCCTGCGGAAGCCATGCAAGCCGGCATTGCCATGGTGACCGAAGATCGAAAACGCCTTGGATTGTTTGCTCACATGACCGTCCGCGAAAACACGACCGTCTGTGCGCTGCCCAGCTGTGCCACCGCGGGCGTGATTAGTCGGTCGCGTGAACAGAACGCAACCGCCTCGCAGATCAAAGCCTTGTCGATCAAAACCAACGGATCCGAAGCGATGATCACCAGCCTGAGCGGCGGCAATCAACAGAAGTGCATCATCGGTCGATGCATGTTGACCAATCCCAGCATCCTGTTGCTCGATGACCCAACGCGTGGTGTCGACATTGGTGCCAAAGCAGAGCTATATCAATTGATGGAGCAGTTGGCCGCGGACGGGGTTTCCATTATTGTGACCTCTTCGGAGCTGCCCGAGTTGTTGACGGTCCGCGATCGCATTCTGGTTTTGTGTGAGGGTGTGATCACGGGTGAATTCAGCCGTGAAGAAGCCACTGAGCAACGCATCATGGAAGCCGCCACGCATTTGCAAACATCATCAGACGCTTAGGAGACGTCGGATCAGTCTAACGCTCTCTGCCTAGCTCGTTAGAGCTCTTGCGGCTCGGCGTCCGTCGCGGATGCATTGGGGTATGCCAACTCCGCGATAGGCCGCACCGCACAACTGCAGTCCGGGAATCGCTTCCAGCATACGTTCCATCTCTGTAACGCGTTGAACATGTCCAACAAAATACTGTGGCATCGCGTTCTTCCAGCGAACGATCCCCTGCCAGCGAGGTTTGCGACCAGTCCAACCAAGCACCGCGCACAACTCATCCTCAGCCATTTCCTGCAATCGGGCATCGGATTCATCAACCAGCTCAGGCGACATCGCTCCGCCCAAAAACAACCTCAAAAGTATCTGATCCTCAGGGGTGCGCCCCGCGTATTTGTTGCTGCTGTAACTGATCGCTAGCACGCGGCGTCCTTCTTTGCGAGGTACGATCAGACCAAAGCCATCGATACGCCGCTTCAAGTCCGCTTTATCAACCACCATGACGGCGACCGCACTCGATGCGTACTGAATGCCACCGACGAGCGTACTCAACACTGGACAAGCCTCTTTCAACAACTCCGAAGTCTTCGCTGCCGGCAATCCCAGTACTAGTCCGTCGAACTCCATAGGTCCACGCACGGTGTCCAGTCGCCATTTGGGGCCTGCTGGATCGTGGCTCAACTGTTGCACACTACGCACGCCACATCCCAACTGCACGCAGCCCGTGGGAAGCGACTGGACCAGATGTTGGATCCAGTGGCTCATCCCCGCCGCGGGAGCCATAAATTGATCATAGCGTGCGCCGCTCGCTCGACCCGCAATTTGCTTCGCTTGCGTTTTTCGGGATTTCAAATGCCCACGAATCAAGCCACCGTGTTTGCGTTCCATTTCGACGAATTGCGGCATCGTCGCTTGCATGCTGAGTGTCTTTGGATCGGCTGTGAATATACCGCTCACAATCGGCTCAACGAGGCTTTCAAAGGCTTCACGCCCCAGTCGGCGGAGAGCAAACGATTCGAGTGATTCGTCTTCGTCACTATCGCGTCGCGGGACGAAGAACTCCTGGGCCACCCGCAGTTTTCCAGCCATCGAGAGCGTACCGGTCAGCAACATTGAATCGATTCGCGTGGGTTGCATGAGGCTGAAGCCGAGTGGAATCGGCAATATACGGCCACGGTTTAAGACGAATGCGCGCCGATCTTTATCTTGTGGGCGTATCAATTGCGATTCGAACCCAGTTTCGCGGCAGAATTCAAGCGCGTCCGGAATCAACGTGGCGAAGTTATCGGCGCTGCGTTCGATGAGATACCCTTGATCGTAGATCGTTTCGAGTACGCCACCAACTCGATCGCTGGCTTCCAACAATGTCGCTTCGACGTTCGGCGAGCGAGAGAGTTGCCAGGCCGCCGCCAGACCACTTATGCCACCACCGATGACCGCAATTCTTTTCAATCCATTCATCCGAGTTGCTTTACGACGGTGTCGATCTTGGCTGCCACGATAAAGTCATTTTCGCTTAGGCCGCCGATTGCGTGAGTCGTCAGGTCGATGCGGACTTGGCGGTAGCCGGTCAGATGCAGATCGGGATGGTGCTGTTCAAGTTCTGCCAATTCAGCAACCGCGTTGAGTAAACGCATCGCTTCGACAAAGTTTTTCAGCTTGAACTTGCGGCTGATCTTCTTCCCACCATCCACTAACTCCCATTCGGAGCCGAGTGCCGCAAGTTGCTGCTTAGCATGCGTGAGTTCACAAGGTTCGACGCCACCTTCACAAGGTTGGCAGGTTTTAGCCTCAAGCTGGCTTGATGACAGGATTTCCAATCGATTCGCTCCCAAAAATTACGATTTGAGCTGAGTTTCTCTGGCCCCGCGATTATCGCACTTCGCATCTGAACCGCAATGCTAGATTAGACTCTCCGCGGTTCCAGAACAGCGACTGGCAATCGACGGCGGGCACTCGGCGAATGCGGCTGGAAGCATTATCCTATGCTCGTCAAGGTTCGCAGTTCTTGCACGACATACTTACACGACATAATTAACCGGGTAGCACTAGATGACACGCATTCGAGTGATCGATACTCACACCGGCGGAGAACCCACTCGCGTGGTCGTAGCCAGTCCCATCGATTTGGGACGCGGGTCCATGTCGGAGCGCCGCGAGATATTTTCAACCAAGTTCGATGACTATCGAAAAGCGATTGTGTGCGAACCGCGAGGGTCGGATGTAATGGTGGGCGCTTTGCTGTTGCCGCCTGAAAATCCAGCAAGCATGGCTGGAGTCATCTTCTTCAACAACGTGGGATGCTTGGGGATGTGCGGTCATGGCACGATCGGTGTTGCCATCGCTCTGCAGTATATGGAACGTGTTACGACCGGAATTCACCAGATCGACACGCCAGTCGGCCCGGTTCAATTTGAGTTGCTCGGTAGCAACCGAGTGCGTATTCAAAACGTCCCCAGCTATCGCTATAAAGCAGCGGTTCCCGTCAAGCTCAAGAGTGGCCAAACGATTCATGGCGACATTGCTTGGGGCGGCAATTGGTTCTTCATCTGCCAAGATCATGGCTTGCCAGTTGAGATGCGAACACTCAGCGAGCTGCAACGCCTGACCGCTGAAGTGCGCGAAGCGCTCGAAGCCAACGGTATTCGGGGTGAAGATGGCGGTGAGATCGATCACATTGAACTTATCGGACCTCCCAGCTCAGTCGTGCGCGCCGACGCGAGAAACTATGTCATGTGTCCGGGTGCCGCTTACGATCGATCTCCCTGCGGAACTGGAACGAGCGCCAAAGTGGCTTGCTTGGCCGCTGATGGTAAACTGGAAGCGGGTCAAACGCATCGCCAAGAAAGTATCGTCGGTAGCCTATTCGAAGCCACGTATTCTCGAGCCGAAGATGGTCGAATCTTGCCTTGCATCACCGGTTCGGCTTACGTAAATGGAGAGGCAGATTTGATTTTGGATGCGAACGACCCGTTTTGTATGGGAATCTCTACAATTTAGTGGCGTCTAAACTGCACGCGTGCTCTGTTCTTTGTAAGCAGTCCATTTGAATCACGACATAGCCTTGCAACTGAAAGCAACAAGATGATGAATAGCACAATTTATAGAACCAGTGTTGCCACGCTGATCGCTGCGGTGATTTTCGCTAATGGCTGTGCTGGGCCTTCGGCAAAATCGGATGGACTGGTCGATCGCGTACTGGTTATCGAGAATCTAGATAGCCCAGCATCGACGCAGATCGTCAAGCATTACATGGCCAAGCGCGGTGTCAAGAAAGTTCTCCAGGTGCATTGTCCTGATTCAGCAGTCAGCGCTGCCAATGAGACTCTTCCCTTCGCGGCTTTCCAAGAAGCCATTGAGAAACCGCTAAAGGCATTTCTGGCAAGTGATCCGAAAATTGACTTTATCGTACTAACCAAGGGTGTACCGATTCGATTGACCGGCGCCCCCGTTGGCCTAAACAATACTCAGCCTTCCTTGGATTCTTACATCGCAGGTCTAGATTACTTTGATCGTCCTAGTTCATTGAAGGTCGTGATTGACGAAGGGGGTTGGAAGGGCAATTGCTTCGTCAATAACTACTTCGATTCCAAAGAACGTTTCTCACACGCGACGCATGGCGGCTATCTAGTCACGCGACTGGACGGATATACCGTCGAAGCAGCCATGGCCCTTGTGGATAGCTCAATTGCTTCAGACGGCAAGAAGCCTGCGGGCATGATTTTCCTCGATGCGAGTGTAGGGGCCGAGGCAAGCGATGTGGCCAAAGTACCACAATCACCCGTCAAGGATGGTAAGACCAATATGGAGATGATAAGTGGTTTAGGAGTCAAAGACTGGAATGCGGACCTCTTGGCTGCGGGTGCGAAATTGCAGAGCGGCGGCCAACCCGTTGAGCTGGAACAGACTGCGGAATTTGTGGGCAACAAGCAAGGCTTGATGGGCTACGCATCCTGGGGCAGCAACGATGGTAAATTCTCCGCGGAGAGCTACAAGTCGATCAAGTTTGCACCTGGGGGCATTGCTGAAACAGCTGTTTCCACCAGCGGTCGAACTTTTCTACCCACCAGCGGCGGCCAATCTCTGGTGGCGGACTTGATCGACTCCAAGGTCACAGGGGTTAAAGGTTATTGCGACGAACCTTTCTTGCCCGCCATTGCTTCACCGACGATTCTGTTCGATCGCTACACCCAAGGTTGGACACTGGCAGAGAGCTTCTACGCGGCATCAAGGTTTGTTGCCTGGGAAGACATCGTGATCGGCGATCCGCTAGCCAGTCCCTATGCCAAGTAATTGTTAGTCACGCGCGAGTGTCGCACAATTGTCTCAATTGTTGCAGCTACGATTGGGGCAATCGTGCGACACAATTTAACTTTGCGGGCGAGTATTTTGGTTTTGTGTGCCGGGGCTGTACTGACTGACTCATCACCCAACTCGATCGACAAGTGAAAACGCTGTGGCTCCCCTCGCCCCGGTACACCGGGGAGAGGGGCAAGTCCCAAGTTAAGCCCATTTAAGTTGTCGCTTGTGCTACCATCTCGAGTAACCATAGAGAAAGTCGCTTGCTCCAAACCGTGCGCCCCTCACCCCCGTCCCCCTCTCCCCGGAGTACCGGGGCGATGGGGAGTTCCTTCGTTCGTAGCAAGCTAGGATGGTGGCGATCGGCAACAACCGTCGAAAAAAATTGCCCAAAAGTGCGCCCGGATCGGCGAACTTGGGGCACTATAATGGCAACATGAGCGATCAAATCACACATACTGACCCAATCACTGCCTTGCAGCGACTCACCGAGCCCGCTGTGCAGGGGGCGATGCAATCGGATGCGGAGCTGTTGACGCTGTTTGTTGAATCGGGCAGTCGCGCCGCGATTGAAACCTTAATTCAGCGGTACGCCGGGATGGTCGCCAGCGTTTGTAGGTGCACTGTAGCGGATACTTCCAGCGCCGAAGACGCCTTCCAAGCGACTTTTCTAGTACTGCTGAAATCGGCGAAGAAGATTCAAAATCGACGTTCGCTTGCTGCCTGGTTACATGGTGTTGCGTATCGTACCGCTTGTCGATTGCGGAAGCAGCGGTTGGCTAACGTTTCTGAGCAGAGTCCAGATGAAGTGATTGCACCTAACCAAGCCGATCAAGATCCAATTAATGTGTTAGCGCGAAAATTGGAACTTGAGGCACTCGACCAGGAGCTTGAGAAGTTACCACCAGGTTTGCGAGAGATCTTGGTCGAACACTACTTGCTTGGTTACTCTGCACCACAAATCTCAGAACGGACGGGGCTCAGTGTGTCAGCCATCGAGGGTCGAATTCGACGTGGACGATACAAGTTACTTCGCCAGTTGGCTAGACGCGGCATCAGCTTGACAGTGCTGGTCGCAGCGTCAACTTGGTTTCAGCAGCATCTACAAGCGGCTGAAGCGAATCAATGGACCGAGACTTTTCTCGACTCGTACCTACCCAAAGATACGAGCCCAGCAGATGTCGACTTCACACCGAATTCGGACACAATCTCATCTTTAGTACGCGGGGAAATGAACATGTTCAATGCATCAACGCTCAAGACGGTCTACTCGGCCGGAGCAACTCTCCTGGTCGGAAGCTTGGTCACTTTCAATTTGATTGGCGATGGCGATCGGCCCTCGGCGGGCACCGCCAAGTCCGATGAAACTGGCTTCCAAATGAAGACACTACCGACGGACGAAACCATAACAGTCGTGGCACAGTTGGGGAGCCCAGAGCCAAGAGGTGCGAATGAAGTGGCCGCAGGTGCAGCAGCTAAAGCTGACGCTAATGCAAACTCAACAACCAGTGCGCAGACCACGCAAACTCATACGTCACCCGAAGTGGCTGCTTCCAGCGGAACAGCGACACCCAAAGAGACACCCAAGCCACAACCACCGCGCGAGCCGATTCAATGGAAAGTCGCCGATGGTGAACCGCCTAAATGGCTTGAATCCGACGACGAGGAGCAAGCCGATAACGAAATGCGCGAGCTGGTGCGCTTGAAACTCCGTCAAACGATTACCGTCGATTTCCAAGGCACCCCTCTCCGGCAAGCCTTAGAGGAGGTTTCCGAAAGCACTGAGTTGCCAATACTGCTCGATACCGTTGAACTTGCTCTGGCTGGTATCGATCCCGAGTCCCCAGTCTCCGTCAAAGGTCAAGACATTTCGGTGCGTGAGTTCCTGCGACGTTTGTTCAAGAGCGTTGAAAATGCAGATGCGGGCATGGCCTACGCGGTTCACGAAGGGAGTATCGAAGTCACCTCGAAAGAGGCGGCTGATCAGGACCCCGCGATTCGCTATTACGATTTAGCTTACGTTCTGCCTAATGATTCGAACCTGCCATCGGTGATCAACGCCATTGAACAATCCGTTTCGCCCGATTCGTGGTTGTCGGCTGGCGGTAGCTACACGATTTCAAACGTGGGCTCGATGTTGATCATCTCCTGCGACGAACCTTCGCATCATAAGATCGAAAGGATGCTTTCTCGAATTGCCGCGATGAACAAAGCCAATCTGGAAAAAGCTGTTCCACAAAATACTCCGTCAGGGCCGGGTGGCATGGGTGGAGGCATGGGCGGTATGGGCGG
>JANRMD010000180.1:0-53866 GCA_033761895.1 Pirellulaceae bacterium | reverse complement strand
GGGGAACATCGGCATTGGTCACATCCATTTTGCCAGGGGACTGGAATCCGCTTGAAACGCTTGTGCTGGTGCTGCTGGCTGTTGTAATGCCCATATCAACTTTATTGTTGCGACTGAGATTTGGTTGGCAGGCGATTCAATCCAACTATTGCGGGCCGTGGATTTGCTCGCTGTCTAGCCAATGGAGATTTGCTTCGTTGACTTTGGGCTTAAAGAGGACTGTTGGTCGTGCGTGACTACAACTTCGAGACCCGCAGCTAGCGCTGACGGCTCACAGATTCAGTGCCGGATCAAAATTGGGCCGATGAACGTTTGGGGACAAACGTTCTACACTCAAAATGCTCCTACACTGATCGAAACAGCTCTTTGGCTTCGCGCATCCAGTCGACTTTGCCGTTCTTGGGCTGGGTGACCCAATAGGCTTTCTGTGAATCGACAACACGCAAACGGCGGTCGTGCAACTTGGCGAGGTGCTCGATCCGCTGCTTATTGGCGTAAGTCAACACAATGTAGTTGTCTTCCGTCTGCAACGCTTTAACGAACCAAATCGAAGCATCGATTTTCAACTCGGCGACTTCCAGCAAGCTCTTCACCGGCCTTGGCAAGCGACCAAAACGATCGGCCAATTCAGCTTTCATGTCGTCGAGTTCACTGATGTCAGTCACGCGGCTAAGCCTGCGGTAGATATCGATCCGCTGTCGCAGCTCGGGCACATAGTCGTTCGGTAAATAGGCCTTCACTGGCAAATCAACTTCCACCTCGATCGCCAACTTCGGTGGTTGGTGCGTCAACTCGCGCACAGCGTTACCAAGCATCTGACAGTACAGCTCATAACCGACCGCCGCGATGTGGCCGCTCTGCTGCGTACCTAGCAAGTTACCGGCACCGCGAATCTCCAAGTCTCGCATCGCGATGCCAAAGCCGGCACCAATCTGGCTGTACTCTTCGATCGCATGCAAACGCCGCGCTGCATCAGGCGAGAGATGCTTATGCCGATCGACCAGCAGATAGCAGTAGGCTTGATGCTTGTAGCGTCCAACGCGGCCACGCAACTGATGCAGTTCCGAAAGCCCGTAACGGTTGGCTTCATCGATGAAGATAGTGTTGGCGTTTGGAATGTCCAAGCCGCTTTCGATGATCGTAGTGGCCAGCAGGATGTCATAGCGATGCTCGATGAAGTCGATCATCACTTGTTCCAACGCTCCTTCTTCCATTTGGCCATGTCCGATTACGATGCTGGCTTCTGGGCAAATGCGTTTCAGTCTCGCAGCCACTTCTTCGATGTCTTGCACGCGATTGTGAACAAAGTAGATCTGTCCGCCTCGATTCAACTCACGCAAAATCGCATTGCGAATGATGTTGTCGTCAAAACGAACCAAACGTGTCTCGACGCTCAAGCGATCTTCAGGAGGCGTTTCGAGGTTGGAGATGTCGCGAACACCTACCAACGACATGTGTAATGTTCGCGGAATAGGTGTAGCCGACAGGGTCAGCACATCGACGTTGGATCGCATCTGCTTCAAACGCTCTTTGATCTCAACACCAAAGCGCTGCTCTTCGTCGATGATTAGCAGCCCGAGATTGTTGAACTTGAGACTCTTCGACGCGATGCGATGCGTGCCAACGACCAAATCGACGCGACCGGTGTGAATGCCGTTAATTGTTTCTCGTTGAGCGCGGGGTGATGCAAAGCGACTGAGTTTCTCGATATCAAATGGAAACTCTGCCATGCGTTCACGGAATGTCTTGTAATGCTGCTCTGCCAGAACAGTCGTCGGAACCAGCACCGCAACTTGGTAGCCACTATCGATGGCTTTAAAGGCGGCTCGCATCGCAACTTCGGTTTTTCCAAAGCCAACGTCACCGCAGATCAACCGGTCCATGGGTTTCGAACTGACCATGTCGTTCTTAACCGCTGCGATGGCCGTCAACTGGTCGGGTGTTTCGACATACGAGAAAGAAGCGTCGAATTGATTCTGCCAGATGCTGTCGTGCGCAAAGGCGATGCCAGGCTGGCTGCCGCGACGCGCCTGCAACTCGAGCAGTTCGACGGCCATGTCTTTGACCGCTTCCTGAGCAGCTTTCTTCTGCTTGGACCAAGAAAGTCCGCCGATCTTGGCCAGTTTTGGGCGACTCTTCGTTCCACCCACGTAACGCTGCACGAGTTCGATCTTGGAACTCGGCACAAAAATCTTGGTACCGCCATCGAACTCTAACTCAAGATGCTCGAACTGCTGACCATGCTTTTCGATCAGCTTCGTTCCGCGATAGACTCCGATGCCATGCGATAGATGGACAACCAGATCGCCTTCGCGCAAATCAAGAAAGCTGTCGATTGGACGACTCTTGGTCCGCTTCGTTGCCCGCCGGACATGGGAGCGACGAAGCAATTGTCCAGCGGTCAACAGTAGCGTACCGCTGGGCAAAACTTCAAAACCGCCTTGCAGTTGGCTGATGACAATCTCAAGTCGATCTTCTTTGGTGGCAGTTGCAGTTGATAACAACTCTCGCAACCTTTCGCGCTCACCTTCGTTCATCGCCACGACGACAACATTGCGAGCACCGCTATGCTGATCGATGTCACTAGCCAATCTCTCCAAGTCACCGCCAATCCGCTCGACGGTCCCCAAGGGCAAGCGTACAAGTTGTCCGAGGTAGCCCTCCTCAGATAGTTGCGAACAGTAAGCGATAGGGAATTCCCCGATCCGCTTCCAGGCAGTCTCTGGTGCAGGGAATCGTTCTGGAAATGGAACGCGATGCAGAAAGGCGGCCGTCGCCGCCGAGACCGCCCGCTGTTCGTGAACAAATACGATGGTCCGTTCGGTCAAGTAATCGAGCAGTGAACCGTCTTGTGCGACTGAGCCTTGAACGGCCAATAATTGCAATTCACTGCGCTGTTCAATGCTCCGCTGCGACGTGATATCAAATGTGCGCAGCGATTCGACTTCATCGCCAAACAATTCAATACGGACGGGCATCGGTTCGTCGGGCGGATAGATATCCATGATGCCGCCGCGGACCGCAAACTCACCGGGTAACTGTACGGAACTGGTCGCATGGTAACCGGCCTGCACCAACCAGGTTCGCAGATCGTCGACATCGATTCTGCGTCCTGCAGAGATGATGCGTTTGTCCCCCTCGAGTGAATTGGGGCTCGGGACACTATGCAACAGCGCCGGTAGAGTTGTCACAATGATGGGAGGTGGCGACTTGGACGTTTCCTGTGGATCGCGAACGCTGACTGAATAGTTGTAAAGTCCGCTAAGCACATGGAGACGTTGCGCGGTTTCTTGATGCTGCAGCGACTCCAGTTCTGTTTCTTCACTACCAGGCGGGAACACGTCCACGCGTTGGCCAAGCAGCTCAGCCAACTCCGCCGCGACCGACTCACTGTCAGCGATCTGCGCCATGATGATCAGCAGCGGTCTTGGATCGGCTTGATAGCAACCTGCTGCAATCGGAGCCATAGCGGCTGACCAAACGGAATCGAAAGTGACTCGTCGATCGGTCGTTAGCGATTCCAGAGCGGATCGGAGCGCAGGAAGACCGGCCACTTCGGCGACAACGTCGGCGAGTGTGATGGGTGCTCGTTTTGAAGAGCGATTAACAGCTAGTACGGCGCGCCGCTCTGCCATGGCGTTCGCCGTGCTCCTTCCAGTGCTTGCAGCCGCTCGACAGTGAACTGCGTGTTCAACTTTGAATGTCGTGCGGTTGTGAGAGTCCGATTATACGCGCGATTCAAGACTGATCGTAGCTTGGCAACATGTGTCCCGAGCGTTTTTCGGATTTGGTTTTGGTGGGTCGCTCCTGCCGGGTGCGACCAGAGGTGTTTTCGCGGCTTCGATCGTACTCGTCCTCAGTGAAACGGTACCTATGTTTGCAACACGCAAACGTGACCGGTTTTCTGGAGCGCGGACGTCCTCGTCCGCTGAACCCGCAACTTTTGCAAACACGACTCGTTTTGGTTTAGCTTGAAAGGCTACTTCGTCTTCGTACGAGTCATCAAATCCCGGAAGAAGGCCACGGATTCATCGACTGAATCGGCTTGAATCAGCACTAAATCACCGACTTGGATGTCGCTGAGAATGCAGTTCACCGCATCCGTCCAACTGGCAAAGCACATGTAGTCGTTGATACGAGCACCAATGGCCATGCCTTCGCGGAACAACTGCATGATGTCACCCGGTTCGCGGCCGCGAACATAAGCGCCTTCGTACAGTACGACTCGGTCGAAGAAATGCCCAAGCATTTGACCTTGTCGAATCATGTCGTCATCGCGTCGGTCGCCGGCTGTCGAGTAGAGCGCAATACGACGTTTGCTCGGATAGCTGCAAATCGCATCCAACACATTTTTCAGCGCGGATGGATTGTGCCCGTAGTCGATGATAACTGTGGCGCCGCCCCATTCGACCATGTTGAAGCGACCAGGGCTGCCATCTAAGTTGGCTGAGAACGATTCCAGTCCGGCACGAATGACTTGCGCTGGAATACCCTGAGCCCAAGTGGCGGCAGCGGCTGCCATCACGTTTTCAATTTGGAAACGGATGCGCCCGCCGTGAGTTAATGGAATCTTGTCGAGCGAAATTAAGGCGAATTCCGAATCGCCATGAGCGAGTACGAGCGATTGATCGCGCACGAACACAACTCGGCCGCCCGCTTGACGACGTTCGACCAAATATGGATTCTCGGCCGAGTGCGAGAAAAAGACAACTGCTCCAGGGCATTTGGGAGCCATCGCGACGACCAACGGATCGTCTGCGTTGAGGATCGCATGCCCTTGTGGCGAAACGACATCGACGATGGCGCGTTTGACTTCAGCCAGTTGTTCGCAGGTATTGATATTGCTCAGACCCAAGTGGTCACCTTCGCCGATGTTGGTGACTACAGCCACGTCGCATTGATCGAAGGCGAGTCCTTCACGCAGGATGCCACCGCGAGCCGTTTCAAGAACGGCGGCATCAATCAGCGGATTGCTGAGGATGCGGCGAGCGCTCTTGGGACCGCTGCAGTCATCTTTATCGATGCGGCGTCCCATGACATACACACCGTCGGTTGTGGTCATGCCGACGCGTCGACCTTGAACCATCATGATATGCGCGATCAGGCGGGTCACAGTTGTCTTGCCGTTTACGCCGGTGATGGCCACAACGGGGACGCGGCCATTGTTGCCAGCCGGAAAGAGCGAATCGATGATCGCTTCGCCGACAGGTTGCGACTGACCTTCGGAGGGTTCGAGGTGCATGCGCAAGCCGGGGCCCGCATTGACTTCGACGATTGCTGCGTTTTGGGACTCCATCGAAGCTTCGATGCTGGTGCTAACCACGTCGATGCCGGCGATATCTAGACCGACAATCTTCGCGGCTTCAACGGCTCGGGCCGCAACGTCGCGATGGACTCTTGCAGTCACGTCGATGGCCATGCCGCCGGTGCTCAAGTTGGCATTGCGGCGAATGAGTACTTTTTGACCAGCAGCGGGAATGGACTCGGGTGTCATGGATTGCTGAGCCAAGACCGCTTCGGCAACTGCGTCGATCTTGATGAAGCTCAATACTGTGGCATGGCCATCACTGCGTCGAGGATCTTGATTGATGATGTCGACCAGTTGTCGAATCGTTGACTTCCCATCACCGACGACTTGAGCCGGAACGCGACGCGCGGCAGCGACCAAGCGGTCGCCAACGACCAGTAAACGATAGTCATCGCCCTCGATGAAGTTTTCGACAACGATCGTCGACTCTTCTTCCAGAGCAGCCGCATAAGCAGCCAGGACTTCTTCGCGAGTGTGCAGGTTGGTTGCTACACCGCGACCATGATTGCCGTATTGCGGTTTGACAACAACGGGCAAACCGATGTCTTGAGCGGCTTCCCAGGCATCTTCGGCGCTCTCAACGGAACGACCGATAGGAACAGGGATACCAGCGCTGTGCAGTAATCTGCGAGTTAGTTCTTTGTCTTGAGCGATCGATTCAGCGATGGCGCTGGTGCGATCTGTTTCTGCGGTACAAATGCGGCGTTGCATCGCGCCATAGCCAAGTTGCACGAGGCTATTGGTGCTCATCCGAGCAAAGGGGATTCCGCGACGTTTGGCAGCGTCGACGATGGAACGCGTGCTTGGTCCAAGGCAAACATCTTGAGCTTGTTCGCGAAGTGCGGCGACTTCCGACTTCACATCAAACTGTTGACCTGCAACCGCGGCCAAGACCAAACGTTTGGCAAGCTCCAAGGCGGAGCGACCAACGGCTTCTTCCATATACTCAATTGCCACGCGATACACGCCAGGTTCATCGAGTGGAACAGCGCGACCGAAGCGAACATCATTTCCAGCTAAGAATTGCAATTCGAGGGCCACGTGTTCGAGCACATGTGCCAAGTTGCTGCCACGTCGCAGTTGCTCAAGAAAGCCGCCACGCTCGCCAAGGCTTCCGCGATGATCCACGAGGGTCGGCAACCACGCCTTTAGTCGATCGTTAAAGCCTTCCATTTCGTTGGTAGACGCGTTTCGCAAATCTGCCAAATCAACCCAAGCTTCAAGGACAGTGATGTTCGTCCAAATGTTTGGTCCTCGAAGGGCGAGGACTTTGCGGAAGGTTAGAGGTTCTACTGGTTGTGAATCTGACATGTATTTTGTATTCTCGATCAGCACTAATGGTAAAGCTCATCGGCAGTTGTCGTCCCCTATACAATGAGGTCGATCCCATACCGATAGCGGTCCGAGTACGGTTCGCATTCGTTGTGTTGCTAGCAGTGCATATTCAGCCTCAGGTGTTTGCATTCCAGCAAACAAGTCAAAGACGGTGGGTTAGCTTGCAATAGGTGCGGGGTGTCGTCCAAGCGCCACAGCTTGGCCAAATTGAAGGTGGGTCGGTCGCTGCATGTCGATTCCAAGGTTCAATCGACATTTTAGGACTGCGATCTCTAATGGCCATTCTATTCCAGAAGCGATTGCATGGCGAAAAAGATTTTTCAAGTTCGTCAGATTCATGGGGCGTTCGAAAGCCGACTTTTTTAAAGTTGTAAGACCTGGCTATCCGATGCCCTGAAGGTTCCCGTCCGCAATTATCGCACATCGCGGCCAAACGGCTAGGCATTTATCTTGACAGTTCGGTAAACTACTCGCCAGTACCTTTTGAAACAGTTTGCGAACTTTGTAAGCCGCACAGCAAGCAAGGCACTGAGCTGTGCGATGTGCCAGAAAGTCGGATTTTCGGGTGTTAAGCTTGACTAACCCGCATCTTCGGCCAGCAGTCTCCGCATTCGCAGGCACTTTTGCATAAGATAAGCTGCGAAAGATCTGAGTTTTTCGTCACTTTTCCCGACCTTTCCGGTTGATTTAGCTTACTTTTCATGAATTCGTCCAATTCCACCAGCTCAGACACCAACGCCCTGGACAGCTCCTCAGCATACGACTTACTCCCGTCCATCCCGACCAGCTGGCAGCCAAGCATCCAATCAGCCATTGGTGCTGGCGAACGTATATTGGCTTTCATTGAGCTGGATCTCGACGCCAATCGCAATTTTGCGCAAACCCTGCTCGCGCTGACGAACAACCGCCTAATTCAGTGCAGCGTTTCAGCTAGCGGAGTGGTCGAATCCCCAAAATACTGGGAAATGAATCCCGAGCTGGAATTGCAAGCAAGCGTTCTCTCTGGGCTCGGAAAACTAGAATTGCTCCAAGGCGAACAAGTCCTATTTCAGTGGCCGTTCACGTCAGCCTGTGAATCCAGCGCGGATCGTTTCACTGCCGCCTACGCCTCGATCGTGCGTAGCCGTGCACTTTCTTCGACAAGCGATGCCGTGGTCGCGCGGTGCGCTTCTTGCGGCGCCGTACTGCAGGAAGATCAACCGACGTGCCCCTCCTGCACACCGACTGCGGCCCCGTCGCCGTCGGCTTCACTAATGCGCTTAAAACCGTTCGCCAAGCGGCGCGCAAGCACCATCGCGCTCGGAATCATCCTGACAATCGCATCGACGGCTGCGTCCATGGTCCCCACTTACTTAACGATTCCTTTAGTCGATAACGTGCTGGAGCCATGGCAGAACGCACTCAAGGTTGACGAAGAAGTTCGCTACTCGATGATCTATGGATACATCGCTGCGCTCGCGGCCGCCGCCGTATTGGCTTGGGCGCTCGGTTGGGCACGAACTTATGTGTTGGCACTGGCCAGCGAACAAGTCAGCTCGGATATTCGCAACGAAACTTATAGTCACCTGCAAAAGCTCTCACTCGAATATTACGGCGGGCGTCGTACCGGCGATCTGATTTCACGCATTAGCAGCGACACAGATCGGATCTGCAATTTCCTCTCCGCTCATATGGTGGACTTCATCAGCGATGTGATGATGTTCGTCTTCACTGCAATTATCTTGATCCGCATCGACCCAATCTTGGCCCTCGCGGCGCTCCTACCGTTCCCATTCATCGCGTGGCTGATCCAGAAAGTGCGCACCAATCTGCGACACGGCTTTGCGCGAGCGACGAACGCCTGGAGCGACATGGTCAGCGTTTTAACGGACGCCATTCCCGGCGTGCGCGTGGTCAAAGCCTTCGCGCAGGAAAAACGCGAAATCGAACGTTTTGCGAATGCTAACAAAGTCGTCTACGACAACAACGTGCGCGTCAATCGACTGTGGTCGTTCTTTGGCCCGACGGTTACGTTTCTGAACGAAATCGGCGTGCTCGTGATCTGGGCTTTTGGTGCCTGGCGCGTTGCAACAGGCGACATTACTGTCGGCGTTTTGATCGGCTTTGTATCTTACATAGCGAGATTTTATATCCGCTTGGATTCCATGAGCGGCTTTCTAGCGAACACGCAACGGGCTGCGGCGTCAACGCATCGTATCTTCGAGATCCTCGATCGTCAGCCAGTCGTGATGGAGCCGACGAACCCAGTAGCCGTTGGCAAACTCAGCGGTGAAGTAAGCCTCTCCGGCGTTCGGTTCAAATACGGCAGTCGTGAAGTTTTGCGCGGCATCGATATGCGCATCGAGCCGGGTGAATTGGTCGGCGTCGTTGGCCCCAGTGGTTCCGGCAAAAGCACGCTTGTGAATCTCGTCTGCCGCTTCTACGACCCGACTCAAGGCAAAATCACCGCCGGAGATGTCGATATTCGATCGTTTGCCGTCGAACAGTATCGCCGCAACATTGGTATCGTGCTGCAAGAACCGTATCTGTTCTTCGGTACAGTTGCTGAGAACATTACCTATGGTCGCCCTAACGCGACACGCGCGGAGATTATCGAAGCCGCCCGTGCAGCGCATGCTCACAACTTCATCGTCAAACTGCCCGACGGTTACGATTCGATTGTTGGCGAGCGTGGCCAAACGTTGTCGGGTGGTGAACGCCAGCGTATTTCGATCGCCCGCGCGCTGTTGACCGATCCAAGCATTTTGATTCTCGATGAAGCCACCTCAGCCGTGGACAACGAGACTGAACGCGAGATTCAAAACGCTCTCGATAACCTGATTCGCGGCCGCACAACAATCGCTATCGCTCACCGCTTGTCGACCTTGCGAAATGCCAATCGTATCTTTGTGTTAGAAGCCGGTCGGGTTGTCGAAGTCGGCAAGCATGAAGAGTTGCTCGAACGCGGCGGCGTGTATTCGCGGCTATATCACGCCCAGCTAGAAGAAAAAACGCCGCCACCGCCCAAGCCAGCTCCCACATCGTTCCATCGCGTCCGTGTCGTGAAACTGGATTAGTTGCTAGATTTTGAGCCGACGGCGCTAGCTAGCCGCGGGTAGTGTGAGCCGACGGCGCTAGCCGCGGGTGACCGAAGGAGCAAATCGTTCATCACCTATAAACCCGCCAATGTAGAATGGATTCCAGTTCAAACCGCATTGGTACGAGTCAAGTCCATGCACGCACTAAACTTCGAGACCCGCGGCTAGCGCCGACGGCTCACTAAATCAACGGGCCGCTAGCGCCCTACGCCGACGGCCCACTGTCGCTGACTAAATGCAAACAGAGCCTAGACAGAAAGTCCTAATGTGAACGAAACATCCAACGCCCCAGAAACATCCAACTCCACTGGAACCGAGTTCACCTTTTCCTGCGACGCGCGCGGACGACTGGTGGCAGAGGACTTGCAACACAATCGTCACGTTGGGCTATCAGCCATGCGGTTGTTTCCGATGAGCGACCCCGACAATTGGATTGCGGTTTTTGACGTTCACGGAAAAGAGCTGTGCTGCATTCCTTCGGTTTCTAAACTGCCCGAAGGTTCGGCTACCGCCATTCGCACGACGCTGACCAACAGTGAATTCATTCCGGTGATCCATCGGATCGTGCATATCTCCAGCAACGATCCGCCCTGTCGCTGGACAGTGGAGACCGATCGCGGCAACACCGAATTCATCATCAACGATGAGAAGGACTTGCGAAGGCTATCGCAGTGGAGCGTCCTGATCGTCGACGCGCGCGGCATTCGCTACTCGATCCCCGACACTCGCAAACTCAACGCCTACAGCCGCCGCGCCGTAGAGTGGCACGTCTAAATTGTAGAACATTTGTCCTCAAGCGTTCATCGCCTTCAGCCTAATTTCTTCTTTGCTCATTGGAGATCAGCGAGTCTGCGGCTAACATATTTTGGCCCACGTCGTTGGTGCAGGACAGCCACAACTTCAACAAGGCCCTCGTTGACTAGATAATAAATTGCAAATGGGAACCGTTTAACAAGCTTCCGATAGCAACCGTGCTTTTCGCAATGCGTTCCAGCAGAATCAGAGAGGGCAGCTAGCTCAACGTGCATGTAATCCAAATAGATGTCACCACACCATCCGAGCATGAATTGTAGAAAACGGCGGCGTCTGCCAAATCACTCTCCGCTTCCATTCGGATTTTTACTTGCACGGACACGTTCCTTGATTCGGGCCATCGCTTCACTTAGTGGCAGTGCTTGTTCCAAAGATGGATTGGCAAGCCTTTCCTTTAGCACATCATCATGCCAGTCTGGAGATGGGGTTTCACCTAGATTGGACTCTAGTTCGCTCCACAAAAGGTCAATTGCGGCGAGTTTTTCCGAGGTGGAAAGGCCACTCAGCATATTTTGGATTTCAGTCATTTCGAGCCTTCAAAGTCGTTTTTAGCTAATAAAACCTGCAAGAGCAAACATGTCTAGCTATTCAAGAATTCACCGCCAAGTATCTATTCGCTCATACCGAAGGAATTGACGGGTTTCGCTCGAAGGAAGTGACGTAGTGTAAGTACAAATCATGAGTCCGATCCGTTTCGGGTTCGATCAGCACCATGAAGTGCTTTCCAACGGCCAAATTCTCCGGATGGCGAACTTCATAGGCTTGCCCATCACTCATCCTAATCCCGAAGGGCGAGAAGGGAGTTGCTCTCAATAGTTTGGTAAGTTGTTCTTTCATGCCAAAGCTCCAGACTCACGAATCAGTATGACACCTTAATTGTATGTCCTTCCACAGTGCGTTCAAATCGACAAGCTTAATTTTCAAGCATGATCCCTATCGTCTTGTTCGGATACTTCCAGTGATACTCGGCCGCGTGTACTTATAGCGGTATCGGCGCTAGCCGTCCGGTTTTGCAAGGAAAAATGCGCCTGCACAACGGCCTGAGTACCTCAATACCACTGATAAGCATATTCAAAAAACGCATCGATCGCCAAGTCACGCGCTTTAGCGTCTTCGATGAAAGGCTCAATCTTCGATTGTACGCTGTTCAACTTGCTTTGCAGGATGTAATTCGAAAGCTGGAAACTCTGCCAAGGTTTCTCAGTAGCGCGACCTGGATGTGAAAAACCTGCGTTGACCTGCAGCCAGGGCGTTTGATGATCGTACTCGGAATGCCAATTACCTCGATACACCCCGCCATAAGTTCGCACGTACGGCGAGCTGACGTTGTTCTTCAAATCCTCTGACCACATTGCCAATAGAGCTCGCACGCCATCACGTATTTTCGGATCTTCGCAATCCACCAACGCAACTAGCGGCAGTATTCCTTCAGCGGATACCACATGCGCAGCGATTTGTATGGACGGCGCTAGATCACCGCGTTGAACTTGAGCCGCGTTGTAGCGATTGACGATCCAATCTACCGGCAATACTGCGTACAAAACCAAGGCCAACAACGGTACCCACAGTTGACGATGCAGCAGCCATATGAAGCCGTAATCGCGGTAGAGTTTTACAACCACCAATAGGAACCCAACCACCACCGACGTGATACCGAATAGACCGATCACGCGCATTTGCGTCATGCCATTGAAGTCGATGTAAATCAGCATGCGGTTGTAAACAGCCGCTGAGAGCAGCAAGTTCTCGATCGACCAGATCAACGCTAGTCGCTTCAACGACTTCAATCGCCCATCCGCCAACACCGACCCTCGGAAGATCGCCGACAGCACAACTGTGGCAAGAGCCAAGGCAACGGTCAGCCAGAATGCGCCTTGATGAGCGTAACCGGCATAGTAAAAATTCTTTGGAAAGTTGCGGAACCAGAGCGTCGAAAACTCAAAGACCAGATAAACCGCGAACAACAGAATCACGCTCAGCAACGTGTTGCGATACGCCAAATACACTCCTGACGCCGTCGGCGTTTGATCGAGTTCAGCGGGTCTTTTCTCGGCAAGCAATATGACTCGGGCAGGATACAACAATCCCAACAACAAGAATCCGCTGGCCAACCACAGCACCGCTTCGCCGATGTTAAAGCCAGTCAGTATCCTTCCCAGAGAGTCGAAAGCCATTCGGAACTGACGACTGACTCCCGTTGCAAGATCGGGATTGGCCAGTACGAACAACGTCGCAAAGCACACGACGATTCCAACTGGCAAGACCACCGATAAACCAGGTTTCTGCGACGCTAAACTTCCATCGGGTTTTACAATTCGGTAAGCGCGCAGCCGTCGAGTCGCTCCGACACACATCAGACCGAGGAAAGCAATCGCTTCAGGCATAAACGGCGTGTATCCTGCCAGTGCCATCGCGTAACAGACGAGCAACCCCAAGCCGCAGGCGATCTGCAAGACACTCCCACTCCAGATCAGCTTTAATCCGAGTAGGAGTAACGCCAGAGCCAACCAAGAACTTCTACGACTATTGGCAACTCTCAATCGGAAGGCAGCCAGCAATGACACCGCGAGGACCAGCAACACGCCCCACGCGAAAAAACTGCCCACTTGGTACACCAGCCAATCAACCGCCAGCACCCAGCCTGCCATCACGGCTGCGTCAATCAACAACCAGCGGCCTGACACAACTTCGCGGGTTTCCACAACAGGTGGAACCGCCGAGCCCGAGAAAGACTCGGCATCTTCCGGACTAATCGCATTGGACATTTTGATACCCTCGATCGCTGAAGAGAGACTCCCAACCTGTAGATGGGCGACCTACGAACAGAAAAGAAACAGTCCACGAAAACAATGGAAGCACTCATGTATCGAAACGACACTGAGCCGAAAAGAATTCCAGGGTTTCAACTGCGTTTATAGAGAACGTAATCGAAGGATATTTGCAGTACGCATTATAACAGGCGGCGGTTCAAAGTGTACGAGCAAAAGTGTTGTTGATTTACTGAGCCATTGAATGTGGGCACAGCACTAGCTCTGAACGCCATGAGGATTTACTGACAAATGTTCTACAATCCTCGCTCGCACGGCAGTCCCAGATACACAAATCAAGAATATCGAATCACCGATCGGTTCATACTGCACGTGCAAACTCACGATCACATTGCAGTTCAGCTTCTCAGCTCGCAATTGCATCTCATGAATAGCCGCCGTTCGCCCACGAGTTAAGATGTTCTCGTAACTCTCCGACCTGCCACCAAGAAAGTCGGTAACCCCAGAAGCTATATCGCTCAAGAAATTTGCACCGTAAACCGTCTCTCCAAAGACGGGACCAACGTATTCAAGAATCTCGTGCGTACACAGCGACGGCGTGTTGGTGACAAGCACGCGCTGGTTGCAGTGATAATCCGGCGAACCGCCTTTCGGGATTCGACACGTCCAGCAAATTTGAAAATCGTCGTCCGTTTGTCCGTCGCAATTCGGGCAGGTCCACATAACCATTCGCTTCAAAAACTAGTATCAATTTACTTGACTTTTCCAGAACGTAGTTTTCCGGCAGCCAAATGGAGTAAAACCGACGGGGCTTTCCTGGGCTTCACCTACCGAGCTTGCCAATCGCGACCAGCCAATGCAGTTATTCAGACGGAACCCGCAGGATCTTTTCCATCTTCTTCCCCTTGGCCAACTCATCGACCAGCTTGTCTAGGTATCTGACTTGTTGCGTCAACGGATTCTCAATCTCCTCAACTCGATAACCGCAGATAACGCCTGTGATCAAGGATGCGTTGGGATTCAACTTTGCCTTCTGAAAGAACTTTTCGAAAGTTACTTTATCATCGATCAGTTTTTGCAGTTTTTTGTCGTCGTAACCCGTCAGCCACTTGATCACCTCATGCAGTTCCGCTTTGGTACGACCTTTCTTCTCGACCTTCGCAACTAGATGTGGATACACAGAAGCAAAGGTCATACTTGCAATTCGTTCGTCGTGGTGGCTAGTGCTTTTCATATTTTGAATTTCTCTGAACTAGGTTTGCAGCGCGCGGCTTAATCTCAATGCCCCATATCCTTAGCCTGGAATGTCAACTCCTGAGCAGTGGTCGTCTGCGTCAATACTAACCTGAATGGAGTGACCATAAAATAGATCGCCGTCATCGTGCCAAAAGGTTGTACAAGCATCGGACTCAATTGTGATCGAGTCAAGCCGCATTCTTGCTTTGAATTCTTCCGCAGTTATCGGTCGTCCGTCATCGTCAGGCCAAGTGCTGTTCTTCAGATTCAACAGCTCGCGAACGGCATACTCTTCTGCCATGGCTCGATATCGTGCAAAGTCACCGACGACTTGCTTGGCCCTTAGTAAAGCTTGGCTAACATCCGTCCCTTCCTCAGGATTCAAGCTCAATCGAAATGAAAGTTCAGCGATCTGCAATCGTCCGCGATACCAGTGGAGATTGTCATCCCATTCGAGCTCGCCTAACAGTTCATCCTTGAGTGTAGGTATTCCAGCAGGTCGCTTCGACTCTGGAACCGGGCCAGTCTCACGTACCAATGTCATGATTGAGTAATCGTCGCAGATGGAAAGTGGAAACTCTCCAAACTCATCGGAACAGAGCGTCAGTGTGTCGCCATCCAATCGATACAAGTAACGAAGAACTATTGGATTTGGATCTGGTGGACCATCCGGGCCGTTGTAATCAAGAATTAACGTGAGACGTTTGGGTGCGGTGGATTCGTCTAAGATAAACGTCGATCGCAGGCTACCGTCATCCACAAGGTCGGGCACAATTTCACGCATTGATTTGCCGCTAATGACATAATGCGTCGCGGACTCGTCTACAGGCCGTCCTTCAAATGTAGACGAATGGACTTGCCATAGGCCTTGGAGCGCTTCGAAATCGTTCACGTTGTTCTCCGAAAGCAGTCGCTCACTTTGGCAAGGTAAAGCCCAGGCGTTTTTTCGTCCATGCATCGCTTGGCCACTTAGGTTCGGGTTCATCCTTTCCCGCTATCCAGCCGTTGAGCCAAGCCTTGATGGTAAGTCCTTGATCCCAGAACGAGTAGCCCCAATTCTCGCGAGCCTCGTCGTCTTCTAGATCGGAATCCAAATTGTTTGGATCCCATAGGACCATGGGTAGTCGTGCATACAAACAGTCCACACACAGCCACATTCCGCATCCCAAGTTTGCCAGCGGTAACAACTGCTGCGGCCAACACCAAACAGGATTCTCTTTCTTCAGTTGCAGCATCGCTTTGTAGCAGCTTTCAAGGGTGTTTCCATCCAGTTTGGGCCCGCCCTTGGTGCCAACGATCCCATACGCTGGCCCGAAGCCACCATTGCCAACATTTAGGTAGAGCGATTTCACGACCTCGGGAAGATCAAATCCGAGTGACCTCTCGGTGGCTTGCATGGCACTTAGCGAAACGGGCGCAGCCGCCTTGCGCGGGTGAAGCCCTCCGTCTGTCGCAGTAGCTCGATTTCCATTGCGTTGCTTCAGTTTTTCAATCAGCTTTAGTTCAGATGGTGTCATATTTTCCAGCATGTCTAGAATCTAGATGCGTCCCCACGAATTGATGAGTTTTATTTCAAACGTCTCAATTGAGCTGGAGACTTTACGTTGGGTTCATCGCGCAGTTTCGAACCATCGCCTTCACAATTAAACCAGCCTTGGTATCCAACGAAGACCTTACCGTCCAGCGACGAGGGTGCTGCTGCAGACTGTGCAATGCACTGCGGCCTGTTCCCTGGCAAACCCAAACACATCGCGCCTACCAAGGTTAACCATCGGAGTAAGCTGGGGAAGTGCATGACGCTGGCGCCTCAATTGACGGTGGAATCGGATTGTACCGCTGGCGAAGTCGCTCTAGGTGACGCCTCGCGTTTCTCAAATGCAGCGATCACTGGTTCTAGACGCCGCTTGTTGTACTGCTGAAGCAAGCACGGATAGAGGTTCCCAAGGATATTCAGGACCAGATAACCCACACCAACTTTCGCGCCGTAAAGCCACCAAGCGACCAGCATCAGTCCCAGCATCACCACCATGCCTACCCAATGCCCGACTTCGGCGGACGCGATGTGCTCGCGAACCTTCTTGAGTGACTCCAAATCGGTCTTCTTGGTAAAGCGGATATTGGGGTTGAATAAACGCAAAGGAGTTGCCAACAAGAATCTGCGAAACCACAACACCCCCAGGCTTTCATAGGCTTTCGCGTTCGTAAATAGGTACCTGCTACTGAGCCAGTCATAAGCAGCCGTCCGACGCAACAGCGAATCAGCTATTACTCCCGCTAGAAACGAGAGGAACATCATGGCGATTGGATTGCTAAGGAATAGTCGCACTTAGGGTTCCTTTCGGTATACCTAACTTCCGGAAGACTTCTTTTAAAAAATCCAAACGCAGATGCTAGTCGTGTCCGCCCCGAGATATCTTAAGCTTCGGGTGGAATAGGCTGGCCGTGAGGATCAACGTCGGGGGCATTCGTTTCAGCGTTCAAGCGGTTACGCAGTTGCTTGTCCGTAAAGTGCTCAAAACGTTCTGCACCCTGATGAAGTTCGCGGTCCGTTAAACCTGTTTCGCTCGCCAAGTACTGCTCCCACAATCGATGGGAGCGCACAATATTCTGGGCCAAGCGGCGACCATCGGTGGCCAACGACAATTGCTGATTCGACTCGACCACCAACTTCTGCCACTTGAGCCACATAAAGACCAGGCGAGCACGCAAGGACGAGACCAACAAGTTGCCGCGAATAGTGCGTGTATCAACAGCCGTCTGACCTTGCAGTTCCGCGCGATAAATGGCCGCCAACACATCTTCGCTCAAAATGTTCAGCGCCACACGCAACGTTCGAAAACCACGCGACAAAATTCCTTTCCGAGGCCCCAGCAGGGCCGCCAAGATCAATAACAAACCCGCCACCACCGCAATCATGCCGGCGGTATTCGATTTACCGATTTCTGGTAAAGCGATGGCGTCTGTACGGAACCAATTCACGAAGCCAATGACAACCGACAGCAAGCCTCCAAACCAAGTCGGAACCGTGATCGCACTCAGGTGCCCCAAGACGGCTGAGACCACACCCACAACTACGCTGAGTACGATCATCACCGCCAATCGATCCGTCAGTAGCCAGGCCGTTACCGGAGGCACCACAAACATGGCCACCACTAAGATGTTGCCCACCGACTCGAAGGAAGCGACTGCCGTGATAGCCACAAACGCCGCCAGAGAGTAATGAATCAATCCAACCTTGACCCCTTGGGCAGCCGCCAACTGCGGATCAAAGGTGCTGACCTTTAATGGGCGATACAAACCAAACACAAAGGCTGCATTCAGCACGAACACGAGCGCTAACGGAATGACGACTCTGGGAACACTCCAACCAGCGACTTCGACGTGATCGAGGACAGACAACTCCAGCGACCCGTACAACACGCAACTGGCATCCAAATCAACGCGCTTAGCTGCATCGAGGCTGATCAGAATCAAACCGAGCGCGAACAGACCCGTGAAGACGATCCCAATCGAAGCCCCTTCATCCACGCGACCGTATTGCCTGGCCAATTCGGTCAGCAAGACAGTTAGCACACCCACAGCCGCCGCGCCGATGAACATCACCAAACCTTGACGCTGGCCAGTGAAGATAAAGGCGGCAGCTAAACCGGGAAGCACAGCATGGCTAATCGCATCGCCCAGCAGGCTCATGCGACGCAACACTAGAAAATTGCCCAATAGCGCTGCGGCCGCTGCGCACAGCGCACCGATCACGATCATCCAGCCATCGATTTCCCAAGACCAATCACTCATAAGCCACGCAGTGTTGCCCCATCAAACGCTTGTTGATTGCTGGGTAGCGGAAGCCGTCAAGGCTCTCGAGCGCCCAGTACTCTCGAGGGCCCAGTACTCTCGAAATGCTTCAGGGCTTGTTGATTATTGCGCCAGGGGCAGTGTGAGCCGAGGGCGCTGGCGGCCTGTTTTCTTAGTGAGCCGACGGCGCTAGGGGCTTGTTCATTTAATGTCAAAGCAAAATGATAACAATTAACCGATGGGCGTTAGCCCCGGTTTTTGCTCTGGCAACCGCTGCTAACGCGGTACGGTTGATTAAATCAACAAGCCCCTAGCCGCGGGTGACCGAAGGAGCAATCGTTCATCACCCATAATCCCGCATTCCGCTACCAATCAACAAACCTTCCCCACAAAGCCAAAAAGCCGATCGACAACGACCGGCTTCTCAGAAGTTCAAATTGTCAGCAGTCCATTTTGGAACGCCATCGCTTTAACTACTTTACGACAACTGCGTCAGCAAAGTTAGCCTTTTCGAGCGCAGCAATAGCTGCTTCAGCATTGAAATCGGCGGTGGTCTTCAGCTCAACCACGGGATTGTCGATTTCGGTTTCTTTGGCTTGAGTGGCCAATTGAACGCCTTCAACACCTGGCTGCGAAGCCAGAGTCTCTTTGACTTTGGGCCAGCAGCTGTAAGGGCACATCATGGTTGGAACCTTGACGCTTTGGGTGGCTACAAAGCGAACGGTGTCGGCGCTCTTGGTCGATGCCGATTCAGGCTTTGGCTCAGCAGCTGGTGCTGGTTCTGTGGCCGCTGGCGCAGCTGGTTCAGCCGCAGGCGCAGCGGGTTCAGCCGCAGGTGCAGCCGGTTCAGCGGCAGGTGCAGGTGTCGTTGCCGGTGGAGCACTTGTCTCAACCGCAGCAGCCCCAGGAGCTTCTGATTCGGCAGTGACTGCACTCGAGGCAGAATCGACTGTTGGCGACGGGATCTCAGCAGCCTTCTTTGAGGTAGCTTCTGGCTTCTTGTCGATGGTCTCTTTCGGTTGCTCGCAACCAACCATCGCTGCACAAACCACAATTAAACTAAACGCGAACCAACGCATTGCATTCTCCAATAAACTTGTATCTTGTTTCAATCGCCTACATCATCGCTTTGAGCAAATTCCCTTTAAAGCGCTAAATACCCACATAAGTGTAGGCGACTTCCAATTCTTTTCAATGACCAACCGTTCTGGGGCCTCTTAAACCTACCAAACGGCCTGCCAGTCGTATCGCTGCGAACAGGCTGCTACAGCTGGCCGTGCCTTGCCAAGCGATATCATAAGCCGTCCCGTGATCGACGCTCGTCCGGATCACTTTTAACCCCAAGGTGGTGTTCACCGCTGAGTCGAAAGCCAGGGCTTTGAGCGGAATATGCCCTTGATCGTGGTACATACATACAAATGCGTCCGTTGTCCGCCGCTTCGCAGGCAAGAAGGCGGTGTCCGGCGGAAGTGGGCCCTCCACCAGCAAACCGCGACGTCGCGACTCCTCAATAGCGGGGGATATGATCCGTTCCTCCTCCCGGTCGCCGAACAACCCATGCTCGCCCGCATGCGGGTTTAAACCGCAGACCACAATTCGCGGATTCCGGCCGTGAATCACCGTTAGGCTCTCCGCCGTCAACTCAATCGTCTCCAAAACACGCTCGACGGTCAGCAGTTTTGGGACCTCGGCATAGCCACAATGCACTGTTACAAAGGTGCACGTAATCTCGGGCGAGAACTGCATCATGCACCACCGATCCGATGCCGCGCGTTCAGCAAAAATCTCGGTGTGACCCGGGTAATGGATTCCAGCGCTGCGCAGGGCCTCTTTGTTGATCGGTGCCGTCGTCACCGCATCCACTTTGCCCGCTAGCGCCGCCGCAATCGCTGCTTCGATGTACTCAAAGCTCGCCTGTCCACAAGCCGCCGACACTTCGCCGATGACCAACTGCTCAGCATCCATACACTGCAAGTCGATGACGCAAGCCTCCGACACCGACGAGCTTAAGTCACTAACTCTAAGCACGGTTTTCGGCGCGGCTAACCCAGTTGTCTGTGCACAGCGTAGCAGTACACCAGCATCGCCAAATACGATCAGTTGACATTCGTTGTTTAGTTCAACATCCGCCAGCGCACGCAAACAAATCTCCGGCCCAACCCCAGCCGGATCACCCATCGTTAACGCGATTGTCGGTTTGTTGTGTTGCATAAGTACTCATCAATCCATTTCGTCATCGAAAGCGACGACACCTTCGAACGTGCTATTGAACTTCTCAGCCATGGTCGTTTCTGGCACGCGGGAATGTGGAAACGGGTTGCTGTAGACCGCTGAATCACCGAAGCTGACACCAAGCGCGCGTGCGGCTTGAACTGCAGAACCATTGACATCGACGACCGATAAGTTCTTAATCGCCTCGGTAATCGGGATGCTTGAGATATGCGGTGGATCGTAACAGACCATTTCACCAAAACGATGCTCTTCGATTAGTCGCACGGCATGCGCACCGTACTGAGTCGCCAAGCAGCGATCAAAATGAGTCGGTGAGCCACCTCGCTGAAGATGCCCCAGAACAACGCAGCGAGTTTCGGTCTCCATGCGACGCTGGATCTCCGCAGCAATCGCTTGTCCGATGCCTCCTAAACGCGTTTGACGGTCGGATTTCGCTGACTCCAGGGTTACCAACTCGCCGCCTGGCAATGCAGCACCTTCCGCAACTACGATCAACGTAAAGCGTTTGCCCATCGCTTTGCGCTGAACAATCTTGGCGCAAACATTTTCAAATGTCCATGGAATCTCAGGGATCAAAATCACATCGCCACCGCCTGCAATGCCCGCATGCAACGCGATCCAGCCCGCATGTCTTCCCATGACTTCTAATACCATCACCCGCTCGTGACTGGCCGCAGTGGTATGCAATCTACCGAGTGCGTCGGAAGCGCACGCCACCGCGCTATCAAATCCAAACGTAAAGGCGGTACAGCCCAAATCGTTGTCGATCGTCTTCGGAACACCAACCACATTCACGCCACCCTCGAAGAGCTGCTGTGCGATCGACAGCGAACCATCGCCTCCGATACAAATCAATCCATCGATGTGCAAGTCATGCAGTGTTTGCTTGACGCCCTCGATCAGCTGGCCGTCGATGGTGCGTGTGCTATCGTTGCCAACTTTAGCACTGAACCTGCCTTTGTTAGTTGACCCAAGGATTGTGCCACCGAGATCGAGGATGTTCCAAGTGTTTTCCAGATTCAGTGGCATCCAGGAAACCGGATGGACCAGACCCTCGTAACCACGCAGAAAACCAACAACTTCATATCCCAGATGCACGGCTGATTTAACGCTTGCACGAATCACAGCATTTAAGCCTGGGCAATCACCACCACCGGTCAAAATGCCGATTCTTCTCCGTTTCTTATGCACTCCAATCACTCCGGATATGTTTTCTAGTTCTTAGTTCTTAGTTCTTAGTTTCTTCTGGTTCCCGGGCTCTGCCTGGGAACCCACTGCCTTGCAGGCTCCGCCTGTTGAACACCCTCGCTGCTGTCACGCATCTCGGCTTCGCCGTGCAAGCGAGGCGGAGCCTCGAAAGCAGTGCGTTACCAGGCAGAGCCTGGGAACGAGGGAAGCAGAGCCTGGGAACGAGCGGCGACTACCGTTTCAACATCATGAATGCAAATAGATCGCGGACTTGCTCGGGCGTCAATGCATCGAGCATTCCGTCTGGCATCAGCGACTTGCCTGAGTTCTTACGCTGCTCGATGTCTTCGGTAGCCAACGTTAGCTGCTCTTTGTCGGTTTGAACCGTAATTGATTTTTCGGTTTCACCAATCACAACTCCAGTAATTACCCGTCCATTATTCAGTGCAATAACGGAAGTGGTGAATTGCTTGGGAACAACCGAACTTGGGTCGATGGTATTCATCAGCAAGTAATCGAGATTGCTGCGATTCGCGCCGGTTAGATCCGGTCCAATCGCCTGGCCTTCACCATACAGCTTATGACAGGTAGCACACGACTTCTTGAACAACGCCGCACCATTTTCAAGTTTGCCCGCAGCCAGATTTTCTGGCGTCAACTCTTTTTTCCAGCGTTCAATGGCGGCGAGCTTGGCTTCGGGCGTTTCTTGAACGACGCCCCACTTCGCTTCCAATACTTTCTGAATGCGGTCGTTGCCTAGAGCGAGAAGTTGTCGCACCTGAGCAGCCCCCAACTCGCGCGCGTTGACAGCTCCAGACTCGATTGCGTCCATCAATTCCAACGCATAAGACTCGCGACTGGCAAGGGTGTCGATCACCAAACTGCGATTGCCGTCGCGCAGGGCCGCGAACTGCTGCAGTAGTCGCTTGGGGGTTTCTTGGTGATCGAAGCTCACTAGGCCACGAATGGCCGCGTCAGCCACCGCGCGATCGCCGAGCAGGTTGAAGAACACGGGCACCGCATCCTTGTCCTTTGCCGCCGCCAACGCCCGAATCGCTTCTTCGCGAGTCACCGGTTCCAAGTCACCGTTGCCAGCCATCTTCCGCAAATCAGCGAGCGCCGCGCCATCCCCAAACAAGACCGCCAATGCATCGACCGCAAAGAGAATATCTTTGTTCTTCGAGCTACGAAGTTGTTTTTCAATCGTCGACCAATCTTTGGGTGCCTCAACCCGAGCTCTACCAGCCAGCCCAGCGCGAAATGCGTTCAACAGTCCGGCAACTTCAGTCTCGCTGCCTTTGGCGGCCATAGCGCTGATGTATCCCAGCACTTCGCTAGCCAAAGTGGTCTCACGACTAATCTCGTAAGCCAAGCGCCGTACCGCAAACTGCTGCAGCTTGGGAATCGAACTAAGCATCTCGACTTGGGCGAGCCCCTTGACCACCGGTTCGATGCCATACCATGTCATCAATGTCAAGTTGTTTTCTCCTGCGATGGTGCGAGCATTGTCTGGCTGCGCGATTACGGCTTGGGCCAATTGCAATCGTTCGGGTGCTTCAAAGCGGCGCAAGACAGAAACTAAAGCGAGTAGAATATTCGGTGCAGGCTTTTGTTTAGCCAACTGTATCAAAGTTGGTAGGAAGACCTTACGCCGAGTCTCATTGCCAGCCGCCAACTGAATCGCTTGCTCAAGATGCTCAAGGTTCGAACTCTTCAGCCACTGAATCAGGCGTTCGTTTGAGTTGAGGTCCAAGGCTTCCGCCGCGAGTAATGGCAAATCAGCTGCGTCACCGATACGAGCGTCCGTTTGTTGCCGCTCTTGGAGAATTCGCAGTGAGTGCCGAGCCAACCAAGCATCTTGGCTTTTGATGTTCGCCAACAGTGTTTTTGAATCCTGCTCGATCAGCGGCTTGGCGGGCTTGAACTGCTTGGGCGTACCGTATGCGATTCGATAAATGCGTCCACTGGTACGGTGAATTCCGTCGTGATCATGGCACTCGCCATTATCCGACCAATCCGCGACGTAGATGGCCCCATCTGCGCCCATCTTGATATCCACACCGCGGAACCATGGATTCTTAACTAGCATAAAATCGGGTTCTCGTTTGCCCACAAAGCCGCTACCGGATCGTTCCAGCCGATTCACGTTCATACGCCGACCATGCGTGTTGCACATGAAGATCTTGCCACGATATTCCGCCGGGAAATTCGTCCCTTGATAGATCAAGCCTCCGACGTGCGAGTGACCACCACCCAAATCATTCGCGACCCCATCGCGACTTTCATTCCACTTGCGAGTTGTGTCCCAGTGGTAATGATCGGCCGTCATATCCATCAATTCGTAGAAGTGGGGGTTATCATCCTGTCCATACATGCGTTTGAAGTGCGCACCTGGCATCGCGTGCCACAGATGCCCTTGCACGTTGTTTGTCATAAAGAACTGACCATCAGCGTTGTAGTCGAGCCCCCATGGGTTCGTCGTCCCGTTGCAGACCACTTCCACCAATTGTTTGGTTGGGTGGTAGCGCCACACTCCGCAGTTCATCGCGGGACGATCTGCATGAGGTGCACCCGGTACACCAGGGTAAGAAGTATCCACGATGCCGTGGCGACCGTAGAGCCAGCCGTCTGGGCCCCAAATCAAGCCGCTGACAAAGTTGTGACCACAATCTTTGCTCCAACCATCGAGCACAATCGTCGGCTCACTGTCAGGCACGTCGTCACCATTCTTATCCGGAATAAACGACAGGGTGCCATCATGCAGAATCCACAGTCCCCCAAAGCCCCATGCGAGGCTGGTCGTCATGAAGCCCTTGTCCCAAAAGACCTTGCGCACATCATGCTGTCCATCGTTGTTCGTATCTTCCAAGATGACGACGCGATCGCGAAGTTTCGTTTCGTAAGGGCCACCGCTGTAAGTGTAATTTTCAACGACCCACAGACGACCGCGATCATCAAAGTCCATGCAGATCGGTTGCTGAACATCGGGATCACCCGCGAACAGAGTCGCATTGAACCCCTTCGGCAACTCGATCAGTTTCACCATTTCGGCTGCTGTCGGTGGGTGTTGACCCTCAGCTTCAGTATTGAATACAGCTGGGAAATCACTTTGAGCATCGGCCGAGGCCTGAGCGAAGAGCGTCACCATACCTAAGCAGATAATCTGCAGGTAAGCAGGCTTTATATGCAACTTCATATCGTAGAGTTCCTTGTCAGACTTGGTGGGTATTGGATTCGGGTTGGCGGGTTCGGGCTGTCTATTGTAACCAAACTGAATTGCTAGCGTTTCATTAGCCTGCGCACGCAATCTAACCCGAAGCGTAACTCGGTCCCTCGCTAACGCTTCGGGTTGTGAAAGCCCGAAACTCGCAACATCAAAAAGGGATGACGAACAGGCGGAGTCAATATCGCTCAGGTGCGGTTATTCCGATTTGGCAGAGGCTGGCGACGACAAGGGTTGGAATCGAAGTACGGCTGGATTATGTCGATGGTAACGAGACATCCGCTTTCTCTTACTTCACCGGCGCTGCGATTAACACAACATGAACAGATGCTTGCAAAACTTGCCCAAACTGGTCAGTAAGATTGCAGTTCCTTCACTCCTTGCGCTCCAGGTGTGCTCCAGCGCCGCAGCCCAGCAGGTGTCCTTGGCATCCTCGTTGCGTTTGCCACGTGAGAGTATCTACGTTCTGCAGAAGGATGACACAGCCACGATCAAAGAGGCCAATCAGGCTGAAGCGAAAGATAATGGTGGCGTCAATGCGGATAAACAAGCGGTCAGCCAACAATCCCAAAACGCAGTTCCTATAACCGACCCCGCGCAATCGCCCACGCAGACACCTATGCAGTCACCCACTGCAGGATTGGGGCTGGCAGAGCTCGAACAACTTGCTTGCCAATCCAATCCAACGATCCTCCGTTACTCAGCGTTGGTCGGGTCCGCACGAGGTTTGGCTTATCAAGCCGGCCGGATGGCCAACCCACTTGTTGGGTATGACGGACAACAGATTGGCAGTAGAGGCCTGGCTGAACAGCACGGCGCGATGATCTCTCAAGACTTTATCCGCCGCGAGAAAAGACAACTCGATCGATCGGTTGCGACACAAGAAGTCGCGCAAGCCGAGCAGCGTTTGGCAGCCCAGCAACAGCGGGTGCTCACCGACGTTCGCGGCGCTTACTACGCGTCCTCTATGTTCAGCAGCAGATCGTTGCTTTGGAAGAACTGAAAGGTATCGCGCAGAAAGCGGTCGACATTGCCAAGCAACTGTTGGCTGCCGAAGAGGTCGCCAAGACGGACTTGCTGCAAGCTGAAGTGGAAAGGCAACAAGCTGAGCTGCAGTTGGCCAATGCCCAATACACTTTGCAAGCGACCTGGTCTCAGTTGTCCGCCGTCGTGGGGCAGCCCATCCAACTGCAGCCCTTGGCGGGCGATTTTTTTGCTCCGACGGAGACATTCGAATTTGAACAGACACTAGCTTGGTTTTGCGCGCAGAGCCCCGATGTGCTCGCGGCCAATGCAAGAATCTACCAGGCTCGCTGCTTTCTACAGCGGCAAATTGTTGAACCTCGTCCAAACGTGTCCGTGCAAGGTCTATATAACTTTGTGGATAATGGTATCGATGGACAAGATGCGGGGCTGGCGGTTACAGTGCCGTTGCCCTTGTGGAACAAGAACGAGGGTAACATCGCTTCGGCACGCCAAGAATTGGTTGCCGCCGAGCAAATGCTTGCCCAGGTTCAATTGCGGATCAAGCAAGACTTGGCACTCGTCATGGAACAGTACAATCGCGCCAACTCGCAAGCCAACTACCTGAGAGAGCAGATTCTGCCTCGCGTTCAGCAGACGCTTGACCTGACGCGTCAAACCTATGAAGCAGGTGAAGTCAACTTCGTCGCTCTCTTAACTGTTCAGCGAACTTACACGCAGAATAAACTGGCCTATCTAGAAGCGCTCGCGACCGTCCGCAAAGCCGAAGTCGACTTGCGCGGTATGCTCCTGAGCGGTAGCTTGTCCGCTCAGTAACAAGTTTGCTCGCCGACGCTACTAGCTAGTGGGCTGTTTGCTTAGTGAGCCGACGGCGCTGCTAGTGGAGCGTCAAACTTAAATATTAGCACCGGTTGCCGCGGCGAAAACCGGACGCTAGCGCGTTCCGGCTGATGTTCCAAACCCTAAAATTAAGCTGTGACAATCCACTAGTCTAGTGCTCTGTCAACATTAGATTTTTGGGTTGATCGCACTCGAGTACTATTAACCGCACGGCGTTAGCCGCGGTTTTCACATTGCGGAAACCGGTGCTAACGCACATCGGTTAATGTGTCTAACCCTAATATTAAAGTTTGACGCTCCACTAGTGGTTTCCCTGGCTAACGCATCCGGGTTGGTAAATAGTCTTGCTTACACATTTCATTTGACTTTTGCGATTTGTTGTTTTTCGATACCCAAAAGTCGGAGAAGCAAGACCAAAATGCATTAATGCGCGATGAGGTAAGTTGGCCGTGCATCTTGGCCTAGGAATTGCAGAACTAGGGATCGTATGAATCTTGGTTCCTGTATGTTTAATAAAGGATGATGTAATGTTTCGAAGAATTTCAATGGTCGCTGCGATCGCGCTGGTCAGTATTTGCACTACTCATGTCGCTCACGCACAGTTCGGCGGCTTAAGGGTCCAGTTTGGCGGCTATGGGTATGGGAATGGAGTCAGAGTCATGAGCTATGGAAATGGTTATGGCTATGGCAATGGCAACAGTTACTACAGCGGGTATGGAAACGGATATCGAAGCGGATACGGCAGCCCCTATTACGGAAACAGGTATAACGGCATGGCAAATGGCGGGTACTACAACAACCGCCAAGTGTACTCTGGGCTCTATCCAAACTTTGGCTCAACTTACGTCGCACCGTACTACTATGCGCCAAGTCGGCCGTATTCCAGCCGACGTTATCGCTTCCGTTGATCAGGAATTTAAGGCTGGCTTACAATAACTGGTGAGAGCACCAAACCAGCCAACACGACAGACGAATGAATCAGCCACTGCAGCGCGCGCCCGTTGCTCACTCACGGGGTTGCTCACTCACAGGGTTGATCATTCTGAAAGTGCAGTTCATTCAAACTGCGGTGCGCCACTGACGGAAAAAACGACGAGTTCCTCACCGGTGACCGTACTGATGTCGTGATGCATGCTGGTAACTCTAACACCAGCGGCTTCATGCACGATCGATTCGAGCATCGGGCGAGCGAGTTCGAGTAGCTGTTTTCGGGCCTGTTTGATCAGATCCCGACCCTTTTCGGGCAGCAGCGACTTGCTCAGTTGCCGCTCGGCCAGTGTCAGCACTCCGCGGATGCGCACGACCAACATATCTTTCAAAAAGTGGACATGCACTTGTTCCGATGTCCAGCCGAGATATTCCTCTTGGAAGCGAATGATCCCATCGCAGATGACATCTTCGCTTTCTGCTTGTGTCAGTTTTTTGGACTTGCGACCACTACGGATCCGACGAGCTTCTTCGATCGGCAGGCGGCGATCCAGAGCCGAGTGGTGGCGAGGTTTAGTTTTGGGTACTTCCAGAGCTTCTGCAGCAACGGCGCTGGATAGCGAACTCTTGATGTCGTTCAAAGTGGCTGGCTTGATTAAGACACCGTCGCAACCGGCTTTCATGGCTGCGACTTTATGTTCGTTGCCTTTCTGTCCGGTAACGGCAATTATCTTCGTATTGGTGAAGGCGGGCGATTGACGCAACTGGGTTACTAAATCGCAACCATCGATGTCGGGCATGATCAAGTCGACGAACATCAGGTCGGGTCGAAACGCGCCAGCAACTTGTAGAGCCTGTCTACCGCCATAAGTAACGTGAACTTGGTTACCAAGCTCTTCAACCAATAGCCCAAGACTATCGGCACCATCGCGGTTGTCGTCGACAATCAGTACGCGGAGTTTTTCAGGAGCTAACTGCATGATCCTACCACCATTCACTGATTGGAGTTTGTCGTTTGCAGAGCCGATTGGTCTGTAATCGTTTGAGCTGAGCATGTTTATTCAACTGAGCTAAATGGCACTTTCCATACCATTCGAATTAAGCGGTGCAAATACAGCGGTGGTGGCTCCTGTTTGGAAACTCTGCGTTTGGTAGGGTTCCCTCGCTAACGCATTCGGGTTCGTACTTAGATGTAGCCTACGGTATCAGCGGGGCACGTGCTTGGATTTAGCTCACGGTGAACGATAAAGCGTCACTTTAAGTCGCTTTTGTTGCAGAGTTAGACTTGTACCAACGCTTCGGAAGGCGGGAAGCTGTTTACGTAGCCTGCTAATAGACTGACCGGATGGATTAATCGCCAAATGGCTCTTTACGTGTAAGCCGGCGCGGAAAGTGCACCCAAGTGTATAGCTCCTCGCCGGCCTTTCTATTTCTATTTGCCCTGAAAGCAATTGATGATGCAGGAAACTATGAGAAATCAAACACAGCAGCGGGATCGCCAAGAGGCGCTGGATCACGCAGAGGGGGCGATGACACACTCTGTTGAGTACCAGATGGCAAAGATGCCATCCGATGTATGGCTTGGCGCTGCCTTAGGCTCGATCGGTCTGGCGCTCTATTTGAAGCTGAGTGGCAAGCGCGAAGACAGCCTCTTTATCGGTCAGTGGGCGGCGCCCTTCCTACTCATTGGCGTTTACATGAAGCTCGTGAAGATTGGTGGATCGGATCGAGTCCGACACAACCCCTGAATTCAACATTTGCACTGATTCCCCCGCAACTAGTCAAGGAAAACACCATGCTCGGCACAATACTAATCGTAATTCTAATTCTGATGCTGTTGGGTGCATTGCCCAACTGGCGGCACAGCGCGCAGTGGGGTTACGGGCCAAGTGGCGGACTGGGATTGATCGTTGTGATCCTCATTATCCTGCTGCTAATGGGAAGAATTTGAATTGAAACGCTGTCTACTCAGCCGCCGAGGGTCAGTCAAAACGATTTGGTGGACCCGCGAGCGACTGAAGTTAGGCGGTAGATATAGCAGTTTGCAAGTCAGGCGCAGGCGGAGACGAGTTGTCGGCGTGGGCCGCCCAAACAGACTTCTGAGTCAGTGCGGCGTTGCCATTAATTGTCGCAAAGGCAACATCGGCAGCATCCCGCCCAGTGCCGATCCTTACCAACCCATTCACTTGCGAGAGCCTGGATGGATCAAACAAGAACCACTTTCCATCCAAGAAGGCTTCGATAAAGCCATGGAAATCGGGAGGGTCCAAGTTGACCGCATAACCCGAAACATAGCGCGCGGGAATACCAATGCCGCGACACAAGGCAATCGCCAAGTGTGCGTAATCTCGACATACTCCAGTCCGCATCAACAGCACGTCGGCAGCGGTTGTTGTCGCATTGGTCGACCCGGGAGTGTAGTCAAGGAACTGGTTTACCCAATCGCAAATCGCTTGCACTCGCCGATAGCCTAGCGCAAGACTGCCAAACTCCTCGAATGCGAATCTTCCCAGTAGGTCGCTTTCGCAGTAGCGACTTGGGTTCAGGTAGGGTAAGACATCAGCGGGTATATGGGCACTGGTTGATTCATTTAAGTTCGCTGAGTTCCCGACTTCGGGAGCTAATTCTATGGTTGCTTCGTAAGTGATTTGCAGCTTGCAGGGCTGCACCAACACGCGATGAGCTCGGTTACCATCGGAGCCAAGATCGAGTGTTTCCACTTGCAACTGTGGATTGAAGTGCAGTTGCTCGCTAATCAATTTCTGATGCGGAGTGTTCGCTGCCGCGATCCTAAAAAGTAGGACGGTCGCTTGCCGGACATCATATTTAAGTTCACTACCAACACGGATTATGCTCATCGGTTGTTTTCCATTTTCAGAGGCGCAGGTTGCAGGCCACTAGCAGGCCGCTGAAAAAGTCGATTTGTGAATGGTGGCGGATTCTCGGTAACCCGAAGCGTCAGCGAGGGGCGACCTGTATACCCTCGCTAACTGCACCAAAGTCCCAGCCCGTTAGGCTGGGCTAGGTAAAATGCTGGCCCTTTGGTCTGTAAACCCTAAAACAGTGCAACATCAAAACTAACGCTTCGGGTTATTTTTCAGCAGCTTGCTGGAGCCAAGCAGACTAGATTCTACGTGCTATTCTGGTTTGTGTCGGGTTGTACCCGCCTCCATTAGCAACTCTTGCGCCCAATCCATTGGGATCGTGTTCAAGGACTGACTGAGTAACTGCGACCACCAATCGGAAGTGCTTTGTACGTCTTTTTCGGTGAATCGTCTGAAAATGGGTTTTCTGCTTCCCGATGCAATAATTGCAACGTCGATCGGATAATCGACATCGTTTACGCTAGTTCTGGTTGCGTCAAATGAAAGCAAGGCTAGAGCGAGTGCCGATTGAAGAGACGTCTCATAGGTTAGCAAGCGGTCCAAAATGGGTTTGCCGTAGTATGTTCGTCCAATGACGAAGTAGGGAGAGTCTACCGAAGCCGCTAACCAGTTCCCTTCTGAATAAACGTAGAATAGCTGTGGTTCTGCATCGCAACTGAGGCGTCCTCCGATGATCGCATGCAGATTGAATTGCAGGCCCGCTGAGGCGAGCGCTGGACCATCTTCAACTTTTACCCGTCGTAGTTGGTCACCAAACAGATTGACGAATTGGTAAAGTCGATCGAAGGGGTGTTTCAATTCGCGTAGTGCTTCTTCAACTAAGATGAGAGTCTTGTCACGCACAGATCTCAGGCCGCTGGTCATTGTGAATAGCGATTCGTCGTTGTGCTGAAACTCTGCGAGCTTCTGTTTGTTGACTTGTTCGCTCCCGCGGACGATACGAGTGTCGGCCAGTGCAACGATTCCGCCTCGAACTTGAATTCCAATACAAAATGTCAATGCTTCGTTCCTTTCGCTGGGTACCCTTTCCGAGCACGCTTTGGGTTGTCTCGGCAAGCCGTGTAGTGTTTGGCGTTATATACCAAGCAAAGTCAGTGCCAAGCGTTTGGCTTTTTCTTTAACGTGTCGTGTTGGATGATTGCAAAGATACAACCGTTTTCAACAAGCCGGCGGTTTGCCTTAGAAGTCGCTGGAGTCGTTGCGAACTAAGTTGCTTATAAAAGGCTTTTAGGATCGCAACCGATTTGCCTTCCCCTAAGTGCTCTACGATTTGTGGAACTAGTTCATCCATCACGCTGGTGTCGGACTTGTGTGCGTCACCCAAGTACACACAAGCGTAACTAGAGACTCGATCACCGAAGAGCTCGCGGACGTAGTCTACGGCTCCAGCGATGGATTGCTCTTTAGGAGAGTTGGGATTTCGCCAGTCGTAAGGTGGCGACCACTCTCGCATTGGCCGAAGCAAGTCAATATGTGTGAGTACCGCGATGATTACCGGTCGCTTCAGTTGCGGACGCTCGCGATAGTGCTGGTCCAATCGTTTGACCATTTCAAGATCCGCTTTGCGAGCTGAGACATTGGCAGCCATGACCAACAGCATCATGTCCGCCGCCTCACAGGCGGTTGCAATTTCCCGCAACTGTTGCTTGTTAACATCGGCTTCTTCATAACCGGGTGAGTCCAAAAGTGTCACGACACTGGTTGAGCCTTGAATGGGGTACTCGTAACGCTTTACCTCACGTGTTTGTGGCATAATTCCAGTTGCAGCCACTGTGTCGCCTATCAGAGCGTTGATCAAACTTGACTTACCCGCCTTAACTTGTCCCATCACTGCAATTGTGGTTGAGGTATCTTGCAATGCCGCTAGTTGTTCAAGCTGGCCATCGGCGGCGTGCACAGCAGTTGCCATTTTTCCAAACCGCGTGCGATATTGTTTCGTACCGCCGCGTAATCGGCCACTGTACATTTCGATCAGGTAGTAACCGATGAGTGCCAAGTACTGCTGATAGAATCTTCGAACAACTTCATTCTGAATCTCAATGGTTACATTGCCTGCCTTCCGCCACAACGGATAGGCCAGTAATTTGCCGGGACTGAAGACGCTCGAGGCAAGGTAGACAATTTTCTGAATGCCATCGAGAGCTTTGGCAAGTTCTGGCAGTCGGCTCCAGGTGAGGATAGTTGTGATATCGCTACCTGGAATGTTCTGTAGTGTCCACTCTTCAAGATCTTCAATCGCCAAATGAATTACCGCGAAGATCTCGATCACGGTCAGATGCTGGAACGCGTGCTCCAATTGTTTACCGTGGTAATGCTCGGCCAGTAAAATCGCCAGCCCTTCTGCATCGCGTTGGTATCGCGCCGCGTCGGCGATGGAGTTGCGATCGATATCGACTGCTTCGGTGCGATACTTTTCTACGATGGCAATCGCTGCAGTATCGCGAGCGGTCCAGAAGTCGGGTGTTTCAAAAAGTCGTCCAGAGGAAATAGACTTCGGCTGAATGGGTTTCCAGAGCATACCAACTAACCACGCAATGAACCAAAGCACAGGCAAGGATACAGCCACCATCCACAGCCAACCCAATTGGTACATCGCAACGACACCCAAGGTGACGTAGACGAGCACAGGCACAAGCCACAAGAGCATGAGGATGGCCATGCGAATCGTTACCCAAGATCGAAGGTTCATCACGCCCTCCACAATGCATGGCCACGCGCAAGCTGCTTGGAGAATACTTCGCGCAAGTCAGCCTCGCTGGGCACTCGCCCTTTTTGCAAGCTCGCAAAATACCAATCCCAAGACATGCCTAGCGCGTAGGTAAACGCAAAAGCACTCGCGGCTCCAACGGCCATTCCCAAAAAGGGAATAATCTTCAGCGCTTCGCGTAAAGCCAACTGAATAGCGACCCGTGTCCCCGCCGCACTGCTCAGCAATGCCCATCGCGCAGGAGTGATCTCCTGTTCGTAGATTGCGGCAATGCGGGTTGCCATGTGAGCTTGAATGCTCAGCACAGCAGGGATATCCAGCCAAGGTAACGGTACAACTCCAGCGGTCCCTGCCAAGGCGCTCGAAGTAAGTACTTGCCAACGTGATCGGCGCTGGAGCTTGGAAAGCTGCCGACCGTCGGCCTGATTCAGCGCCAATAAGGCTTGGCGATAGGCATGAGGTAACTTCTCCAGTATGGCTTTCTTCAAACGCTCGCCACCGAATTCAGGATCCGCAAAGCCATCTTCAAGTGGAGTTAGATCGATGGGTATCAGCACATCGTACAAGCCCTCGAACTGATTGCGTTTTTGAGCGATCAGATCACTAAGAGCTGACGGTAAAACGGCTGCTGTTGTGTCGGCGGCATTGGCTGTTGCATCGGCCGTTGTATTGAGAAAAGGGTCAGGTCCGTCCGACAAATCAACTCTACCTGTGGCTTCATGCAAGCAAGTTAGCACCAGCAGAATTGGCAACTCGGGCGATGCGCGGCGGATCTCTCGCAGCGGAGGAAGCAAGTTTGAAAGCGCATGGTCGATGACACGTACGGTGACAATCACCATTTGCGTGGATTGCGAAAACTGCTGAATGTCATCGGTCGGATCGTAGGAGGCTTCAGCGAGACCACGTGTGTCTAGAAAACGTAGCAGCGGATCAGTGGAGTCTGGGAAATCAAACCGCCGCGATGTCTTGGTTTCTGGTCGAAAGCCCTCACCGATTACGGCGTCTTCAGCACCTGTAAGAAAATGAATCACCGAGGTTTTGCCACTGCCAGTTTTGCCAAACAGCCAAAGACAGGGAACAGGCGTGATTTGGCGGAACTTTGCGAAATCCTTGTCAATCTGCTGCTGATCAAGTTGGTGTCCGCGTCGCCACCAACGCCATTTGAATGCCATGAGTGTTTTACCTGTCCCCTACTCAGAACCACAAGCCTATCGCTTTCCATCCTATCAGAACGCAGAAGATTCTGGGGAGCGACGATCGGTTATGAGTCATTATCTGGTGGACAGTTAGTCGCCTGAGCCAAGATCTCGATTGAAAGCCTCGCTGAGCCAAGTTGAAATCGCGGTTTCTTGCCCACGTGCCGCAACGACAAACCCGATCGCTTTCTGGCTAACGCTGGCGATCGCTTCGGATAGTTTAGCTTCGTCTTTACTGGCCAAGCGAGCTTCACTTTGGATATGCGTCAAGGTTGCCAGGACCTCCGTGCATTCGGAATGCAAGATTCGAAGGTCTTCAGCTCGAAGTTTCTCGACTTGGGCCGACAAGTTAACATTTTCGCGCAGGATGCTCGAAAATAGCGCTGTATGAATTTCGCGAACTTCACCAACCAGCATCGACTTTACGCGTTCACAATCGCGCAGCGTGTTTGTCAGCCAATCCGCCAACTCACCAGACATGACCGGAGTTGCGAGAGTGGTCTCGAGGTCACTTAGTGATTTAAGGAACGCAGCAGAAGTCTCAGCTGCGGCTTGCCGACTGCGCGCGAGTGAACTGGCAAGCGATGAATCTGCTTGGGTCACTTGTAGCGTTTGCTCGACAACGCTTATCGCTTGCTTGGCAAGCTCAGGTGTGCCGACTAGCTCAACTAGTTTCTCGGCTTCGAGCTGCACTTGGCTGGAAACATGCTCGTGTTGGCTCCATTCGGCGGCGTTTTCCTTTGGGCTGTCTAAGTTCGTGGCCATACAGATTTCTCCCGCTTAGTAAACGATAAGTTGCGAGTTTGAGGTGCGACCTACATGCAACGCGGCTCGATCGCAGCATTCATTGCGAGCGGTTAACGATGGAGACTTTTCGCAATGAAATAGATCACGATCGCGCCCAGCAGGCCCCCGCCACCAAGCATGTAGATCAACGAGTATTCGGCGGCGCCAACTAACATCGGAGTTAGGATTAGAGCGGTTTCCATAGTTGTTGCCCCTGCAAGAAAGTGTTGGTTGGAGTCCGCAAACGAGAGACGCATCGCCTCACGTAGAATGCGTACCCAAGCGTTGCACATTGCGTGCCGCGAAGATCTCGCAGTCTAGAAAATGAGTTCGATCGATAAGATCCTCAATCTTCGAAAGGTAGATATAGGACTACCTGTTGCAAGGGCGATCGGCTTGCTATGCGATGACTCAGTCTGTTCAACATTCACGCAAATACAATCCTTTGCGGTTTAATCTCAAGGACAATGTTGTTGTGGCACGTCAAATGCTTCGAAGCACATTTACCAAAACCGCTTACCTGTTTAGTTAAGCGAGGAGTTCTTGCAACCGCCATCGGAGAAGTCACATGCGTCGAACTATTTTCACAGCTTCACTATTAAGTGCCATGTCCTGCTTGGGCACGCAGGCATATTCGCAAGTAAGCGTTCAGCCAGTTGCAGACCAGACGTTAATAGGTGGAGCACAGACAAACATCACTGGGCAGCAATTACAAAATCAAAGCAGTGCTCAGGTACAAGGTAACGTAGTCAACGGTGTGAATGCTCAGGCCGGCGTGAACGCGCAGACTGGAAGAATCAACCCGCAACTTGGGACAAACGCCCAAACGGGTATGAACAATTCAAACGCAGTCAACGCAGGCGTGCAACAACGAGGAGGCCAAGCCTCTCAATACCAATACCTACCGAACCAACCGATGCAGGCATGGCAGATTGGGGCGCAAGCCCAAACGACAGTCGCCGGCAATAGAATGCCGAACACGGGCATGATGGCCGGAATGCCAAGTGCAGGACCTGTGTACCTACTCCAACATGAATCGTCCGGCCGCGAGTTCATCTGTGTGAATGGTCGTCGCGTTTACTTTGATCAGCCCGCAGTGAGCCAAGCCGATAGAACTAATCCACTGGAGCCGAATACAGGTGCGATCCAGAATCAACGCACAGCCGGGTATGGCAGTTACGACCAAGCTCCAGGTTTGCGACAACAGCAGCCTGCGCCCGTTGCTGCTCCGGAACTGAACCAAGAGCCCGTTGCCAAGCCTCGCAATGATCTCGACGCGAAACCAGCGGTAGCTCCCGACAAACCAATCGCCCCCATCGCCCCAAGTGCCGTAAATGAAGCAGGTGCAGCAGTGGAAACGAATAACGCTAAGGATTTGCCAACGGTTAGGTAACCGTCATGCAAGTGGACAATAGATAACCAAAATAGCTGAGCCCATCAACGAACGTCGACGCGACCCGACTAAGTTGCTGGGCTCAATTTTTTTCCGTCGACGACGTAAGAGTATTTCGTGGGTGGGTGACCTATGACTATTCCGCTTAACGTGAATTGAGAAAACCTCTGACGGACTTTGCGATCGTCAGCTCCTCGTCGGTCGGAATGACGCGCACGGTCACTCGTCCACCTAACGCTGAGACACGTTGTGAATTCTGGCTGTTGTTCACTTGGTCTAGCTCGATGCCTAAAAACTGCAGCCCATCGCAAATGCGTGAGCGGATCGCAGGAGCATTTTCGCCGATACCTCCCGCAAACACGAGCGTGTCTAGTCCACCAAGGGCCGCGGTGAACGAGCCGATCCATTTCTTCGCTTGATAACAGAACAACGCCAAGGCTTCTGCAGCTCGCACGTCGGTGGCTTCCATGGCCAGCAAGTCGCGTACATCGGAGCTGGTCTCGGAAATGCCAAGCAGACCAGAATCGCCATTGACCATCTGATCGAACTGGGACGGTGTCATGTTCTCGGTTTGCGAAAGGTAACTGAGCAGGCCGGGGTCTAGATCGCCAGAGCGAGTACTCATCGGCAATCCCGCGGTTGGTGTGAAGCCCATGCTGGTATCGATACATTTGCCATTGCGGACCGCCGCCATACTAGAGCCGTTGCCCAGATGAGCCAAAATGACCCGGCCTTGGGTGGCGGCTGGGTCGTTGATGCGCTGCAATTCTTCCATCAAGTAGGCGTAGGACAAGCCGTGGAAACCATAACGTTCGACCCCCTGGGATTCATAGCGGCGAGGTATGGGGAGCAACTTGGCAACTCGCGGCATGCTGCGATGAAAAGCGGTGTCGAAACAGCACACTTGTGGCAGCTTCGGGTGACGCGTGCGAAACGCGTTGATGAGCTTGATTTCACCTGGCAGATGTCGCGGAGCATAGGGACTGATGCGCTCAAGTTCCGCCAATAAGTCAGGTGTAACCGCCTCGGGTTCCGAGTGTTGCATCCCATGCACGATGCGATGCCCGATACCCTGAATCGAGGCAAACACTGCTTGGGATTCGAGCCAATGGATAAGAAAGTCCACCGCGGTTGCGTAGCTTGATCCGTCGACATCAACGCGATACTTCTGATTCGCTGATGGTAAGTTGGCGGTTAGGTTGGTTCCGCTAACCCCTATCCGTTCAACCTTGCCAAGCAGTCCACGCTGAAGCGAGTCGTTTATCAACTCAAAGACGCAGAACTTGACACTCGAAGAACCGCCGTTAATGGTCAATACGCAGGGGTTCTTCAACACAGTGGTTCTTTCAGGCGCGGGGTTCGTCAACGCAATTGGTTCTTCAACGCAGCAGAGTTCTTCAACGCAGTGGAGCTTTCCTCCATGTATGTACTGTTCAGCCTAGGGCCCAAAATAGTGGCTGAGAAACTCTTTCATTTTGGCCTCGTATTCTATCTGACCTCCCTTGCGGTCGGCGTGTTCGCCATCCCTTAGAAGAATATGTTTGTCAGGCCCTTGTGCGGCACCGTGAAGGATAGAGCACATGTAACTGGGAACCTTCAAATCATCTTTGCCATGAATAAAGAACGCAGGGGGTAGCCTGTTTTCTCGGACCTTCTCAAGCGAATCGAACCTGTGTCGGATCATGAAGTCAAGCGGCAGTAAATATGTCAAGCAGTTTCTACTTCGGGCTACGTCCTTGATGCAAGTGAATGTGCTTTCGGCCACCAGACCGCCGGCTTCCGGGTGGCGAGATGCAAGGTCGATGGCAATTGCGCCCCCCAGCGAATGCCCGTAAATCAAAATTCGTTCCGGTGGGATTTTGAGAGTCCCCGTCAGGTAATTCCAGGCGACTTCGGCGTCGTGGCACACGCTCTCTTCTGTGGGTTTCTTTTTACCGAAAGTCTCGCCATAGCCGCGATAGTCGATCACTAAAACATTGCAGCCCAGCTCATTTAGGCACCTAGCATGATGCAGGTTATTGTGCCTGGTGACTTCCTGACCGTGTAGGTAAAGCGCCACCGGTGCTTGGTCGCTAGCGTGTAACCAGAGTGCATTCATTGGAACTGCGGACGGTTCGGTTAGAATTTCCCGGTCTTCCAAACCCAAGTCAGGAGGCTCATGAAAATCCTTGGGACGAGCGGCTTTGGATAACTCCACCGAGACGGGTTTGAAAATTCTTTCGTCTTGAGTGTAACAGGTATACGCGAACATACCCAAATACGCGGCTATCAGTACGTAAACGAGTTTCCTGATTGGGTGGGTCATGAGCCGCGATGTTCCTATCGCACCTTTTCGCGATGGATGTGTACTGATTTGTTCCAATTCATTCATCTCCGCGCTTCATACTTAGCCAAGGGTTTGAATTAGAGCTCATTAGATCTCAGCGCCAATTTCAGCTACTCGGGTTACGCGTGTTGCATCCAGGCTCAATGCAGACTGAATGCTGTACCGGTGCGCCACTCGCTGTGAAGTGTAAACGAAGGAGCTATCGTTCACAAAAAGAAATCTGCCCAACACAACGAGTGTAACACGAGAGCCGCCGAAGTTGGACGGTGCCACCTACGATCGAGTTGGGTGACGACTCAGTACAGTCATGTTGTTAGTCGCAGCGCATTGAATCGCACTTGCTTAATCCAGTCGCATCGCTGTGACATCTTTCGCGCATCAGACTGTTGTATTGGGTCGGTCACAATCGTAGCTGCAACAATTGAGACAGTTGTGCGACACTCAAACCAAAAACAAATTGCATCGGCAAAAAAGAAACCCTGATTCTCTCAGGGTTTCTTCACTCAGGCTTCGTCGGGAGCTAGCGGATGGGGAGGGATTTGAACCCACGGTACGATCGCTCGTACGCCGGTTTTCAAAACCGGTGCCTTAAACCACTCGGCCACCCATCCGGCTTAATGATTCGAACTGAATTTTAGCGTTTTCGGCACTCCTGCACAGTATGGCTAGTGCAGTATGGCTAGCCGGCTGTGTCCATCAGGTCGTCTTCGTGAATCATCTTGAAGCCCTTCTGCGCTAGCATTTCTAGGGCGATTTCGGTGTTGTCGACCATGATCGCTACGGCTGGTACTCCGCCGGGGGCCATGATGAGCGGGTAGGCTTGAATAATGTTAATTTCGGCTTGGAGCAGGGCGGCGCAGATTTGCAGCAGCGGCTGGCTCCCCTCGGGCAGTTCGAGGCCGATCAGGTTGCTTTCAATAATGGCCAAACCCGCGCGCTCTAGGATCTCGCGGCCACGTTCGGGATGGCTGACCAAAAAGCGGACAAAAGCACACTCGGCGGAATCGTTGATCGACAGGGCGACAATCCGGATACCGGTGCCTTCGAATCGTCGAACCACGTCCAGCAATTGTCCGACCCGATTCTCTAGGAAGACCGTAAATTGCCGTATTGTGGGATAGTCTCGGCCACGAGCAGTTTGATAGTTGGTAGCCGCACCTTCACCTGAACTCATATTCACTTCGCTTTACTAGGTCTATATCTTCACGATCGACTTTTCCACAAGTCGTTGTGGCCTATGGGGCTATGCTCTCCAGATTGTGACAGCTTCATCCCGTAAAGCAAATACCTAAATCGGATACCCAAATCGGAAATCGCACGAAACCAGCTGCATCGGCGAAAATTTCGCACAGCGTTGCCCACTTGGCCACAATCGAATAGGCTTGCAAACAGCCGTTTTTGACCGAAAGGCACTACTGGCACGCGAGCAACGGTGACCTGCAAGCGGCTCTTTAAGATCGTGCCCCTACCTGAAAAAACAATACTCAGCATGACGCTCCAACATCAAATAGAAATCCGCGTTCGCTACAACGAAACAGATGGCCAAGGACGAGTTCACCATGCTCAGTATCTAAATTTTTTTGAGCGAGGACGTGTCGAATTGCTCCGGGCGATGGGGCATAACTATCGCGACTTTGAAGCCAGCGGTCTGATGTTGGTGGTGACTGAGATGTATGTGCGTTACCTCGGAGCAGCCGTTTTTGATGACCTGCTGTGGCTTGAAACCAGGGTCGTCAAGACTCGAGGGGTACGTATCGAGCACAGTTACCGCATCGTGCGCCAGCCGGAGGACGACCAGTCGCCGCCAACGGAGATCGTGCTTGCCAACAGTGTCATCGCCTGCGTCGATCGCGAAGGCAAAGTCCGCAGGTTGCCAGATTACCTGCGAGGCTGACATATGCTGACGTTAGTAACCCGAAGCGTGAGCTTTGATGTTGCGCAATGTGCGTGTTTATTACTACGCGTACTCAATGAAATATATCGCAACTTCAAAACTTCGGGTTACTTTTTCAGCAGTCTGCTAAGTATCCATTCAATTGGCTGGTGCGTTTCTCAGTTTGCTGTGCCAGTAGCCATAGCAAAAATAGATGGCCAGGCCGATTCCGAGCCAGACCACAAGTCGCATCCAGTTTTCACTTGGTAGCGACAGCATCAAGGCCGTGCAGAGGATAATCCCTAGCGCTGGGAATACTGGTGAGAACGGGCACCTAAACGGTCGCTCACGATGTGGATCGACATAACGCAAAATCAACACCGAAACACAGACCAGAGCAAATGCGAACAGCGTTCCGATGCTGGTCAGATCCGCGAGGATATTGAGCGGCAAGAGGCTGGCTGCCGCTGCGACAACGAATCCGGTGAGAATGGTCGACTTGTATGGCGTCTGGAACTTGGGATGAACGGCCCCAAAGAACCCGAGTGGCATCAATCCATCGCGAGCCATCGCCAAGAAAATTCGGGGCTGGCCCATCATCATCACCAGTAGCACGGAGGTGATACCTGCGATCGCCCCGATGGTCACGAGGAACTGGGCCGACCTAAATCCAACTTGTTCGAACGCTTTAGCAACAGGAGCATTAACATCGATCTCGTCGTAACGGACCATGCCGGTCAGAGTAGCGGATACAGCGATGTAGAGGATCGTACAGATGACCAGCGAACCGATGATACCGATGGGCAAATCGCGTTTGGGATTCTTGGCTTCTTCAGCTTGCGTCGACACCGCATCAAAGCCAAGGTAGGAGAAGATGATCCCTGCCGCACCTGCCATCATTCCTTTGTCTGATCCACCGAAGATCGGTTGTCCAAACATGGTCATGCCGCCGTAGCCGTAAGGTGCAAAGTTGTCGGTCCAGTTGGCGTAGTTGATGTATTGAAACCCAGCGAAAATTACGAACAGTACCACGCTGACTTTGATCGTGACCATGATCGCATTGGTGAAGGCGCTTTCCGTAACACCGCGAACTAGAATTGCGGTTACGATGGCGGTGATGATGACGGCTGGAAGATCGAAGAAGTAACCCGTTCCGAAGAATGCGCCGCTTGCAACGGCAATCTGCTCGCCAGTGGCGACGCTGGTGTGAGTTATCGCCTCTGCTTTGCCGTTATAGTCGAAAGGTGCGTCAGCGAAGCGATGCAGGATGCCTGCCGCGTGCGTCTCCGTCGCTTTACTAAACAGGTTAATGTTGCATTGATCTAACAAGGCCTGCATATACTTCGACCATCCATGTGCAACCGTTGACGATGCTACTGCGTATTCGAGTATCAAGTCCCAACCGATAATCCAGGCCATCAGTTCGCCGAGGGTCGCATAAGCATAATTGTAAGCGGAGCCTGCGACCGGCGCCATAGAAGCGAACTCGGCGTAACATAGGGCTGCGAAGACGCAAGCCAGACCTGCGACGACGAAGGACAGCATGATCGCTGGACCAGCTTGAGTGGCTGCAGCTTTGCCGACGAGAACGAAGATCCCGGTTCCAATAATGGCACCCACACCGAGTGCAGTGAGCGAGATAGGGCCGAGCGTACGCTTCAGCCGATGGCTCCCTTCCATGTCAGCCACCATCGAATTCAAACTCTTGGTGCGAAACAATTGGTTCGCCATAGCGGTTCCTGTTAGATGTGCATTTGGTTGTCGCCTACTTTGGCTCCGATTCTAGATTGCGTTGGTCCAGAACTAAATAAGCGAATCCAAATTTTTTTCGATTCAAGCCAAGTTTGGGGCAATCGTCGCGGAATACCCAGGCTGGTTTACCCATTAAGACTTAACGTCGTTGCCACCCTGATCTGTTGGTTGTCTGAGCGGCAAGACCGCGATCAGAGAAGCAGACAGGATGCTAGTTAGGCTCAAGAACAACAGGCCGTAGGTATAAGAACCGAGGTTGGAATCAACCCAGCCCATAACGGTTGGGCCAAGGAAGCCACCTAGATTGCCGATGGAGTTGATCATTCCGACACTACCCGCTGCGGCGGAAGATGTCAGGAACAAGCTGGGCAATGACCAGAACGCAGGCATGTAGGATTTCATGCCCGCTGCCGCAATCGAGAAACACAAGATCGACATGTAAATGTTTCCGCGTGTAAAGACGGAAACGACCAGCAGCGTCGCTCCGATCACAACGGGCAGCACGGAGTGCCAGCGGCGTTCATGGAAGTGATCGGAACTCCAGCCGATGAAAAGCTGCCCAGGGATGACCAGCAAGGAAGGGATCATGACCAGCAGTGCGACCCGCGAAGGCTCAAGTTCATACCATTGCTTCAGAATGCTCGGCAGGAAAAACTCGATACCATAGTTCGCTGTGACAATTCCAAAGTAGGCTAGCGATAAAAGCAGCACGCGTGGGCTTGTCAACGCAGCAAATACCGAATGGTGGCTAACGCTCGCTTTCAAGCTCTTCTCGCGAGCCAGTTCATTCTCCAACGCATCTCGCTCTTCCTGCGTCAGCCATTTCGCATGCCGTGGTCGGTCGGTCAGATAGAACAGCACGACGAAGCCGATTACCACTGCGGGGATGCCCCAGAAAATGTAGATCCATTGCCATCCCCGTAAGCCCAACAACATTGGATTGGTTACTGAAACGCCATCAACGATGTGAGTCCTACCGATATCAATAAACAGTTGCGAAATTGCGGGACCGATCATCATCGCCAGTGGCGACGCAATCAGAAAATACGAAATCGCGCGGGCTCGATCCTTGGACGGAAACCAGTGAGTGAGGTAGACAATCACCCCAGGGAAAAATCCCGCTTCAGCGACCCCAAGCAGAAATCGAACGATGTAAAACTGAATCGGGGTTGTGACAAACGCTGTTGCCGCAGCCATGATTCCCCAAGTCACCATGATTCTGCATATCCACTTGCGGGCGCTCCAACGCTCAACAATCAACGAACCTGGGATTTCGAGGAGAAAGTAGCCAATGAAGAAGATGCCGCTACCAAACCCGAACACCCAACTATCAAAAGTGGGTAGGTCTTCGCCCATCGTCAGCTTCGCAACACCGACATTGGTTCGATCCACGTAAGCGATGATGTAGCACACAAACAAAAGCGGCATTAGCCGGAAATAGGCTTTGATTCGAGCGGAATCGAGTGGATCGCTGGCGCCACGTTTTTCGGATCGGCCGACTGGCGTTGGCTTATAGGGATCGTTGTTGGCTGAAATGATAGTACTCGGAGAGGATAAGTGTGGGTGCAATAATCTGAGGCGCGAAATAGCCATCGCTAGCTGAGGTCGCTATTGTAATCATTGCAGCGGGTGGTGGGTTGTCAGGACGACCACTACTTTTTGGGGTGCAAATTTGACGTTTACGAATTGTCAAGGAAGGGAGGCGACATTTCGCCGCGAATCCCGACTTGTGGAGGCCCCTTGGACCAGGGGTAACCTTTGGCTTACTATGTTGATGTTAGAGTAGACTAGAGATAGCTTTTGCAAAATTTGCCAAATTGCGCCCCACCTTTGACGGTGCACGTTCAGCAATCTTTCAAAGACGCCCCTCCGATGGGCGGGTTCTTTAAGCGTAGGAAAAAAATCTTTTGTTAGACCCCAACAGCAAAGACGAAGCTGCACGGTCACCCGACTTGTCGATCGATGCTGCTTTGGAAAAACCACAAGGCGGATTGGTCGTCAAGCGTATCGGTGAGTCCGCTCGATATACCGTCATCGTGGCAATTATGCTGGTTGCGGTTTATCTACTGAAAAAGAAACTGCAAGACATTGAATGGGGCAGTGTTCTCGATGCCATGTACAAAGTTTCATGGGTCAGTTTGCTGTTGGCATTTGGAATCACAGCCGCCAACTTTCTGTTGCTAACAGGTTACGACCTGATCGCTGTTCGCTATCTTCGCAAAAAAATCGCAGTCCACCGCGTGATGGCTGGCGCCGTGATGGGATATGCGCTGAGTAACGTGTTCGGTTGGACCGTGGGCGGAACCGCCGTGCGTTACCGACTGTATTCGAAATGGGGATTCAGCTTAGTCGAGATCGTCGCCTTCATCTCCATCATCTCGATGACCTTTTGGTTGGGAATGTTCTTGCTGGCCGGCATCGCCTTCGTAGCTCTACCCGTGCAACTGCCTGAGCATTTTGCCGAAGGGTTGATCTTACAACCGAGCACATGGGGTTGGATCTTTCTGTGCGTTGTCCTGCTGTACTTGCTCGCGTCGGTATTCATTCGCAAACCAGTCCACTGGAATGAATATCGATTCTCACTGCCACCCTTCAGGTTATCGGCGATGCAGTTAGTCGTATCCGCTGGCGATTTCGTTCTCGCTTCGGCAGTCTTGTACTTCTTGATCCCAAGCGATTTGCGCGGTCATGACGCGATCCACTTCAGCACGGTCTTGGTGGCTTATTTGGCCGCCATGATTGGCGTGGTGATTACCCACATGCCCGGTGGCATCGGGGTACTCGAGTTAATCGTCCTAGAAATGACTCCCAAAAGTGCCGAAGAGCCCGTGCTGGCGGCATTGCTGCTCTATCGAGTCATCTACTACTTGATCCCAGCCCTGTTTGCCATGGTGCTATGGGTCTACGTTGAATGGACCACGCCCAAGTACAAGCCGCCCAAGGCTGAATGACGGTTCAAGCGATAAGTGCTTGCACGCCATTGAAGCCCAACACTAAAACAGGTTGTGTTTGGGCAAGCGGCGGGTTCAGCGGACGAGGACGTCCGCGGTCCAGAAAACCGGACCAGCGGACTGGGGTGTCGACAGAGGGTTGAGGGCCGAGAGAGGCATGTCGAGAGAGGGCATCTGGTCGCATCTGGCAGATGTGACCTACTTCATGCGACCCCTCAGCGGCTCAGCCGACGCGCGGTCTTGGCCAGTTGTACGAACTCGTGACGCAGGCCATGTCGGTCTTCACCAAGCGATTCTTCAGCCGTTGTTACGACCCAGTCCCAATCCGCCGTGCCACGAAAGACACTGTCGCGGAGGAGCATGCCGTAAGCCACCACTGCAGTCGCAAACTTGAAGTCGCTTGAGCCCCCATTTGTCTCCGCTGTCACAGGCAATCGAACTTGAAACTCGGAACTCTCCGCTGCGTCTGGTTGCTTGTATCGCAAGTTCACCGACAGCATCGTGTTTAGGTCCGCATCGCGGTTGAGCGATGTCTTTACAAACTCGGAGGGGCGAACGTCGACCAACTCGCTCTTTGCACCGTTGGGGACGATTTCATAAAACGCGGTGACGGTATGCCCCGCGCCGATTTCACCAGCGTCTTTGGTGTCATCTCGAAAATCGCGATTCTCAAGTACACGATTCTCATAACCAATCAAACGATAAGATTGAACATGGCGAGGATTAAAGTCGATCTGAATCTTCACATCCTTGGCGATCGTCGCCAACGTTCCCCCTGTCTGCTCGACGAGCACCTTGCGAGCTTCCAACAATGTATCGATGTACGCGTAGTTGCCGTTACCCTTATCAGCCAACTTCTCCATCGTTGAGTCTTTAAGATTGCCATCGCCAAAGCCAAGCACCGTTAGAAACGTGTTACTTTGGGCTTTTGCGGTGATCAAGTCAACGAGTTCGCTTTCACTGGTGGTACCCACATTGAAATCGCCATCGGTACAGAGGATGACCCGATTCACCCCTTTTTCGATACGATTGTCTTCCGCAATCTGATATGCCAGTTGAATACCGGCGGCGCCATTGGTCGAACCGCCAGCGGAGAGTGAGTCGATGGCGGAATTGATCTTCCGCGACTTGTCGGCCGATGTCGATTTGAGTGCAACTCCTGAGGCGCCAGCGTAAACAACGATCGCGATCCGGTCTCGTTCGTCCAGTTCTTTGACGAGCAACTTCATCGCTTGCTTGACCAGGGGCAACTTGTTGGGTTGCATCATCGATCCAGAGACGTCAAGCAAAAAGACTAAGTTGCAAGCAGGCCGCTCGGATGTGTGAAATGACTTGCCCTTCAAACCGATTCGAACCAAGCGATGTTTGCGTTCCCAAGGGCAATCGGCTACTTCTGCATTCACCGAAAATGGGTGTTCGTCAGTCGGCTCGGGGTAGTTGTAACTAAAGTAATTGATCAGCTCTTCGATACGCACAGCGCCCTTGGGGGGCAAACTTCCCTCGTTCAAAATCCGTCGCACGTTAGCATAAGAAGCAGTGTCAACGTCAATCGAAAACGTTGACTGCGGCTCGTCCATAGCCTTCACAAATTCGTTTTCGATGATTGAGTCGTAGGACTCAGTATTGAATCCGTCGCGTTCGCCGCGGGCCTGCAGCGCATCTGCCGCTGGAGCACTTTCAACTGACCTTCCCACGCGGGCTGCATCGCCACTACAGCCACTGATCGCTAACGCAGTTATGAGCCCACAGGTTGGCAAAAGCGCACATCGAAACGAAGCCAGAAATCGAGTTGGCATAGCTATCTCCAGCAGAATAGTTGAGAAGATGCGGAGGAGGCGCCGAGTTAACGTATTGAGTGCATTCAGCTAACATCGGTACAGAATAAGAGCCTTAGCCATTCCGCTTTATTCCGCCATCACAGGGCATTTTTGCAAAAATGAGCAAAGCCGGTGGTTGGGATACCACCGGCTGGTAATGGCTCTCGGGATTCATGAATGTCAGCAAATGGCTATCGATTATGCTGTGGCTAACCGGAAATCGAGTTTGTGCAAACGCATATCGCCGCGCGACACATTTACACTCAACGTGTCCGCTGACACAACTTTTGTACCTTCTTTTGCAATCACACGAATCCTATAGTCGCCGGTCTCAGCCACGGAACCAAAACGATATTGCCCACGTGAGTCGGTAACCGTGGTGTTAATCACTTCGCCCGTATTATTCAGCAACTCAACTGTTACGCCTGCCACGCCCGCGAGCATTCCTGCACCGCCGCGACGAACGGTCTCGGTCGTCGGCGTCATGTACACCGACCCGCTGAAGGCCGAACGCATGAAGAACACATCTCGCTGGATATTGGTGATCGAAGTGTTGCGTTGGAGCACGTCGGACAACCGCGTGTTGCGCAGTATGGCTTGATCTCGTCCACTGAAAATGTTCTCGTACCAGAAACGATCGCCGTCGCGCAGCCGTTGGAATTGATCCGCAACAATTGTCCGAACCAACTCCCCTACCGAGCTGCCTTGGACATGGTCTTCCGCCAAGCCGCCAATCCACAGATCGATATTATCGACATCTCCATAGGCAGCCTCCAAGGCCTGCTGTTGTTGGACATTGGAAGTGATGTCATCAAAACTATCGACCGGCGCCAGTCCATAAGCGACTCGAGTTGCGTTGTAGTCTGCCAAACCATGATCGCGTCCGCGCTGAATATTCAATGCCGCGAGGTCAAGCAGCGTGCCCCCTGGTCCATCAATCAAGAAATTGCGAACTCCGTCGACAACTTGGGTATCGATTTCGGCCGCTTGAGCCGACGCGGCATACTTCAGCAACTCATCAATGCCTTCAGCGGACACAATTGCGGGATTGAAGAAAGCCTCGTCAAGCTCTAGTGCGTCGCGTACGGGTAGGCCATCGTTGCCAATGAACTCGATGTCATCTTGCAGCAGACTGTGACCCAATCGAAAGGCGGCCGTGGAGAATTCATTGGCGACAGATGGGTTTGTTTCAGGTTTGTAGCCCATATAGCGATTGAGCGCCCCACGTCCCAGCAATGCGGGCAACCATTCGTTGTAGGTAATTGCTTGAATCTCAGCAATCACGATGGCTCGCGCTTGCTGAAAGACTTGTTCGTCCGTGGCTGCTGGATTGGCCGCAAGGATTTTACTGGCCCAGTAATTGTGCTCGCGTACCCATAGCGTTTGCAGAGAGGTTAGTTCGATGTTCTCGTTAGCTCGAATATCGCCTGCTAAAAACATCCCCGATGAACTCAGCGGCAGCAGGTTTCCGCTGCTCGTCCGCATCTGGCCGCCGGTGAATGTCCGCAGACTATCGGCTGTCTCCTGACTGGAACCATACACCATCGAGCCGTCGATCCAGGCGGTGATCTGGTTCAGTTGTTCGCGAGGATTGTCACTCGAAGTGCCAGTAGATGTATCAAAGCGAGAGCGTGTGAATGCAAGTGCAGCGTCTCCGGAACCGTCTGGATCGAAGAATGTGTCGCCCGCGGGAATCGTGATACTCATCGATTCTTTTGCCGTGGCAGGTGGTGTTGTTAGGCTAACGTCGTGGTCGATGAATTGTCCCCACACGTAGACAAAGGCCGACAGGTCGCGTTCGCTTTCAATGGAGTCCTCCTGTTGCTCGGACAGTAAGTTACTGATTGTCCGCGGATTGGCGCGATCCGATCCGGCGGGGCTGGAAACACCATCTTCGTATTCCGCAGGTGCGATTCGCAATAGTCGCTCATCGGTGCTGCCCAGTTCCGTGTTGCTCAAGTTGTTGCCGGTTCCGTCGTAGGACCGCACTTGACTGGTTGTCGAGGGAATCGTTGGTTTAGTTTTGGATGCATCGTTGCCTGCGCGATCTAGTACCGGGTTAGCGCCGCGCTGATTCAAGCGATTGATCACCTGCAATGCATCAGCGGGTGTTCTTTGCCCATCATTGTTCACGTCTGGGAAAACTCGATTGCCCGCTCCCGTCGTTTGTGTGCTAGCGGTCGAATTCGATGAAGCTCTGGCATTCAATGCTTGAATCACGAGTAGCGCGTCGAGTGGGCTGCATTGTCCGTCATCGTTGACATCCTCTGCGTCGAACACGTTATGCTCGAGTGTGTCCGCAGCCATTAATTGTCGTGACTCAAGGAACTCCGTTCGCAGCTTTCGTTGAAACATTCTCCGACTACGGTCACGTGCCGCCTGACGTTTCCGGACACACCACTTTTTGATCATGTCCAGCTGAGAAATGGCAGCACACCCACGAGCGAACTTCATGGCAAACTCCTCGATAAGGAAAGAAGAGACGAGACGCTTGAGGATTGAGATGAGTCGCGTTAACTCACGAAAGTACGTCCCAGATCAGCTAGGGAGGATGACGCATCGGTTTGTCACGCACTGCCGCACGAAATGCGTGACGTTGCTGAGTAGTCGATGAAACCGAATTGTTCATGAGTAGTTGCAGAGCAACGGTAGGCGACAGCCTGGGATGCCAGTCCCAGGTTAGAACGCAGCCCAATGAGTTAGTCGCGGAGCGACGGCAGGGAGTTGGGTCAGGTTTGCCCTACGAAATTGCTAACACCCCTGGGTAAATTGCAGTACTCTCGAAATGCTTGACGCATTTCGCTACTGTTGCAGGGCGAAGAGAATCGTATTAATACCAATTCGGGCGGCGTCGTCGCGCAGGTAGCCGCGACACTGCAACGAATGCCGACTTTCAAGAGCGCAGCTCAAATCAAGAGGCGAAAACACCACCACCACTCGGTCTTCCAAATTGGCAAGCTCCAATTGAGGTGAAATCTTGCGGCGATTAGCGGTGATTTGATCTTTGGTTCTTTGCGGATCAATCACGCTTACCTGTCGAATATCGAAGCCCGAAAAGCGATTGCCTTGCAGCAGCTGATGGCCTTCGTTGATCGGCTGAAGTTCTGCATTGAGGATCACCGCCATCTCGCGCCGGAAGCTGGCGGCGAACTGTTCGTCGGCACAGATTGCATCCGCAAAGATGAAGCCACCGTTCTTGAGATAGGTTCGCAACGTGCTTCGCTGGGCCTCATTGAACTTTAGCTCGCCGCGACCATGCATAAAGAGTAGCGGATACTTTTGCAACTCTTCATCGACAATCGGCACCATGCGCTGTTCGCTACTCATTCGAAATGGATTCTCTTTACCCATCCATTCGATCAAGTTGGTGATTGCTCGTGACGCATCCTCAGCGGCCGCGTTGTGTTGCAATTGTGGCAAGACAAACACGCCACGATCGGTCGGCGTCAAATCTTTGACTTCGTCCAACACCAGAATCGATTGCAGTTTTTGCTTCAATTCTTTGCCTGTCACATAAGACAGCACATTCACACCCACCAAAGTTGTGTTGTCCAGCTCAGCTTGAATCTTAGCCCCATAGTCTGGGCGCGCTCCGTAGGGAATATTCAGTTCCCAGCGACAGGACAGCGGCATCGGCGAATAGACCAAGCCCAAACGGCAACAAGTCTGAACACCGTACAGCCAAAAATTCTCTGGCAGAGCCTTAAGATCGACCGATCGTTCTGCGTGCCAAATCGGATGATCGGGGGAAAGTTTTTCAAGGGGTTTGCCGAGCACATCCGCCGCGAACCGCCGCATGTAATCATCAAAGGCCTTGCCGTCGCAGCCATCGCCATCACAGGCTTCAGCGAAAATGAAACCGCCTTGTTCAACATACTCTCGCAGCAGCTCCCGAGACTCGTTGGTTAGCACCGGAGCGTTGGAGGCACTGATAAACAGTACGGGAGCCTCGAGTAGATCGGCAACTTTCGCTTTCTGCAGATCGATCGTTTGCCAAGCCAAATCGCGCTTCCAGGCTCGCTCCGTGTGACTGGTCAAGTGCTGCATGGCCATCGAGTGATGGTTCCAATCTTCACCTTTGCCAAACTTCAATCGGTTGATAACTACTTGGCGCTTACCTTTGGCGAGGAACAGGAGGCCAAAAGCCGTCTCAGTGTAGTCGTTGCCGAGGCTGTTTTGATAGACAGAAGAGTACTTACCACTAACTGGCTCCTGAATGCGCATCAGCTCTTCAGCACCTTCGCGGTACCAATCATGATCACCCAAAAAACGCTGGCCCGTCATACGTCCCGCTCTTTCAAGGCCATACAGATAATAAAGGTGAAACTGACCTAAAGCAGGATTCATACGAACGGTGAAGTTATTCGCTAACCACTTGAGAGCAGCGTTGATCTCACGATTGTTCGATGCGTCCTTCCCGCAGCACTTGATTTCTCCGTTGCCGGTTGCTTCGCTGCCGTCCAACTGCGAACCCACGATCACCAGCGACGCGATCCCAGCGCAAGTCATGCTTCCGCGAATATCTGTTGCACCAGCGTTGTACGGGAAGCTGCCATCTTGATTGCGAATATCCAGCCAGTACTTCTTGGAAAGACTATAGACGTATTTCCACTCGTCGCTTGACAATTGAGCTCCCGCACGCTGAGCTTCGTACAGCGCTAGCAGCGCGAACTGGGTATTGGAAGGGTCGCCATTACTAGCCCCATCTTCACCATAACTCCAAGATCCATCTTTGCATTGAGCCTTGACTAGCCACTCTGTGTTGCGTTGGATCTCGGCAGCAAATTTGGATGGGTTGGCGGCGCAAAAGGCCATGGATTGAAGTGCGACCGAGTAGGTCTTTTTGGGAACACGTTGGCGAGAATAATTCAAGGCACTTGCTATCTTGGGATGGTCCGGAGGCATGCCGGCAGTGAGCAGCGACAATACCACAAGTGATGTGACACCTCCCGGATAGTCCGTGAAATCATCCCAGCCACCATCCTCTCTCTGATTGGTCAGCAGAAAGTTGAGACTGCGATCGATCGATTTCTGCACCGTTTCTGGGGTCACTACGATCGGTTTTGCCCCACGATTTTGGGCCAGGCATACCGGCGAGTTCAGAAGAATCGTTACAATTGATAAACAGCACGTCAAACAAGCGGCCCGTGGGGACATGGTCAATTCCTGCTTGGTGAACGATGGGTGGCGTGAGCGATACTTATAATTATACCCCTCGTCTGCACCCGATTCTTGTGTAAAGCGCATCCAGAGTGTCAAACAAGCCCAAAAACGTCGGCGACTTACTGAACGAATTCCGCGAACACCGTCAAGCGATGCGACTCGAGCTGGCAAAAGTGGTGATCGGCCAGGACGACGTCATCGAGCAACTATTCGCAGCGATTTTCACTCGTGGGCACTGTTTGCTCGAGGGTGTGCCTGGTCTAGCGAAAACACTGATGGTCAGCTCGTTGGCGCGCATCGTCGACGTCAGCTTCAATCGCATCCAGTTCACACCCGACTTGATGCCCTCCGACATCACCGGCACCAACGTGCTCGACGAAGATGAGCATGGCCGACGCGAATTCCGCTTTGTCGAAGGTCCCATCTTCACGAACATCCTGCTCGCTGACGAAATCAACCGTACGCCTCCCAAGACGCAAGCTGCACTCCTGCAAGCGATGCAGGAGCGCGAAGTCTCCGTCGGCCGAACGACCTACACTCTGCCCGATCCTTTCTTTACCATCGCCACTCAGAACCCAATCGAGCAAGAAGGAACCTACCCACTGCCTGAAGCCCAATTGGACCGCTTCATGTTCAACATCAAAGTCGGTTACCCAACGGCGGACGAGGAAGAGAAGATCTTGCTTGCTACGACTCGCAACGAGAAACCGGAGGTGAATAAAATTCTTTCCGCGCGAGCGATCGTGAATATTCAGAAACTAGTGCAAAGCGTTGCCGTCAGTCCTTTTGTTGTGAAGTATGTCGCACATCTCGTTCGTGCAACGCGACCGTCGGACGAACGTGCTCCGCAGTTTGTCAAAGAACTGGTCGATTGGGGCGCGGGTCCGCGTGCTGGTCAGTTTCTAATCAACGGTGCGAAAGCCATGGCCGCCATGGATGGTCGCTTCAGTATCGCAGTGGATGATGTGCGCCGAGTTGCGGTGCCTGTGTTACGCCATCGCATCAGCACCAATTTCCAGTCGCAAGCCGAAGGAATGAGCAGCGAAAAGATCATCGCCAGACTTATCAAAGAGATTCCGGATCCCGAAGTCCCTAAGTTCGCCGGGCCACCACCCGTTCAATCCCGATAGGAATGTAGCCGAGTCGCCTGGCAGAGTGAGCCGACGGCGCTAGCCCGGATATTGCATACGCTTTTTGATTGAGCCCTGTAGCGCGAAAGCCTTAGTTCTGGTATGTAAAGGAGTTACGACACTTCAAAACAACCAGACCCAAGGCTTTCGACAATGACAGATCG
>JANRMD010000179.1:0-5445 GCA_033761895.1 Pirellulaceae bacterium | reverse complement strand
TGCGAAGTTAAGAACTCCCACCACCATTCCCAAAGCAGATCCAAAGATGGGTAGCCATTTCCAGCGCCAGAGAACAACCAGAATGTCGTGCCGCGGCGGCTCATTAGACTGGTTTGGGTACATGCCATCAAAGGCATGATTTGCGTCATTGGTGTACAACATGTTTTTCGCGAAATTGAAAAAGGGGGCAGACATCCCCGTAGATTATATCCTGCGTGTGCTTATCGGCGTACGTTTGACAGTTAAAGTCAGGCCACTTTTTTTGCCTCGCAGAATCCACGCTCTGCCGGAGCCTTGACTGCGGGAAACCACACCATCTGGGTGCCATTGACGACGCCTCGACTTAAAGCACGCCGCTTGGAACGGGTTCACCGCGATTCACAAATCGAATTTTTCTGCAGCCTGCTGGCAACCTTCGAGTTAGTCCGATTATGTCAGCAGGCCACTTTGGCAACTGGTTTACGCGAGCCATCGATGGGCGCGATGAATGCTATACTCCTGCTTGGGTTGGCTCGGATATAGTCCTGATGACAAAGGCTTGGATTGATGTGCGGCATTACTGGGGGGCTTTGGTTTCACGATCAGCAGGCCATTAGCGGAGCTGTGCTCGACAAGATGGTTCAATCGCTCGAGCACCGTGGACCAGATGACTGTGGGGTTTACAGTGAGTCGCTTTCAAAGGACGTTACAGGCGTCATTCCCGGCGTTGCCCTCGGCTTCCGGCGGCTATCGATCATCGACCTTGCCGGCGGTCATCAGCCTATGTCCAACGAAGATGGTTCGGTGTGGATGGTCTTCAACGGCGAGATCTACAACTACCGCGACCTGCGCCGTCGGCTAGAAGGCTCGGGGCACAAATTTCAGTCTGACAGTGACACCGAGACGATCATCCACTTGTATGAAGACCTTGGGACGGAGTGCTTCTCCCATTTAAATGGGATGTTCGCCGTGGCGATCTGGGATCGCGCTAAGCGTCAGATTGTGCTCGCGCGCGATCGGCTTGGCAAGAAGCCGCTGTTTTATCAGTGGAGTGACCAACAACTGCTCTTCGGAAGCGAATTGAAATCGCTTGCGCAATCACCAGACTTCGACACCCACTTGTCGCCTGGTGCCATTGACCAGCTCTTGACCTACCAATATGTCCCTCATCCGAACTCTATTTATAAGATGTCACGCAAGCTGCCTCCCGGTCACGTCGCGGTGGTGCGCGAGGCTGGGGTGGAGGTCAAGCGTTATTGGCAGGTGGATTGGCGCTTCGAAGCAGAGATTAGCGAACAACAGGCTGCATCTAAGTTAGACGAACTGCTGCGTGATTCGATTCGCTTGCGGTTGCGCAGTGATGTGCCGTTGGGTGCGTTCCTGTCAGGCGGTATCGACTCGTCGTTGATTGTGGCGCTCGCTCAACAACAAATGGATACGCCACTTCATACCTTCAGTATCGGGTTCAATGAAGCGGACTTTGATGAGACTCACTACGCGCGTCAAGTCGCCGGCTGGGTCCGCACGGAACATAACGAATTCAAAGTGACTCCGGATGCCGTATCTGTGCTCGACCGACTGGTATGGCACTTCGACGAACCCTTTGGCGACAGTTCAGCGATTCCTACTTGGTATCTTTGCCAAAAGACGCGTGAGCAAGTTACGGTGGCGCTCAGTGGTGACGGCGGCGACGAACTATTCGCAGGCTACGACCGCTACCGTGCACTGTGGCTGAGCCGCTGGTTCAATCGCTTAATCCCAGCTGCACCGATCCTCGGCAGTCGCTTCGTGCAGAGTTTGCCGCACTCCAATCGTCAACGCTCATTTGTGCGTCGCCTTCAACGTTTCGGTGAGGCGCTCAATCAACCGGCGGCTCGTCAGTATATGAATTGGCTGCAGATCTTTTCGGAACGGATGCGCGCTGAGCTATATCGAGATGAATTTGTTGAGCAATTGCCCAACGAAGATCCCTACGAGTTCTTTGAGGCTGCCTGGCGCGGCGTGGGAGACCGCGATGTAATCAGTCGCGCTTCACTGGCCGATTTAGTTACTTATCTCCCATGTGACCTCATGACCAAAGTCGATGTGGCTTCGATGGCCCATGGTCTCGAGTGCCGGCAGCCATTTTTGGACTACCGCTTGGTCGAATTCGCCGCCTCACTACCAGCCTCCTTCAAGTTTCGATTCGGAGGTGGCAAACGCTTGCTGAGAAGGACCTTCGGACGATTGCTACCGCGTCAAATTTGGACGCGGAAGAAGATGGGTTTTGGCGTACCCTTAGGCGATTGGCTGAAGAACGATTTGCGTGACCTGATGCACGAGCGATTGCTGAGTAATGAAAGCCGTTGCCATCAGTTCTTGCGACCTGAAGCGATCCAGGTACTGGTCGATCAACACATGACCGGTCGCGTCAATCATTGCTACCGACTGTGGAATCTGCTGATTCTGGAATCATGGTTGCGACGCTGGCCTGCGCAAGTCTAACAGAGCGCCGGCTTGCGGACCGTTGGCGTTTCTAAATGAGTTGCAGGCGCAGTGTAGGCAATGCGATCTTGCAAACCTTGAGCTCGGTTGGATTCACGAGATTCAATTTCATCAACGCCCGCAGAAGTGATCGACCAAGGTCCCGAGAGTTCGCGTTGAATCCAGCCTTTTTCACGAAAGTACCATAAGTGGAATTCGAGCAAGTCCGAAGGGATCTTCATCATGTCTTCGACTGTCGTGATGCCTAAACCGGGTTGCTTCATATTCCGGCGACGCTGAGCGTAGAATATAGACAGTAAGCGGTGTCGAACTGCGCAATCGTCAGCCGTTGCTTCCGCACTCGCTAGCAGAGACTTTTGGTCACGTCGATTGCGTTCATAAGCGGCGTCGTAGGCCGCTCGCTTTACTGGATCGCGTAGCACCGTGTAAGCTTGCACCAGCCGCTTGAATTTTTCCGGATTGCCTGTCGAGCCGGCATCGGGATGATAACGTTTGGCGTGATAGCGATATGTGTTCTCAATGGTCTCAAACGAGGCGCTGGGGCTAAGCTCGAGAACTTCGTAATAATCGACGAAAGCGCGATCGTTCATGGGTGCGACTCCTAGGGGCAATAGAGCGCGTCGGGGGACCATCGAGTCTCAGGTAAGCGACTTCGACAACAGCGAAACGCTACCTTACCAGTGAAAACCATCGGCCCTGGTGCTGAACGGAGACGCCACAATGCGGGAAAACGAGTGCGTAACAATCCGACTTTACCGGTTGTTCGCTCCAGCACGGGTGCTTAGGGCATACGCCTCTCAAGCCAAACGCCAAAAACGGGTTGTGTTTGCACAAGCAGCGGCTTCAGCGGACGAGGACGTCCGCGCTCCAAAAAACGGACCAGCGGACTGGGTTGTCAAAAGAGGGTTGTCAAAAGAGGGTTGTCGAGACTTGGACATCGTCGGGCACTGCCTGAGAAACAGATGCGTTGAAAGTGAGTGTCATTGACGCAGCCCGCGCTTCAAAGAAGGGCACTTAGAGTCGGAAACAATTGCTTTTAAGTCAACAGGCTCCGTTAGCCTCTGGTTTCTTGCGAGCGAATGTTCACGAACGACACCAAACCAGCCAGCATAATCCATTGGAACAAGAATAAATTCATCGAGTATTCGATCGCCAGATGCAAACCTACTGCCAGCACCAGGGCCACGGGTCTTAGGCGCGGAAGCCACAATCCCAGTGGCAGAAAAATCTCCACGGCCAAAACTGTCCAAGTGCACAGTCGTACGATCCACGCCGTTTCGAACAACCAATCGGGCAAATAAAAGCGACCGAACACGTCGTCTGCGCGAGCGACATAGTAGAGCGCAGTTCCATCTCGCCATGTCTCGCCAGCCACCTTCATAAATGCTGACGAAAAGTAGATGGCGGTCATTTCTACTTGAAAGAACCGCAAAGCCCAAGCGTTAGCGGAAGTTGCCGTGGATTGAATTCCTCGCATCCAGTTCATCAGGCTCCAACGATGATCCAAGGGCATGAAGATCATTATGAAAACGAACCAGCGGATGACGGTGTCTTGTCCGTCAACAATCAACACGTTGCGATGCTGAAAGGAGGTCAATAACACGAAAATACATGCCGCTTGAAAACGAGAACAAACTCCCAATAACATCAGAACGCTCTGAACACCAAGCAACGTCAGAACCCAGCGTACGAATTCCGGTGACTGCGGAAGGAAAATCAACAGCGACTTGAACTCACCATTCAACTGTCGACTGGCTGTCGTGGCTCGCAGAACACCGCTGTCGGAAAACCAATACGCACCATCTAACCACCACACGTAGGTGTAGATGCAAAGCAATGCACCGACGAGAATTCTCAGTATGGAACAGACTGCCGGTTCGCAACTTGCAAATAGAAAGCGATCGAATGCTAAGTTAGCTTGGCGGAGGCCGCGTCTCACGAATGACATCACTCGCTGTACCTTCGCTGCAAGTACTTTTCAGTTACTGACAACCACATCGTATCTTCACGTGTTGCCAGAGTCCCGTCCTCGCTGGGCGCGATTTTGAGTTCATTTCGGAATAGACTCACTTCCAACACATACGGCTCGGAATTCGTGCTCGCGTCTTGGGATGAGTTATCGAGTGGGCCTTTTTCGAGATGCAAGCTACCGATGGGGCGCAGTTCATCGCCGTACTTTGTGCGAACCCATTCGTCGGCAAAATCTTCTAGGACCTCAATTGGAAACTCCGACAGGCGACGCAGATAGGCAATGTGTCGACGCTTAAAGAATTTCTCAGCTGGTTTCACATCGCCCCAAAAAGGAGAGTTCCAGGTAAGGCGATTCGATGGGCTCAGCGGTGTGTGCTGTTGAGTAGACGGTTCAACCGCGATGTCTCGAGGCAAGCTCTCTTGGACTTCTATGGTCCACCAGCAATTGCTAATGACGGGGTCGGGCGCAAACAACCTCCACTCCGATTGCCACAAACCAATGGGCCGAAGAACCGGACGAATCGTCGACTTGAGTTGGTAGATCCAGGCGAATGGCGCCGAGTCGCTGGAAAGCCCTAACGGGAGCGTATCGATGGCGATGACCACAACAAACACAGCAAAGAACCATTTGACCGCTCGCTGTCCCGAGCTCCCATCACGTTGCATGCTTCATCCTTCGGCGTTTTCCGCTCAGCGTTCGAAATCTTGCTGAGTTTGATCTTGCTGAGTTTGGTTCCGTCGCCATGGCCGACTGCGAAATTGTCGAGTTTAGCAAGCGCGCGGGCGCCGCGTCATCATACGTTTTTCTGTTGCATCGAGAATAGCGGCTAGGCTGGCCGAGCTGACGATTCATGGTGATTTGGAAGCTACCGCCGGGCACGTCTGAGGCGTACAATAGGGGGTAATGCGCAGGAAATATCGCTCGTCATCATGAACGCAAAGAGGCTCGTCTTGTCTACCGGTAGTCCGAAAATTCTGGAATTTCAATGCCCCAAATGCGAGAAACGATTG
>JANRMD010000178.1:0-15268 GCA_033761895.1 Pirellulaceae bacterium | reverse complement strand
AGATTTACTCTGCGGATCGTTCGGTTTCTCACTAACTTGAGACGCGGTGACGAATGGCGACGAGGGCTGAGGTTGTTAGCAGCCTACGCTTCGCCGAGTCGCAACATCCCGGCCGGCTGTTCACCTAAATGCTTGCCGCATTCCGCTACGAGTGCATTGGTAACTGCGTTACCGATTCACGGGCGCTTGTGGCACTCCAGCCGTGTTGGGCGGTAGAGGTGGGTAATTCAGCGGCTCGATGGGTAGTGGTCCCTTGGGTGCTTCCGGGAATAGGCTTAGGCCTGGGCTGACATCCACCAAACCGCTCCCTTGAACTGCTGGTGTTTCCGTTTGCATCGGAGCGTAGTTCGTGGCAGGAATCCGGTTAGGTTGAGCGACAATTGGTCCTTCGATCAATCCGAGTTCAGAAGGTCCGTAGACATGCTGTGCATCGGATGGAATCTGATTGGTTGGTGCAAATTCCGTTGGCACGCTCGCCAGGCCTTCGAGTTTCTTGGCGATCGCTTGTTCTTCTTCGGACAAACCATAATTCAAGATGGCTGGGCCGAGTTGACCACCGACGGTGTCGGCGCGGATGGGACCTGGATCAATCCACAAACCCTCTGAATCGATCTGCATGGTTTCTAGATCGAGGTCAAGGTTGCGGCGCAAGGCTTCGTAGTTGACCCAGACACCGATCAGCAAGTTCTGCGAGTTCAACAAGTCACCGAGTGCAGAGACCGTGTCACGAGCGGCCGTTGGGCCAGCGGCTTGACCGAGCGTCTCGTTGATTTGGCGAATGTCCTCGTTAATGCTAACTTGCTGAGCAGCGTTGCGGACAGCGTAGCGTTGTAGTTCGAAGGACAACTGATTCTGGCGAATGCTTCGCAGGGTGGTGCGTAAGCTCTGCCAAACGCCGTCCTCAAACTGATAGTAGTTACGCTTGGCTTGCTGATACTCAATCAGAGCTTGGCGGTACCGGTTGCGTTCTTGCAAGCGAGTGATCGGTGCGTCCCAGGCAAGGCCCATTCGCAAGCGGCCAGTCGAACTCCGAAGAGCGAGTGGATTGTCGCTTGTGTTGCGAACATCACCCGAGAAGGTTACGTCGAGAACGCTTTCCAAGTCGTCGGCAACGACTTCGATAACACGCCATCTGTTGACTAAAGCTGCTCTAGCGTTTAGCCAGTCGCGGCGGTTAGCGCGAGCGATATCCAACGCTTCGCGGGGTTCCAAGTCAACTTCGGGCAACAATGCCGACTCGGTTCGAGCGCGAGCCTGGATGAGCTGCAACGCGAGAATGTCTTCGCCGATGGAGGCTACTAAGTCCTGCGTACCGATCACAGCTTTTTCGCTGAGCGTCTTGAAACGTTTTTCGTTGGATTTCTCTTCCTCTATTTCTTTGGCAACCTTCTGAATCTCACCGTCAAGCTTCTCCGTGCGTGCGATGTAATCCGTGAACTTCTTCTCCAATTTTTCCAATTCGACGGTTAGCTGTTGTGGGAGTTCCTCAAGTCCACGGCTGTCGAGCACTCGGGCATCAAAGTCCTTCAAGGGAAGGATGCTGCATACCATGTCACGCTCGGTTTCGACGATGCTTGCCAAGCGTTGCATTTGACGCTTCCGCTCAGGAATCGCCTGCTTGAGTCGCTCAATATCCGACCTGACAACGACCATGTCCTGTTCAAGAACTTGCTTTTCGATGTCCGTCAGCGGCTGGATCGTGGTTCGTAACTCCGCAATCTGCTCCTGCAAAGCGTTGCTGTTTTCCAGAGCGCGGAACTGCGTCATTGTTTTGGGGTCACGCTCCACCGTGCTAAGTTCGAGGATGCGTGTATTGGTGCTACCAAAGTCCATACGCACAGTATTCAGTTCATCGCGACGAGTGCGCAACTCTTGGGAAATCAAGTTGAATTGGTCGAGCAAAGGGTCGCGGATTTCAACGCATAAGTAGGCCGGCAATCCGAGCAGACGCTTGAATGTATCCAGCTGTGCTTCGTAAGTCACGTTCGTCTGCAACAGATTCGTTTGAATAGAAAACACTGCTTGTTGCTGTTGGGCGACTTGCAATTGCTGTTGCGGTATAACTGTTTGCGACTCGGGGACCTTTAGCAGTTGCTCGCGATAGTTGTCCTCCAACCGCATCAGGTTGTCCTGCTGTCGCAGGATGTTCTCACGCGTGTTGATAATGGTCAGTTGTTGTTGCAATAGACCAAAGTAACCACCGGCGCCTGGTGTTCCGGTATCCGTAAAGCCTTGGTTACCTCCGCCGCCACCGACCGTACCCGCACCAGCTGCGAGACCGGTGAGACCTTGAATATCCGAAATACCGAACTGTCCACCTTGTCGACTTGGGCCTTGCGGGGCTTGGCGACCTGTAACCACTTGCAGATAGAAACCTCTTCGGTAGCGTTCGAAGCTGCGCACGTTGGCTAGCAGAACACGTTCGGCGAGTGTGAGACGCTCAAGTACGACATCGCGACCACCCTGACGCAAGAGAGGTTGCACCAACGAAAAGTCCAATAGTGAATTGGCGCTATAATCATCCGGACCCGCGACCTGCCAAGTGAACGAGTTCGCAAAACCAACTAGCAAGTCGGCGCCTGAAGCGTATCGCTTGCGCATGGTTAGTGAACGCCCGGCTAGATTGTTACCGTTGCCGGTATCAAACTGAGAAGATACTGTGCTGCGCGCACTACCGTTGTTAGTGTATTGACCGCGCCATCCGCCAAAGAACTGCGAATCAAATAGGAATCGTTCGCTACTGACGTCTAGAGCGGAAAGGTAAAGCGTTTCCTGGTTCTGCTGATAGGCGGGTGAGTGCTTAAGTGCCATACGGACTGCATCATTGACATCCAATACCAGGACACCGCGTTCGTCCAGTGGCAAGTAGGACCACCACTGTGGATTTTCGGCTGTGTTGGTTCGACCGTTCGCTTCCCACAGCGGATAACCCTTCTTGCGATCAACCATCCGCATAAACCTGTTCGAGACAGGATCGTCTTCTGGCATGGGCGGACGGTCTGGGTTGAACGGGTCGAACATACGACTCGTTGGATCCACTTCAATCCGGTACGGAGCCGTATTCTCGCAGCTCTGTGCGATCTTTTCGTCAATTAGATAGTAGGCTTCCTGGTTTGTTCTGTAGCGGTACTTGGCGCGGGTACAGGCACTACCACCGACCAGGGCGCAGCCCATCATCGACCAAACGAGGGCTCGGCGTAGGGCGCGCTTCAGGTTGGTACGATTCGACTTCGATTTGGGAGCACGGCTGGCTGAACTTCGCATGGGAATGTTCCTAAGTGGTCGGCAGGTCCGGCTTCAGTCGGATGCTGGCAGCATCCGCCACGACTAGTATTCGGAGCTGTAGATCCATGTTCGGAAGATGCGGGTTATGCACTGCATGTTGCTTATCCGAACCGTGCCATTTGTCCGGACCGTTCCGGTTTACCTATCTTTTCAACTTGGTCCGAGGTTCCGATTTGGACCGAGGGAAGGGAAAAAGACCCTTCTTCAGGAGGGTTTGGCAGCGAAGTCGCTCAAAACTGCTGGAAACGGTTCATTTTTGGTGGAGCGTTAAGTAAGATGAAAGTTCGTCCGGTTGGGCGTAGCTGTTTGTGCTTGCATAGACACTTATTGCCCAGTCGCTACAACTTATCTGAAACCCCTTGTTCTGGGACAAAAATTCGCCATGACTCTGGGTGGGATCGTAATACTATTGTTGTTGGTCGCTTCGCTGATCATTTTCATTTACTTGATTGTGATTTCGGCTCGCGGCTGGGGTGCGCTGCATACCGTCATGCTCTGCTTTCTGTTCATAGAATGCTGGGTATTTATGATTTTCTCAGCAGGGGTGCTGCATCGTCGCGTCGGTTGGCTAAAGCAGGCCCACAATTTTGAGAACAAAACCATTAAATCGGAAGCTGATGTCGAGCGTCTGACTTGGGGCGGCGAAAATATTGCCCCAGACGAACCCGATTCAATTGTGCTTGCCAAAGCGGCGTTGCGTCGGCTAACGGCGGATCGTGGTCGTGTTTGGCGTCGACTTGAGTTGTCCAGCTCTGATGGTGGCGTGTTTAAGCTTGAGATGAAGGCGCCAGCACCAGCTCAAGATTTGTCGGCCGATCCTGCAGCGCCGCCAGCGGCAGCTCCTGCGATTGATACTGCGACCAGTCTACCTGCGAATCTGGTGGTTCATTGTTTTGCCGAAGAAGGCAACGAACAGAATCAAGCGTTACCCGTGTTCTACTTGGGTGAGTTCAAAGTCGCGACTAGCCAGGCTGGTCAGGTTACATTGAGCCCCACATTGCCGCTTGAACCCAACCAGCTCGATATGATTAAGAGTGGTGGAGCACCCACTTGGGCTCTCTATGAGCTTCTGCCACTGGATAGTCACACCGCATTCGCGGCTCCAGGTTCGAAGCCAGACGAGGAAATGATTTTCGGTCGCATGGATGAAGAAAAGATCAATGCTTTATTGCAACGGATTCCAGAAGAGCGACGCGAAAAGGTGCTCAAAGATTATCTGAGAGACGGGCAAAAGGCCAACACTGATGGCTCCGATCCGGTTGCAAGTCGATGGGTGAACGTAGAATTGCTCAAGGATCTCAGCATTGATGTGGATGGCACGGATGCGATTGCAACCGAACTTGGCTTTTTCGATTCGCAAGGTCGCAGCGTTGACCCACGCCTCAAGCGCAAAGATGCCGAAGGTGATCTCAAGTTGGCCGCTGGTACCACAAAGCCAATTGTGCTCAAGAGCGAATATGCCGACAAGCTTATCGCCAGTGGTGTTGCCAAACAAAAGCAACCCTACTTCGTACGGCCACTGATTGACTATCAAGAAGCGTTCAACAGCACCTATGTTCGTCGGCATGAAGTCAATGAACGCATCGCGCATTTCAAGCGCGAAGCACTGGAGCTGGCGAAAGCCAATACGGCTGGTCAAGAGATGATTAGCTTCCGACAGATCGAAAATCAGCAATTGAATTCGGACCTGGTGAATTTCAAGAAGGAAGGCGCCATTGTCAAGGAAGAAGCAGATTTGGCCGAGCAAGAGTTGGCTGCGTTGAAAGCCAAGATTACGGAGATGTATCGCCAAGTTCAATCGCGAGCTGGGATTGTAAGTCAGTAATCGCTAGCAGGCTCGATTTGCGACCCAGGGTGGAACAACACTAATCCGAAGCGCCAGTTTTGATGTTGCGCGTTTCGGGCTTTCGCAACCCGAAGCGTAAGCGAGGCACCGCGTTACGGCGTTGAATTGACGATGTAGAAAGGTCCCTCACTTACGCTTCGGGTTATGAAAGACCAAGATGGTACTGGTACTCGCGGGTGAAGATTCGAGTACGAGTACTCTTACCGCCTTCGGCTGAGTACGAGTACGAAATACCGGCGACGTTCAATCGAAGACGCCATGCAGATACCAAGTATTGGTTTGCATGTCGCGATAGATCCACCACCAGGCACCGTGTTCGGTTTCGACCCGGAAGTAATCGCGGCGGACGCTTGGGCCGCGCCACCAGCCGCTTTCTAACCGCTCCGGTCCCCAGTATTGAATGACTTTGTAAGGTTGCTGCTGAGCTTTGAATTGCGCGGGCACACCTTCAGGTGCAAGTGCGATGACTTCGATGGCCTGCGGTGGTGAAAGCAAGCGTGTGGGGCGGCGCATCGGGTCATCCACAGTCGGTTCGGCGCGTTGACGGGCTAGGCGGCTGCTGAGCTTCTTCAGCGTTGCCTGCTCAGAGCCGTCTGGACGGCGGCCCGTCATGGGTTGCAATGAGCAGGCATTCTCCGGCTGCGGTTCACGTTCGACGCGTGGGCGTAACACTTGCTTACGTCCAAGTCGATTGCTTAGGTTGTCAACCAAGCGTGCAAGCTGATGTCGGTTCTCGATCGCATCACCTTCGAACAGGTCGGTTTGGTGCCAGACGAGCGGCGCAGTGAGTGTCGCTTGAATCGACAGTCGCCAGATGGCTTTGGAAGCGTGGGAACCGAGTTGCTGATCCAGTTGTCCGACCAGCAGTGTTTCCAAATGCTCGCCGTCGGCAGTGGGGCGAAACAAACTGAGCTGCATGATAAGCGGTGAGGATTCGACTTGATCCAAGCGGCAAACGATTCGCATCGCTCCTTCGCCGCGTGTGGCGAGGCGTCGAGCCAGATCTTTGCTGAGTCGTCGAACAAGCTCTGCAATCGTGGCTCGATGTTCAGTCGGATACTCCAGGGTTTGTTCGAGTTGCCATTCGGGTAACGCATGTAGCGCAATGAACGGTTCGGGCTTGATTCCTAACGCTTGATCCCAACGGTCGAGAAGTGTTTGTCCGAGGCGCGTGGCCATCCCAGCCCGAGGCAATTGTCCAAGTTGGCCGATGAAGTGAATGCCAAGTCGCTGAAGCGTTTGCACCGTGTCTGGTGTCAACCGCAGCGCGGCGATGGGCATGCGCGCCAACACAGCTTCGTTATCGCTATTGGCGGCGATGATGAATTGCGATTCAAGCGTTGTATTGGTTGACTGCGCAGAGGCAACTTGATCTTTGTTCGGTGCAGCTATTTGTTTTGTTGCTGTTGAGCGTTTGCGATTGCCATAGTTTGCCAGCGCCCAGGCCGCCCCCAAGCTACTCGCAATGGCCATGCAGCCGAAGTAGCCTTGATCGAACAACCAGCGACTGACCAGACCGAGCAATTGCTCTTCGCCGCCAAAGTGACTGGCGAGTCCCGTTACGTCGATCAAGATGCATTCGGGTTGGAGTAAGTTGCGTCCAGCCCAGGGCTTTTTGTCAAGTTGTTCGAGGCCAACGATGGGGCTGAATTGTTGCGCGAGTTCGGTGAGATGGCACAGTTGATCGAGGTCTTCGTTGGGATCATGCGTGCGGACTTCGAGCGGCGCCAGTGTCGAAGCTTGCAAGGCTGATGCTTCTGAAAGCGACATATGAGCGCGAACACCAGCGGCTCGTGCGGCCAAGTTCGCGGCGGCGACGATTAGGCCGCGACGCGAATCACGGGTTTGGAGGACGAGCGGTCGCTCAGCTAGCGGCGGCTCGGCGGCTTGGACTCGCTGCACTGGCCAATTGGGAAGCCAGATGCAGAGCACCCGTTGGTTCATGTCGTTCGACCTCTTGTAGCGTGCCATCCCTCGCGCTGACTCGTAGTCGCACGGTTGCTCCTGCTTTGCCACCTCGGACTCTTACTAATTGGACTTGCAAGCGACGATCTTGATTGTGTGAAGTAATAGCAGGCGAAGGGAGAGATACTGGAGCAGTGCGGACACTGTTCGCGTCCGCCACGAGTGCGCGAACCATCCATTGGATATCCGCCCAACTCGGGCCGCGCCGTGCGGAAGCGGGTCGTAAGAGCAGGGCCAATCCGCCACCTTGTTCCGCCGCCAGCTGCATGCGCCGGGCAGCGCGATCATCGATACGTTCAACATCCGCCACCACCGCAGCTACGGCTGGGGTGCGCAGCGATTGGTCCACGGCCCACAAGGCATCGACGTCTGATTGTGGGCGCACCAAAACAACTTTATCGAGATCGATTCCCCAACTCGCGAGTGCTGGTGGATAAATATTGTGCTGCGTATCGATGACGACCAAAAATCCGTTGGTTGACTTCATCGCCGCCGCAGCAGCGGTGAAGGCCAGTGTGCTCGCGCCGCAACCCGGCATTGCCCGTAAGTATTCAATCACCGAACCAGGGACATAACCACCGTCCGGTAAGCAACGATTGAGCGCCTCGCAGCCGCAACTGATCGTCTGCTTGTTGGTTGCTTGCCGACCAGCGGTCTCGAGGCCCCGCACTTCGCTTGACAAGCGCTGCATTAAGCTCACACTGTCAGCAGTGGTGGCCACTTTCTTCAGCGGGCTGGCAGAGCTTTGCTGCATGCGCGAACGCAACCGAGCCGCGACCTGCGCTGGCAAGCTTGCTGGCGAACCGACAGATGCGCTTGCGTGTTGGCTGGATGGTTGAGATGCAGGCATGATGGTGTCGTGCGAATTCGTGAAAGGGGCGATTCCAATTCTACCCGCCGCAATGCTAGCAAAACAGCGGCTGAGCCAGGCTTTCGCTTGACTGCGACCTGCAGACGAGCTCTTTGCCGCCCCGTTGTCGCACTCTTCCAGACACCTTCGGTCATTCTGGTTCAAAGAAAATCGCGATATTTCCGCCGTAGCTCAGAAAACCCCAACCTCGGGGCCAATCGTGCGGCTCAGAACGACCGCGCACCCACTCGTGGTACCAGGCCGGATGCTGCCAGCATTTGAGAGCATGTGGTACCATTTCAATCCGCCAAAACGCGATGCTATCCAAGCCAAGCACGACATTGACATTTACAGCGGTGCACTTCACCCAACTCAAAAAAATATGGCCAAAAAACAACCTGCCAAATCAGCTAAAGCCAGCACTACAATAACCTCAGACCGCTACTGGCTAGTCAAAAGTGAACCTGATGTGTTCAGCATCGATGATCTAGCCAAGGCCAAGAACCAAACGACTCATTGGGATGGTGTTCGCAACTATCAAGCCCGCAATACTCTGCGCGACTCGATGAAGCTCGGTGACCGCGTGCTGTTCTACCACAGCAACGCGACACCACCGGCGATAGTGGGGATCGCCAAAGTTGTGAAAGAAGGCTACCCCGATCATACCGCCTTCGACCCCAAGGACCCGCATTACGATCCCAAGTCCAAGCAGGACAACCCGACTTGGTACATGGTCGATATTCAGTTTGAGCAAAAATTCGCGGAGCCACTTGCGCTTCCGATGCTCAAAGCGGAACGAAGCCTTGAAGGAATGGTGTTGGTCCAACGCGGCTCGCGTCTAAGCGTGCAACCTGTTCGCCCACATGAGTTCGAGTTCGTCTTGCAGCTTGCTGAGTCGCTGAGCAAATCGAAAACTTGACTATTGCTTCAATCCGAGAGGTTGGATAAGTCCGGGTGCACGCCCTGCCCCGGTGGTACGCCCCGGTGGTACGCCCTGAGGCCTTGCGGCTTTGCGAAGGGCGTGGGGAGCGATATGCGCCACGACATTCGCACAGGAAGCCACTCGCGCGTTGGGTTACTTGGAATCCAACACCATTCACAAATTGACTTTTTCAGCAGCCTGCTAGCCAGCGATTGCTTTCAGCATGTTTTGCATACTCTGTCTGGCGATTGTTTCGATGCCCGGCGAATAATCAAACACCTCAACACTGACCCAGCCTGCATACTGCACATCCTGAAGCGCCTTGAAGATGGGAACAAAGTCGACTTCCCCCATGCCCGGTCCCAAGCGATTGGGATCGTTGGCGTGAAAATGCACCATGTGCTTTGCGTTGTCACGGATAACTTGGGGAATCGGAATTCCTTCAGTGCTCATCGCCTTTACATCCAAGTGCAGTCGAATCCACGGTGAGTTTATCTGCTCGATAACTTCGACTGTCTGTGAAGCATGGTTCCAAAAATTGCCTTCAACCGGACCAAGCGGCTCGAGAGCAATCGTGACTTGATTGGCCTCGAGTTGCGGAAGCACCTGCTCGAGAACCTGAGTTGCATTCCGGGCGGCTTCGGCATGCGTCATTTCAGGCGGGAAATTCCTTTGCAGCGGTGACCCCAACACCATCAAACCACCACCCAAGTCTCGGCACAACTGCGAAAGTTGACGCAAATAACCTGCCGTTCGCGACCTAACCTCGGCGTCGTTAGTCGTAAGGTGGTAACCTTCGGTTTTGGCCAGCAGCCAATGCAGTCCCACCACCTCCACGCCACTGCTGGAAATCTGCTTGGCAATCTCAGTTCGTCGCGCCGAAGAAATCAGCTCGGCACTGGCGGCCATCGTGAATGGGGCGATTTCCCAGCCCGTGTAGCCACATTCCAACGTTAACTCTAGGGCGCGATCCCATGGCCAGTCTTGAAAGAGTTCATTACAAAGGGCAAACCGCATAATTGGTGTCTCGCTTGTACTGGACATTGCTTGGCTGCATAACCTACTTGAGGCTACGAGCATAACCGCCCTACTTAAACCCGAAAAGCTGCGACTAGGAAAAGCTGCCCATGCCTGAACAGAATTCTGAGGAAGAAGACGTGTCCCAGGATGCAGATTCCGAGGCTGCAGATTTGCAGCAGGCAGATTCGCAGGAGGCAGATTCAACTGATGCAGATGCACTGCCGATGTTGCTGCAGCAGAGCATCTGTTCGCGCTGTGTTGAAAGAAAAATCGTGCGGAGCGGCAAAGGCTCGGTATTTTTGCTGTGCCAAGTTGGGGTTTCAAACCCCAATTGGCCCAAATACCCACCGCAGCCGGTGCGAAGATGCCCTAAGTTTCGTGCTGAGTGAATGTTGAATAACTAGCAGGCTGCTGAAAAGTAACCCGAAGCGTTAGCGAGGGAATAAAGAACGCCCCTCGCTCACATTAGATTTATGGGTTGATCGCACTCGAGTGCTATTAACCGCACGGCGTTAGCCGCGGTTTTCACATTGCGGAAACCGGTGCTAACGCACATCGGTTAATGTGCCTAACCCCAAAATCTAATCTGCACAGAGCACTAGCTGCGACCGATAGCGTGGATTTCGAATCCTGTTTCGCTATAGAGCTTGCGGTCAAGAATATTGCGACCGTCAAACACGAAGGCTGGACGGTGCATGTTGGCATAGATTTTTGCGACATCTAAGTTCTTGAACTCATCCCACTCGGTCATCACAGCGATCGCGTGAGCTTGATCCGCCGCTGTATAACAATCCTTGGCAATCTTCACATTTTCGTCGATCAGTTTTTGGTCGGCGGGATGAATGTGGCCGCTAGGATCTGCAAACGCGTGGACAAGGTCATCCCGTATCTGTGCCTCACCAACGCGAGGGTCATAGATGAAGAGTCGCGCATGTTCGCGCAATAGATCGCGACATACGTGAATCGCGGCAGACTCGCGACTATCATTGGTGTCTTTCTTGAATGCCCATCCCCAAATGGCAATGTGCTTGTCAGACACGGTGTTGAAAAGTGTTTTGACGATGCGTTCGCCGAAACGACGTTTTTGAAAATCGTTCATGGAAACAACTTGTTCCCAATAAGCGGCAACTTCGCGCAGTCCAAAGTGCTCACAGAGATAAACGAGATTCAGAATATCTTTCTGAAAACAGCTGCCACCGTAGCCGACTGATGCTTTCAAGAATTTCGGACCTATCCGCGAGTCGGTACCAACCGCCCGCGCGACTTCATCCACATCCGCTCCTGTGGCTTCACACAATGCGGAGATTGCATTGATTGACGAAACACGCTGAGCCAAGAAGGCATTGGCGGTCAACTTCGAGAGTTCGCTGCTCCAAAGGTTGGTCGTTAGAATTTTCTCGCGCGGAATCCAGCGGGCGTAAATTCCGGCGAGTGTTTCAATCGCTTTGGCAGATTCGCCGCCGATTAGCACTCGGTCAGGATTGAGAAGATCTTGCACTGCGGTGCCTTCCGCCAGAAACTCAGGGTTGCTCAGCACGTCGAAGGTCGCTTGGTTATCGGCGCTGTTCAAGATTCGTCCAACTGCTTCCGCAGTGCGGACCGGCAGAGTGCTTTTCTCAACGATGATCTTGTGTCCGTGTGAGACTCGAGCGATCTGTCGCGCGCACTTTTCGATGAATTCGAGGTTGGCAGCGCGACCGGCTCCCATACCGAATGTCTTGGTCGGGGTGTTCACCGAAATGAAAATGATGTCTGCTTCTGCGATCGCTTCGTCAACCGAAGTTGAAAACTTCAAGTTGCGGCCACGGGCTTCGCGTACAACTTCATCGAGCCCTGGTTCATAAACGGGCAGAGTGTCCGAATTCCAAGCCGCAATGCGTTTCGCGTTTAGATCGACAACATGAACTTGGATATCCGGACATTGCTTGGCGATCATCGCCATGGTCGGACCACCAACGTAACCGGCGCCGATGCAGCAAATTTTCATATTCAGAGACCAGCAAAAATGTAAGAATTCGGGCGTGAAAGGGTCTTAAGGAGCCTGAAACTATATATTTAGAGCTTAATTTACAAAAGCTCCCTGTCACGACCTAAGGCTAACTGAAGCTCCTTAAGCGATGAGAAACTCCAGCACGTTCGCTACAGGCCTCACAACCCCTATCTCCACCATCCGTCAAGTTTTTCGCGTAAAGTCCGCACCTCGTCGCTGTGAGACTCCGCGAGATTCTCTTTTTCCCATGGATCTGCCGCCAAATCGTAGAGTTCCACACTCCCCTTCGGAACCCTCGCTGGTTCGGGAACGATCAGTTTGCGTTGGCCGTCGATTACCCAGCGGTACATGAGACTACTGCGTGGTTGGTCCATATCCACAATGTCATGCTCGAAAATTTCACCGAAAAGGGGGCCTCGTGAGGCTGCGTTGCCGGGCTGACTCAGGTCAACTCCTGGAAGGTCTTTATCTGGTTGCAGACCCACCAGACTCATGACCGTTGGCACAAGATCAATGGTGCTTGCCAAGTCGGTTTCATTTCGCTGTGGCTGCAACTTGGCAGGCCAATGAAACATAATCGGAGTCCGCACGCCGCCGTCGTATTGACTGCGTTTGCTCTTGGGCGCGTATGCACTTTGGTTTGGCAAATTAATCCAACCGTTGTCGCACGCGAACACAATCAACGTATTTTGGGGACGACCTTGCTGCTCGATAATCTTCAGCAGTTCACCGATGCTGTTGTCAAATCTCTCACACATGGCCCAGTATTTGGCAATCGGCTCGGTGGGTGCTAGTCCTTTGTACTTCTCAAGCAGTTCCGTTGGTGGATCGTGCGGTGTATGCGGCAGCATCGGGGCGTACCATAGAAAGTAGGGCTTGTTCGCTTGTCGCGCACTGGCAACGAACTCTTCGATTGGCTTCATCGTGGTGCGACCAATTTCAAGTCCCTTATCACCATGCCTTGCGCCTCGGCTATGGTCCCCGTGGGTCATTCCTGCATCGAACCCACCCCGTGCAAAATTCCCCTCCCACCACTTCCCCGATTGAAAGCTTGTGTAGCCAAGTTTCTTTAAGCGATCGGGAAGTGTTTCGAGCTTGTCGATATGCAGGCTGAGGTACTTCTCAATATCTTTCTGATAAGCGGCGTCGCGGTACGAGCCACCGCGGCCAGCTTTACCCGCTACACTTGGCGGTGGGTCGTTTCCAACGATGCCGTGCTGGTGAGGATACAATCCGGTAATCATCGTCGCCAAAGAAGGCCTACAGAGACTGTCCGGGACGTAACCTCGCGTGTAAAGCATGCTTTCTTTGGCAAGTCGATCAAGATTGGGTGTCTTGATATGTGGATGCCCCATGAATCCATAATCGCTCCACGCCTGATCATCGCCGAGCACATACACTACATCCGGCAGTCCAGCGGGGGCTGGCGAATTTTGCGACTGGGAAAATCCTGATGCTACCCACAAGTTCAACAAGAGAATCGCCATGAGAATCTCTGTACGGTTGAAGCAAGTCGCACGGCTGGTGTACGATTGGCGCATCGAAATCTCCGCAAATTTCTGAAGCAAGTAGTTGCAGTAGCAATATCATTAGTAGACATACTCTATACCACGACAGTCATCTTCGCGAGCATAAATGATGATCAAAGTAAAAGTGAATGGGTGCACCGGAACCATTATTCTCGATCGCGCACACGCGTGTAATGCGCTCAACCGGGACATGGTTGAGCAACTAGCGCAAGGCTTCGACGACTTGCGTCAAGAGAAACGAGTGCGTGGAATCGTGCTGACCGGTGCAGGCGCCCATTTTTGCTCAGGAGTCGATTTGAAGGAGTTGCAAGAGTCAGGCCCGAGCGACGCGCCTGAGACGCTCAGCCAATGGCACGCGGACGCGAGTCGTCTGCAGGCGCTGTTCGAACAAATGTTGCAGTTGCCCAAGCCTATCATTGCCGCCGTCGATGGTTCCGCTTGGGGAGCAGGCTTTGGTTTGGTACTGGCGAGTGACTTGGTTGTCGCCAGTCACCGGTCTACGTTCGCCGTACCCGCTCCACGGATGGGGTTGGTGTCCGGCCTGTTAGCACCGCTGTTATACTTTCGGATTGGCGCGAGCCTAGCCAGCCAAGTGCTGATCGGCGCGAGTGAATTGTCGGCGCCTGATGCAAAAGATCTCGGCTTTGTCCACCATCTCGTCGCCTCCGATCACATCTGGGTTCGCGCCAGCGGTTGGGTTGACTCAATCGCTCAAGGCGCCGCTGAATCGATTCAGCTGACGAAGAAGATGCTCAACGAAACCATCGGCGAGCAACTATCGACTTGGCTCGCCTGCGGTGCCGCCGCAACTGCAACCTCATTGACCACCGAAGCAGCCACCGAGGGATTAAAGGCGTTCGTCGAAAAACGCTCACCCAAGTTTCCCTAGATGGCTCGTATGCTCTGGATGCGACTTTCCATGGTGGGGCGCACGCACCCATTTAAAGAGTACGTTACTGAGTATCTGAATACGTTACTGAGTACGACCGCCGTTGCTGCTGCCGAATGGAGAAGAAGTAATTGGTGCAGGTAAGATTGTGCCTGGTAAGCCGCTGCTGCCAGGTACGTTGATGCCAGGTACGTTGGAAGGTCTTGGCGCCGAGGGAGTTGGCTTGGCTTCTACGAGTGTCCAGCGTTTTCCGTTCAAGCCATTAGAGCTTTCCCACTGCAAGCCGGGAACGAACAGCATCGAAACTAAGCTGGAGCCATTGATCTTGGCCGTACCCCATTCTGTTTCAACGGTAACAAACTTTGTTTCCGTTGCACCTGTAATGGAATCACCATTCAACATGACTACGGTAGTCGATGTTTCATCGCCAGTCGCGAAACGCACCCCAGCTATCTCGCTGAGCGGGATCTGAGCGGCTCCAAAGGACGTCTTCATTTCGAGTGCTGTCGAATCGACCAACGTTCCAGTGATTTTTGTTTCGCCAACCAGTTCAGTTGCGACCGTCAATGGACGCATAGCCTTAGCCTTGCTCGCTTCAGTCGCAGGTGACTCGATAACTTTGGCTTGAGCAACTTCGCCTTCAACTACTTTAGCTTCCGCGACTTTAGCTTCCGCGATGGCCTCCTGTCCCTGCGAAACAGCACTTGACCCCATCAGTGCCAACAAACTCAAAAGCCCCAAGCGCTTCACTAGCATCGTACAACTCACTTTAGATTTCAGTTTCAAAAGAGCTCTTGCATCGAGCCCGACGTATCCCAGATTAGTCAGTTATGTGCGTCAGTCACCGATTTTTCGGGAGAATTTTGGACACTTCTCGCTGATCGCCCTGGCTTCGGTGGCTACACCGGGACATGCCAACCACAGTGAACCCCGAATTCTAAGTTGGACGAAGCACTAGGTACCAACTGCTCA
>JANRMD010000177.1:0-6744 GCA_033761895.1 Pirellulaceae bacterium | reverse complement strand
TCCCTATCGCGTCTACAACATTGGTAACAACCAACCCGTCGAACTGGCTCACTTCATCGAAGTGCTTGAACGCTGCCTCGGACGTACTGCCAAGAAAAACTACATGCCTCTTCAGCCAGGCGACGTCTTAGAAACCTTCGCCGACGTTAGCGACCTGGAACGCGTTATCGATTTTCGACCCGCGACCTCCATCGAAACTGGCGTCGCGAAGTTTGTGGATTGGTACCGCAGCTACCACGGCTAGTGCTTCAGCACAATTTGATTTTGGGGTTGCATATGGTTTTCGTGTGCCACTGACGTACCAGTGCAAATGAAGGTGTCGATTCTACACTAAGGCAGTCGACCCAAGGCACTTATCTTTTGCGCAAAGCTATCGTAGTAATACGGCTGGAACAAGCAAACGCGATCCAATGCGCTTCGACTACTGACTCAACAATATCCCTGCAGCGACTGACTCATCACACCCAACTCGAACGTAAGTGATACCGTCCAACTTCGGCGGCTCTCGTGTTACACTCGTTGAGTTAGAGTGACATTTTTTTGTGAGGGATAACTCCTTCGTTTGCACTGGCACGCCAGTGGCACACCAAACTAAAACTCACTAACCAAAACACGCTCAACCCCAAAATCAAATTGTGTCGAAGCACTAGTGGAACGTCAAACTTAAATATTAGGATTAGCCGCCGTGCGCTAGCACCGGTTACCGCGGCGACAACCGGACGCTAACGCGTTCCGGCTGATATTACAAACCAAAAAATTGAGCTGTGACAATCCACTAGTCGTCGGCCTTCGACTTCTTTTTCGTTTTCCCAGAGGTCGGTGTAACTTCGCTAGCTGGAATCAATTCGGCCAATTGTTTCTTGATGGCTTGCTCGAGAGGGCGATCGGCGATATTCGTCCACTCGTTAGGATCATGTACATGGTCGTAGAGTTCCTCTTCTCCATTCTCATAGCGAATATAGCGATAGCGTGCGTTGCGAACGGCATGATTTCCACGACCGTGCGTGCAAATGGCAGAGTGCTGCCACTGCTCGGCTGCGGCTGGTTCTTTCAGCAGAGGTACGACACTAGGCCCCCGTACGTGTTCAGGCACCGGTAATCCCGCAAGCTCACACAGGGTTGGATAAACGCTCGTGTAATCCACACTCGCATCGATACTCACACCTGCGCGAGTGACGCCTGGTGCCGCAATCGCAAACGAGGTGCGCGTTGCTTCTTCCCACAACGCAAACTTCCGCCAATGCTCCTTTTCTCCAAGATGCCAACCGTGGTCGGTCCACCAAACAACAATTGTGTTTTGCGCTCTAGGGCTATTCTCTAAGCCCTCAAGCAATCGCCCAACCTCGTCATCTAGGAACGAAATCGTAGCCAGATAACCTTGCACAGCCCTTTTCCACTGATCCCCCTTGAGTACTGCCGCATGATCTCCTCCAGCCCTAGCCATCTCGCGTCCGGCAGGTGGGACATCAGACAGGTCATTGTTGGTTGTCACAGGCAACTGAATCGACTCCAACGGGAATCGATCGTAAAACTCTTGCGGTACATACCAGGGCAAGTGTGGTTTGACATAGCCGACGGCTAAGAACAGTGGTTGTTCACCGGGTTGCTGCAATTGCTCGATCGCCCAATCGGTAAGTTTGTGATCTCCCATATCGCTTGTTTTCGCGGGAATCGCGCCCCAATCAAAATGGGAATTCTCGAGCCCATTCAAATTGTGCACATTCCCGCCAGCACTCGGAAACAGACCAACCCATTCGCTCCAAGTGTCTTTGCGACCTTCGGCGGCAAGATTGTGATAGATCTTGCCTCCACCTTTGACTTGGTAACCGTTGGCTAGAAAATGACGGTTGATTGTGAGCGTATTCCGCAGCACTCCTTGAGCTGGATCGCCGTTGGTATAGATGCCCGTTTCCCAGGGCCTTAAGCCGCTCATCAGCGCTGCTCGCGATGGATTGCAGGCTGGTGCTGCGCAGTGTGCGTTCCTAAAAGTGACACCCCGCGCGACCAAACGGTCGATGTTCGGTGTTTTCGTTTGTGGATGCCCACCGAGATGGCCCGTCCAATCGTTAAGGTCGTCGACCGCTATAAAAAGCACATTCGGCCGCCCTTTCTCGATCTTAGAATCGCTCTGGGCATGAAGGACCGCGCCAACACACTGGCAGGAAGCAACCGCCATGAACGTGAGCATCAATGAGCGTTTAAGGAGTAAGCCTGTAGACATAAAAATTCCTCGACGGAAAGAGGACTTGGTTATTGGTTCTAACACCTAAACTGCTTACTGGATTGTCTCGAGCGCGAACATGGCTTCCTTGCGAATATCTTTGGACTCATGTGTGGCGGCGAGTTCCTTGAGCAACGCCAGCGACTTGGGACTTCGAAGCAGAGCCAAGAAGTCGATGGCGTGTTTGATGCGCAAGTCAATCTCTACAGCAGGATTCTTTTCGGAGAGTTGCATAGCCAAACGCACTCGCGACGCAGCGGTTTCACGGTCAACTCCTTTCGCTATGGCTCGCAAATTGACGACGCGGGTGATCGGTTTCAAGCGTTGTTCAACTTCATCAACAGCCGCATCGCCGATTTGGACCAGTTCCCACTTCAGATTTTTGATCTCCTCTTCAGTACCACTACAAAGCGTGGACCAAACCTGGTTGTAGTCGCGAGCGGCAGCGTTATCTTGCGGCGTCAATTCCCAACCGTAAACCATGCCATCCGTACCTCCGCTGATCAGGACCTTATCGCCCTCGGCAAATCCAAGCGTTAGCACTGCCCCATGGTGCGAACCGGCTTGCCAAACGCGCTCGGCGGTTCGCGAGTTGAGGATGTTCACGACACCCGATGATCCCGTGGCTAACCAATTCCCATCGGCGGAGAATGCCAGCGCATCAAAGTTGGCTTCGCCGCTGAGCGGGGCCCGTTTGCGCAGCGTCATGTCTTTTGCATTCCAGATGCGTAATACGTTTGGAAAATGAGCCGTGACAATTAGGTCCTCTACCGGGGAGCAACGCACGTTTTGCAAGTCACCGCCAATCATCTCTTTGGTTTTAACTAATTCACCATTTCCCGAATCCCAAAAACAGAGGCGTTCATTTGCACCTGCCGTTACCAATTGCGCTCCAGTCCGATCAAAGGACAGGCCACAAATAGATGGGTGTTCCAACTCGGCGATTTGCTTTCCAGTCTTTACGTCCAGCAAGTGAGCTTTCCCACCTCCGTTCACGCAAGCACTCAATCTCGTGCCGTCGGGCGAGAATTCGAGTGTCCCGATTCGAAACGTTCCTGCCTCTTTTTCATTCCACTGCCAACGCTGAACCGCTTCAGCGCTTTCTGCATTCCAAACCGCAACGATTAGATTTTCCGCCTCGTTGAAGGCGCTGGCCACCAACACTCCGTCGCGCGATAGAGCTACAGCGGAGATGCGGGCACGAGGGACTTTAATGACGCATGTCTCTTTTTCAGAAGGTTTCGCATTCGTAGTCGTGATGCGGATGTTGCCTGACGAATCACACACAGCCATTCGATTGGTGACTGCCGTTGACGCAACGATACCCGACCCATGAAAGCCTTTCTCAAGCGGTAACTCGATTGCGTTGGGGACATCCCAGCGTCGGATAATGCGATCCAGTCCCGCCGAATAAAGTGTTTTCGAATCGGAAGAAAATGCGAGCGACCAGGGCATTTGCGTGTGCCCGTCAAGCTCTGATTGGACAGCTCCACTTGCTGCATTCAGGACGTAGATTTGCCGCAACCTCGCCACTGCCACCATCTCGCCATCGGGGCTATAGGCGATGGCGGTGGAAAACATATCGTCCCGAAGCGCATTACCTAGTTCCAGAATAACCTGGCCCTGAACGATATGTTCCGGCGGATCATATTTCCATTCTCGCTCAGCGGTCGCCACTGAAAACTGACAAACAGCCCCGCTGCGCTCGGTCGTGCCAAGCGACTTGCCATCCGGCGAAAAGGCCATGCGTACCAAGCGACTTGGCAGTTCGAACTCGTGTCGGATTTCACCTGTCATGGCGTCGCACAAACGCACCCTGCGAGGTTTATCGCTTGTCACCACAGCCAGAGTTTTCGCGTCAGGCGAAAATAGGGGCAGGCTATAGTGCCCGCTCATCAGCAGCGGATCGTTGCGCCAATCGGTCGCTTCGACTGCTAGTTCGGGTTTGTTGGAAATCTCAAGCAAGCTATTGCCCGCGGCGTCATACACCACGACCCCGTGACCGCCAGCGGCTGCAATCCGTGAACCATCCCGAGTAACATCCACGGCCGATACCGCCCCGGGAAATAAGTTTACGGGCCGGTTCTCGGGTAGCAAGGGCAATGTATGTTTCACTGGAATTGCAGCCGACTTTCCGGTCGCAACGTTCCATTTCTGCAGTTTTTCGGGCTCGCTCTGCGCGTAAAAACCCTCCCCCTTGGCAGTAAACGCAAAAGCTCGCTGACCGTACGCTGCCCCCACCTGCAACTCCACAGCGGCTTTCCAACGTATCTTGCCACTAGCGGCTTCCCAGCAGGTGATGTGGTCCGAATCTCTAGTGATCAGGACGCTACCGTCGGGCGACAGTGCCAAATCGTAGATGGGATCTTGGGCGACAAAGCGTTCGCTACCGAATTGAAATCGGGCTTGTGGTGGAAGAGGATCGCCCAGTTCGTCGTAACGCACTGGCCGTGAAAGCACTGGCCGTGAAACTTGACGGGACGATTGCGTGAATTCCCAACTCACCTCGCGGAGCACTTCCTCAATTGCATCTTGTGCGGAGGCTCGCTGTCCCCAAACACCATCTCCTAGCACTCCCATCACTAGTGAGCCATCCCCCAGCGTGCACCCCAGGAAGGCAATCACTACACAAGCAGGATAGTAGTACGAAAAAATGCGTGTGGCGATTGCCATTCAATGCCTCAAAGTCCCAAACCGGCGTGAATTCTGACCAGGCAACATCATAATCGAAATCCTTCGAGGCAATTTAAGGTGGGACAGTCGGCCCCAGAATTCGTAACTGAATTCATAACTGAATTCGTTCAGGTCGCAGCGTGCCACGAAACACACTCAGCCACAAGTCTTGTAGAATGAGAGGTCAATGGAGTTTGCAAACAATTACGTCATGCGGAACCATCGTCGCGTTACATTGTAGGAAAGAATGACCAAGGAAGAAGCTCAACGCCCCCCCAAGCCCATCAACCGCTATCCGGGTTACAGTCCGAGATTTTGGCATGGGATGCGCATGTTCCAATGGTGGCGCTTACTCGCGAACAACGGCTTTCGAGTCACGCCAAGTCGCTTGTACATTGCCATTGGTGTCTCCATATTTTGCCCTTTCAACGATGTGCTAGCTGCACTTCAGGCACTGATTTTCGGAAAGAGAATTGCCGCCGCGAAAGTAGCGGAAGATCCAGTTTTCATTCTTGGCCATTGGCGCAGCGGTACCACGTTGCTACACGAATTGATGGTTGTGGATCCGCGATTCGCGTCCCCCAGTACTTATCAGTGTTTTGCGGCCAGCCACTTCTTGATCAGCGAGTGGGCCTTCGTCCGTTTTGGTAACTTCCTAATTCCGAACAAACGCCCCATGGATGAAATGGAAGCCGGCTGGATGTTGCCGCAGGAAGATGAATTTGCACTGATGAATTTAGGAGCCCCGACTCCCTATCTACGCATTGCTTTTCCCCATTCTCCGCCACCCGCTGTTGAATTCCTCGACATGAAGTCGGTCGATCCCCAAGCCCTCCAAACTTGGCGCGACAAATTGAGCTGGTTTATTCGTGCACTCACCGTTCGGCACCCGCACAAACGATTGATCATGAAGAGCCCACCACATACCGGCCGCGTCGAGGAACTGTTGCGGTTGTACCCCAAAGCAAAATTCATTCATCTGACACGAGACCCTCGCAAGCTGTTTTACTCGACCTTGCGATTGTGGAATTCGTTGGACGAGGTGCAGGGGCTTCAACGTCCTTTGCCCGAGAAAGACCTGAGAGAGTATGTGTGGAATTGCTTCACACGCATGTACGAAGCCTTCGAAGCTCAGCGCGGTCTGGTTCCACCGGGCCAACTGATTGAGATGCGCTATGAAGATCTGGTTGCCGCTCCCTTTGACTCCATCAAACGCATATACGAGCAACTTGACTTGGGCGACTTTGAGGCCGTCAAAGATCCGCTCAATAAGCGACTGGCAAACCACAAAAGTTATCGCACCAACAGCCATCCCATCGACCCAGACACCGAAAAAGAGATTCTGCAGCGATGGCATGCATACGCTGAAAAGTACGGTTACCTTAACGAGCCTTCCGGAGTAGTTGCGAACTAGTGCTTCAGCACAATTTGATTTTGGGGTTGAGTGTCGCACAATTGTCCCAATTGTGGCAGCTACGATTGGGACAATCGTGCGACAATAGAGCAGTCACACAATTTGATTTTGGGGTGAGTGTGTTTTGGTTGGTGAGTTTTGGTTCGGTGTGCCACTGGCGTGCCAGTGCAAACAAAGGAGTTATCGTTCACAACCAATGTCGCCCCAACTAAACGAGTGTACCACGAGAGTCGCCGAAGTTGGACGGTATCCCTTCGTTCGAGTTGTGTGATGAGTCAGACGCTGCAGCGGTTCTGTTGAGTCAATCGTCGCAGCACATTGAATCGCGTTTGCCTATTCCAGCCGTATTACTTCGACAGGTTTGCGCAAAAGATAAGTGCATTGGGGCGACCACCGTTGTTTAGAATCGTCACCTTCGTTTGCACTGGCACGCCAG
>JANRMD010000176.1:0-6197 GCA_033761895.1 Pirellulaceae bacterium | reverse complement strand
CGCTCGCTGTTGGGACTCTCACTGGGCTGCGCACGATGCCACGATCACAAATACGACCCAGTCTCCGCCGCTGATTACTATGCACTGTATGGAATCATGGAAAGCACGCAGTGGGCTTTTCCTGGCGGCGAAGAACAGAAGCGTCCCTCGCACTTTCCGCCACTGGTGCCTCCTGATGAAGTCGCGAAACGCGAGAAAGCAAAGGCCGAAGAACTGGCTCGCCTAGACAGTGCGATCGCTGCCCTCAAACGCCAGCGCTCGGAACTGGATCCGGACTCTCTGGTTGGCGGAGCGGACCTGGGGTTCGAGGCGCAGCAATCTGGTAAACCACCGGGCAAACCCTGGTTCAGCGCGGGGCCCATCGAGGTAACCGCCGAGGCGCAGAGTCCGTTCGATCACGTACACCCTCAAGGGAAATTGGGAATTCGAGTTGGCAGCGGCAAACCAAACGACGGTCTGCGATACGTTTTCGAAAACGGCTTACGGGCAGCGTCTGACAAACAGATGCACTTCACGATCGATTTTCGAGCAGTCGATGCTAATGAGAAGGGCGCGTTTCGATTCTTCGTTGGTCGCGGCGTGGTTGAATCACTGGCTGTTGAATGCAGCGCGACAGCAACGGAATTAGCGATTCGCAATGGTACAAATTGGGAAGTCATTCGACAGCTCACACCTGGCACTTGGTATACGCTGCGACTGACGATGGACCCGGCCGCGAAGACGTACTCCGGGATCATTGTCACACGCGATGACTTGACGGCCTTTCAAGATAAGCAGACTGGGCCGAACTGGGACGGTGTCATCGACTGCTTCATCTGTGACGGAATTGGGCATGTCGCGGGAGCGGCATGTGCACGAGACTTGGACAACCTTGGACTTAGTGCAACGGCATTTGGTGCGCCCGATTCAGGGCCGGTCGCTCCTCGATCAGTAGAACCAGATGCTCAGCAACGGATGGCGGCGCTGGATGTCGAGATCAAGACATTAGCGGAACGCCGGCAAGCTGTCTCGACCGAGCTCTCTTATCCGGTCGCGTATGGAGTCGCCGAAGGTTCGCCCACAAATAGTCGTCTGCAACTGCGCGGCGAGCCACATCGGCTCAGCGACGAAGTTCCGCGCCGCAATCTTGAAGTGCTCGGTGGCGAAGTTGTTCCTGCTGGTTCTGGCAGCGGTCGGCTCGAACTGGCGAATTGGATCACGCGTCCCACGAACCCTCTAACAGCCAGAGTCTTCGTGAACCGCGTTTGGCAGTGGCATTTCGGCGAAGGGCTCGTCGCAACTCCCAGCGACTTTGGCTCGCGCGGCGAGCGACCGACACATCCGGAGTTGCTCGACTGGCTAGCCGGCGAGTTCATTGCGTCGGGTTGGTCGGTGAAGGCGCTGCATCGGTTGATCATGAATTCGCGAACGTATCAGTTGGCCAGCGTTGATGACGAAGCGAACCTCGTCACCGATCCTGGCAATCGCTGGCACTGGCGGTATTCACGGCGCTCCTTGGATGCCGAATCGATCCGCGACGCCATGCTTGCGGTCAGTGGACGACTTGATAGAAACGTGCCAGAATCTCATCCATTTCCTGCGGTCGACACCTGGGCGTTCACCATCCACAATCCGTTCCATGCGGTTTACGATTCAAACCATCGCAGTGTCTATTTAATGGTGCAGCGAAACCGACGGCATCCGTACCTTGCCTTGTTTGATGCTGCCGATCCCAACCAGAGCATTGCAACGCGACAACCGACAACGACTCCGACACAAGCCCTGTTCCTGATGAATTCGCCCTTCGTCCACGAGGCATCCGAGGGCTTCGCGCGTCGCGTGGTATCCGTATCCGGCGACGACCACGCGAGAATGCGATGGGCTTTCGAAACAGCTCACGGTCAAATTCCAGAAGACGCCGTTGTCCATGACGCAGTCGCGTTTGTAGCCGCGTATCGGGAAAAACTCGCAGGCAGCGATTCGATAGGGGAGAAAGACATCGCAGCCTGGTCAGCGCTGGCGAGAGTTTTGTTGACGAGCAATGCGTTTCTATATTTGGATTAGTAGTGTGATAGGAAAGGAGTTTTCCTATCACACAAGTCGCTTTTAAATGGAAATTAAACAGATCAAAATTTGTCTTCGGCCCAAAGGGCCATCAGTTTGCATAGCCCAGGCCAACGGCCTGGGAAATTGATTTCAAATGATATCACAGGGCCAAAGGCCCCTTTGGCCCGATGATGGACAATTGCAAAAAGAAAAGTCAGTTCAAAGCATGATGCCCCACCTTACCATCTCCCGATAACTCCGGTTTGCAACTCATGATTACTTACCAACGAACACGCCGCGAATTTCTGAGCCGTGCATCGGGCGGATTCGGAGCAGTTGCCTTAGCCGGGATGTGCAGCGAACTTCAGGGGGCAGAGAACAATCCACTGGCTGCGCGAAACGGCCACCACGCCGCCATGGCCGACCGAGTCATCTTCCTCTACTCGACCGGCGGTACTTCGCACATCGACACCTTCAATCATCGACCGCAGCTAATCGCCGATCATGGCAAGTCCATTACGGCCTCGCGGTGGCTGAATAAATCGGGTGAGTTCAACCGGTTCCTGATCAAGCCACGGTATGCTTTCAAGCAGTATGGTCAAAGCGGAACCTGGGTCAGCGATCTGTTTCCGCACATTGGTTCAGTCATCGACGATGTATGTGTACTCAACGCGATGCACTGTGAGAGTGATGGTCATGACAAAGCGACCCTGGCCGCACATACGGGCTCAGCACAGTTCGCGCGACCGAGCGCAGGATCGTGGGTCAGCTACGGACTTGGCACCGTCAATCAGAATCTGCCATCGTTCGTGGTTCTGGCTCCCGCCGCGCCCTACGCAGGCGCACAAACCTGGAGCAGCGACTTCCTGCCTGCCTGTCATCAGGGCACGCATGTGATGCCGGGAACAGAACCGCTACCCAATATCCGACCGCGAAATGCGAACACTGAGTTCCAGCAAATGGAGCTCGCTCTACAAAGCCGACTGAACCGGGCTCATCTCGCACAGCGGGCCGCCGATCAATCGCTCGACGCGCGGATTCGATCTTTTGAAACCGCGTTCGGTATGCAGCGTGAAGCTCCCGAGGCGTTCGATCTATCTCAGGAAACGGAAGACACACTACGTCTATATGGACTGGAGCGTGGCGCAACGAGCGGCTTTGGCTGGCAGTGCTTGGTTGCCCGCAGACTGGCCGAGCGTGGAGTGCGCTTTCTGGAATTAATCGATGTGGGTTCGAGTGGTAACTGGGATTCGCACGGGGACATGGGCGACCACCAGCGGCTTGCAAAAGCCATCGACAAGCCCATCGCTGGACTGCTGACCGACCTCAAACAAAGAGGCATGCTAGACCGGACGCTGGTTGTGTGGACCACTGAATTCGGTCGCACTCCCTTTCATCAGCAGGCGGACCATGCCGGCCGGGAGCACCATAACTTGTGCTTCTCGTCATGGATGGCCGGAGGTGGCGTTAAAGGCGGCATCGTGCATGGCCAATCCGATGAGTACGGCATTCTGACTTCCGAGGACGCTGTTCATACTCACGATCTCCACGCCACCATGCTGCATCTTCTCGGGATCGATCATGAACGTCTGACTTTCCGTCACGCGGGTCGTGACTTCCGCTTGACCGACGTCCACGGCCGCGTTGTGCGTGAGATCATCTCGTAGCGGTATTCGCAGCGCAGAGATCTTTCACCCCTGTTAGTCGCGTCCCCTCGTTTATGCTCGCTTAACTACGGAGACACGGAGAGAGTGGCGGTCTGTGGCGATCACTGACTGCCAATGATGTTGAGGTACCGGAGACGCATGAAGCGGATGCTGGCTTGACCAAGCCAGCGGTTTGGCAATTGATGGCTGGCACAAATTGCCTAATAGCGAGCGGGCGAATCCCGCAGATTTATTCTGCGGATCGTTGGGCTTCACACTAAATTGAGGCATCGCGACGGATGGCGACGAGGGCTTATGCGGTTAGCAACGAACGCTTGGCCGAGTCGCAACATCCCTCACGGCTTGGCCAGTGCGATGTTGCGTGCTCGGCGATCGACCCATGCACGGTTTGCTCAACCGTTCGGCCACTTAATCCGTGACAGCGCGAGTTAGTTTGGACGGCGGTATTCGCAGCAGCCAAGTACCCATTTTGGCTGCCGAAAAACAGTCTTTTCCAAAAGTCAAATCTATTTCGCATCGGGATTGTTAATAGCTGGTGAAAAACAGGTGGTAGATAAGAGAACCAGACTGCCAAAGTTGCTCTGTCCTGATTCTGTGGATAGATTACGTGAGGTCCTGTTAGAAAGTGTTACCCATCTCAAAAGTAGATTGCGCCATGCATCAGAATTTTTCCCGCCGTCGCTTTGTTCAATCTGCTGCTGCAGTCGGCATTGGTCTGCCGACCATTTTGAAGTCAGGCACGCTGTCGGGCCAGTCGCCAAATGAACGATTAACGTTTGCGTGTATTGGGATGGGTGGCCAAATGCGAGGCTATTTGATTCCCGAACTCGCCAAGCTCGATCAGCAGATTGTTGCCATTTGCGATGTCGATCAACGTCAACTTGAAAGTGCTTCGCAAATCAAGGAGCTGGCCAAAGCAAAAACCTATCATGACTATCGTGAGCTGCTCGATAGAGAGAAAGGGGTCGATGCAGTCATCATTGGCACGCCAGACCATTGGCACGTGCCCATTTGCCAAGCTGCGCTGGCCAGCGGCAAGCACGTCTATTGCGAAAAACCGTTGGCCCATTCCGTGGCAGAATGTCGAGCCTTGGAAAAATTAGCGACAAGCAATCCTAACTTGGCCACGCAAACGGGCAATCAAGGTTGCTCGACGGAAGGCTTTCGACGGAGCTTTGAAGTCATTCAATCGGGTCTCCTTGGTGAAATTAGCGAAGTCCACGTTTGGCATCCAGCTCATGGTTGGCCCAATGGCGTTGATCGTCCCGGCGCGAGCGATCCAAGTCCCGCTGGGCTTGATTGGAACTTCTGGCTGGGTACGGCTCCCGAGCGGCCCTATAACAACGAGATCTATCATCCTGGTAAGTGGCGCGGCTGGTATGATTTCGGCGGAGGATCCATCGCCGATTTTTGCTGTCACGGTTTTCAATTGGCCTATCGGGCGTTGGAACTAGAGGCTCCAACTCGAATCGAAGTAACTGGCGATGACCTCGGACACGAATCCTACCCTACACGATGCACCATCGCATACGACTTTCCCGCGAACGCGAAGCGAGGTCCGGTTAAGCTGTACTTCTATTCGGGCGACAAGAACTTTCCGCCCGTGAGCGTGTCCAAAGGCCCTGTGGACTCAACGGGTTGCCTACTAGTCGGCAGCGAAGGCACTCTGTCGGCTGGACTATGGAATACCGACTGCAACATTCGCCTCAAAGATGAGAAGGGATTCAGCGGGGCGAATCATCCTGAGGTGGTAAAAATCGCCAAGACTCAACCGCGCATTGACACAGAAACGCTCAAGTGGGATCCCAAGCGTGCGGCCCAAGGTCAACGGCCGAAGTGGAGTTCGGTGAACAATTCACACATGTTCGAGTTTGTGTTGGCGTGCGCTGGAGATGCCAAGACCTATTCTCCGTTCGAGGTTGGGGCACGCATTACCGAAATCGGCATGCTTGGAGTGTTGGCTCTACGCACGCAAAAACCTATCACGTGGGATGCCGTCAATCGTCAAGCCGTGGGATTGCCCGAAGCAAATGCAATAATCGATCCCCAACCTGCGAGCAACAAATATTTAACAAATTAATTTGGGGCACTTCTCGTTCATCGCACTACAGTGTTGTCCGCTGGTCACGTTATTTACATGGTAAGCTCGGGACGGTAAAGTACATGACGCAATGTCTATAGTTTCACCTTCCCAGGAGCCTTGTCATGCGCGCGTGTTTCGTTCTATTCTGCGTTGTGCTTTTCCTGGCTTCAAAGTCGTTGGCGCAAGAAAGTGAAGCGGAGATCACCCAGACGCAGCAAATACTTCAAATCGCTAAAACGAATGTTGAAGAGGTTCAAGGAAGAATCGACGGTAGCGACATGGATTTAGAGCCGATTGGACCCTTCTATACTTTTTCCGACGCGACCCGAAGAATTACAAGCGGCACAGTATGGTTTTGGGGCAAGCAGGGAAGGCCAGCGGCCATCATGACGCTTAGTTCACAAAAGGAACGGAGATACTTC
>JANRMD010000175.1:0-5835 GCA_033761895.1 Pirellulaceae bacterium | reverse complement strand
CGATTATGTAACTTTTGTTCCTCTTCAGGCAACACAGTCCCCAACGAAGGATCTCCCCATCGCCCCGGTACTCCGGGGAGAGGGGGACGGGGGGTGAGGGGCGCTCGGTCTGGAGTAAGCGACTTTCTCAATGGTTACTCGAGACGGTAGCACATGGGCTTACTTAAATGGGATTAACTTGGGACTGCCCCACACCCCCAACCCCTCTCCCCGGAGTACCGGGGCGAGGGGAGCCACAGCGTTTTCGCTTGTCGATTGCGTTGAAGCAAAACGAAGCTGTAACAAAACTCTCGCTAGAGATTCTTGAAAGATTGCTATTTGTCGCACAGCCCAGGCTCCGCCTCGCACCTGTAACCTGCAACCTGCAACCTGCAGCCTCAAGCCTCAAGCCTCAACCCTCAAGCAAACTGCCGAAACAAACCCACGACAACTCCGATAACCTCGGCTCTTTCAACAAACTTGGCCGAAGCATTCCGATCGATCGGCTGCAGCCGCACGCGATTGTTTTCCGGCATCCAATAAACCAGCTGTGTTCCCTCATCAGGCAATTTCGCGAGCACCATCTGCCCCGCTGAAGCTGTCGATTGCCGCTGAACAATCAACGAATCGCCGGCAGCAATCTGCACATCTTTCAGCGCATCACCGACGACCTTCACCGCGAATCGATCTTCGCCAATAAACCGCAAGAGATCAACGGTCGCCCCAGCATCAACACTGAACGAGCATACGTCACCCAACATTCGTCCGCCCAGTGGCAACGAATACTGCTTGTCCCGCGAGATAATCTCCGTCAACTCAATCGCTCGGCTCTTGTTGGCCAAGCGATGGATCATCCCTTTTCGTTCAAGAGCCTTCAGATGGCAAATGACTCCGTTGGGCGAACTGATGTTCAAGAATTCAGCGATCTCCCGTACGGTCGGTCCAAAACCCCGCGCTACAATCTTCTCCCGAATAAAGTCATAGACTTGCTGCTGCCGATCCGTTAGCGACCGATTCATCTGTACCATCCGCGTAAGTTCATAGTTCAGTCTCCTTCAGACTGCCCTTTAGTATACGCATGTCGACCTATTCAGTAACCGGGCTAGGCTTCTTTATTCAAGCGGCATTGCTTGCCACTGATCGTTTGCCCAGTTCCAGGTCGAAAGTTGTCCGTCTTTGCCGACGCGAACTTGAATTGCTGCATCGCGATGCGTGATCGCCAACAGCGATGGGATTCTCGAATAGCGTTCAATCACTTCCGGCCGAACGGCTCGCGGTCCCCCGCTAATGACGACGACCTGCGGTTGGCACCATTGCAACAAACTTGACGGATCGTGGCTCATGCTTCCATGATGGGGTGCCATCACGATGTGGCAGGGTCGGGACGGCAGGGTCAGCAACTGAACCAATCCAGCCCCTTCAAGATCACCTGGCAGCAAGATTCGCTTACCCGCGTATTCAACCTCCAGGCACAAACTATCCGCGTTATCCGTGGCGCCTTGCCAAGTGGCGCTAGGATGCAGCACTCGGAAGTGAACAGCGCCTTGATCAAGTTGAATTGGATGTGCCCACGACTCCGTGGTCCCACAGACTCGCTTCAGCGTCGCAGTCAGTTCCTGAATATCCGGTTCTGATTTAGCCCAAAACTGCGGTGTGCTGATAATCGCTCCTATCGAAAAACGTTCTGCCAATCCTAAGCTCGCGTTGTAATGATCCGCATCTGCGTGGGAAATGATCAGTCGATCGATCCTCGCCGTTTTGAGGTTCCATAGGCTAGCCGCGATTTCTTGATGGCTGCGTTCAGCGGCTCCAAGGTGCCCGGCATCGTACAACCAGACCTCACCCGTAGGCTGCTCGATGATCACACTCGTTCCGTGACCAACACTTAGAAATGTGCAGCGCAATTCGGTCGACTGCACGTTGTGGGTCGATAGCGGCGGCCACTGGTCAAACTTTCCGCGTGGTCCACTTATCCATGGCGCCGCGCCAACACCAATCCAAACAACCAAAAGAATCGCAAGACCCAACAACTTTTGTCGTCCGAGCAAAGTCAACCACAACAGAGACATACCATAAAACATGATCGTCCACCAAACCGGCGGTGCTGGTAACCAGACGTGACCACCTGGAACTTGATTTCCCAACGCAACGGCAGTGGTAATGAAGCTCAACGATACACCACATAGCCAACCGCATGCCCAACCGATCGGCGGTATCCAACCCAACAAGCCCAAGCCAAGACCACTTAACATACTGATCGTCAGTGGAATCGAAATGATCACGTTCAGTGGAACTGCAATCGGCGATAGGACATGAAAGTTCGTCCAAATTAATGGGCAAGTAAACAACGTTATCCAAGCGCTGAGGCAAGTCAGCTCGTATGTCTTGCCTGTCATCCAACGCAACCATACCCACCAAGCGGGCAGTGTTTCATCGATGACTAACTGCAAGCGATCCAACTGCACGCGTTTGCGAGTCGCGGAGATAAAGAACCCAATCGTGGCCACCGCTAAGAAGGACAGCTGAACACCTACGTTCTCCAAATTTGAAGCTCGTAATAAGACCACAACGATCGCAGCGGCTCCCAATAAATTGCCGATTCGAGTGCGACCACCGCTCCACCGCGCAAAAGCAAAAACCGTTACTTGCACCGCCGCACGCACCACTGGTGGCTCTGCGCCCGACAAGCCCGCATAGGCCCAAGTTGCACCGACCAAGCACATAAACGTGACTCGATGACTGGCGCCGAACCAGATACAGATCCCCAACAACATGGCTGCAACGATCTCAACGTGCAAGCCACTGATGGATAACATGTGTAACGTACCAGTCGCCATCAACTCTTGCTGATCTTGCCAATCGACTTGCTGACGCTGACCAAACACCAGTGCGGCCGCCAGCGGTGCTTTACCAAATCTGACCCAGCGTGCAAGCAACTGATCGATCTCGCGAATCGCCAAGCCGCGTAGTCGAGCCAGTGTATGACCGCGCCATCGGCTTTCGACCAGCTCAAGCTGCTGCTCTGATTCAACCCGCAGTGCGACAAAGCGATGCTCCAGTCTCGCTTGCTCCGCAAAGTTAAAGCCGCCTGGATTGGCGGATGGCCCAATCTTTCGATAGTGACCGAACATTTCAAGCGTATCACCCGGCAAGAAACGATCGACCCGGCCATCGGTTGTTAGAGTGCTGAACGCAGTAGTCGGTTGCCATTGATTGTGATGACGAATTGCGACGCATTTCACCGCCCACTGCGTCTTCCAGGCTTGGCTGTTAGCATCGAGCGGTCGATGATTCGGATTGGGCTGCCACACAGCCGCTGACTGAACCACGATCCGCATCGCGCACGGTTGCCAATCGACTGTGGCAACATTCGATAAAGAATCCTCAGTGGGCGGTTCACTCTTGATCCCAAAATAAATGCCTAGCAGAAACACAGCGGGCAAAGTGCAAGCGATCGCCCAATCGCGACGACTGCGCACATGAGTCAAGGCAGCTGCGCCACCCAGTAAACAAGCCGCCAGTACCAACCACTCCGGTTGATTCAATTCGACTCGGCCGCCCAACCACACTCCGCTTGCGAGAGCCACGGCGATGAAGAGCATCGGTAAACGGTAAACATGGTAGTACCATGGGTCGGACATCAACCAGTGCTGAGCAATGTATTTTTCGTATAGCTCGCGCACTACCATCTCTTGCTTTTGTTTGCCCTGCAAAAACTGAGAACGTCTTCAGGTGGATCGCACCCGCCGGGTGCGATCGGTCATCAGGCGGATCGCTCCCGCCGGGTGCGGTCAGTCATCAGGTGGATCGCACCCGCCGAGTGCGATCGGTCTTCAGGTGGATCGCTCCTGCCGGGTGCGATCATCAATCCTGTCAACTTCCATCCACCCTCAGCTATCCACGCCGTTCACACGCAACCTAATCCACCTGCCGACGTCAATCTCTTTAAACCTTCTCTCGATTCCCAAAAATCGCAACTCCCCAAAGTATAAGAAATGTTGCCACCGAGAATAGCGTATCAACCAGCTCATGCGGAATTACGGAAATTAATTGCAGTATTTCCATCTTTGAATTGTGCTCAACCAGTGGCTGGAAAAAGTATTCCCATCCAAGTGATACATGCAATAACCACATACCGACTCCAACCACCATGGAACCGAGCGCCGCAATTCTTGGGGCAGCGAGCCTTCGGGCAGTGATCTCTGGGGCAGCTAATCTTGGCCCCGAACTTGGATAAAGCCCAAATGCAAAGCCCGCAAAGGTACCAACCAACGACAATGAATAAGAAGATTCAACTAACGAATAAGAGTCGCTTCCGCTTAGTGCGAGAATTACCGACAGTGCCGCGATAACGATCACACTCAATCGCTGCAGTCTCAATCGCGAGCCCTCGGATGTCAGCCGACCGAATCTCTGTGCGCAGGGTTGAAGCAAATTCTGCGATAGCACAGCAGCCGGCGCCATGACGGCAGATACAACTGTCGACAAAACTGTCGAAACTACCGCCAGCACAAAAACAAGCAACAACGTTGGACTCAACAATCGCTCAGCGAGTTCCGTCAGCACTCCGTCGGCCGGAACCGGATCAAGCAACTGGCTGGCCGCCAAACCCGCCGCAATCGGTAACATCCCCATGCACAAGTAACCGAAAGCCGCCAGTATGCAGGCTCGCCGCGCAACGTGCTCCGAAGCGGACGAACAAATCCGTTGCATCAAATCTTGCACGGGTAGATTGCCCAAGGAACCGATAACCAAAGCGGAGATGGCTGCCATCACTTTCGCTTTTGAATCAGGCTCCGCTGCAATCATCCACATCGTAGGATCGGATTCGAACCTCAATCGCGTCCAGCCCAACGCAAGACTGCCTTCACCCAAGTGCCATAGAATTTCAAAGCCAACAAGCAACAACCCGACCACGACTACGACCATCTGCAACGTATCCGTCCAGGTCACCGACCACATGCCACCCATCAACGAATAACTCACCGCCAATATCGCTACACCGATCACTCCAACCGAGATCGGCAAGCCAAAGAACTGCTCCAGCAACGTACCCAGCGCCAGATACTGAGCCGCGATCCAACCAAAGTAGCTTGGCACAAGAATACAAGCACTTAACGTTTCTGCCAGTCTTCCATAACGCTGCCTAAAGAAGTCCGGGATCGTCATCAATCCCATACGCCACAGCGGCCTGGCAACAAACAAGCCTGCTATCAGTAGACACATCGAGATGCCGAACGGGTCCAACATGGCCTTGCGAATTCCATGCTCGGCCACTTCGTCGGTGGTGGTCATCAATGATTCCGCACCAAACCAAGTCGCAATCATCGTAATCGTCGCTAGCCCAGTCGTCAGTTGTCGCCCAGCCAAAACGAAATCTTCGACGTTATTGATTCTCTTTTGAGCAACAAATCCGATTAGCAAAAGTAGCCCTGCATAGCCAATCAACACAGCCGCAAATGCCCAGTACATATTGCCGACAAGCAATCCCAACGGCACTTGTGGAATCACGGTTTCGATACCCATCAGTTCTTTCTGTACGACACCGACGTTTACGAAACTTATCCGCGTTAAGCGAACAAGCACGATAAACCCAGGCAAGATGCCTAGGCTACGTTATTCACGATGGGTGTTTAATGTAACTGGTTTCGCAAGAAATCGGTCGTTAGAACCACTCTTTTGGCTCCACCAAAACCATATTTTGATAAAGTCAAGTAAGGCAAACGGACAATAAAAAAATACCAGCGAACCCACAATCTGGGAATTGCAGGCTAGATGCAAAGGCTCAAAGTGTAAAGTGGAAGCGCGGGAGCTTTGAGTCGTCTATCCAAATCCTTTGCATCTAGGCTGCAATTC
>JANRMD010000174.1:0-11420 GCA_033761895.1 Pirellulaceae bacterium | reverse complement strand
TGCGATGAACATCCAGCCACGCGGCTCGAAGCGACTGCGTTACGCGGGGCTATTCACAGCCCGTGGACGCGAAGCCTGCTTGGCTTTGTGCAGTAAGTTGATCGCTCAGTGGCAAGCTGAGCAACCCGTGGCTACTGCGGCGGCGAAAGCTGCTGCCACCTCAATATCTGAAGAGCAGGACCCAGCCAGCGACGACTTTGAAGAACCGGAGGAGCATCGCACTGGTTGCTACTGTCGTGTGTGCCAAGCTGACTTGGAATTGGTCGGTCGCCTGAAGGGCACTGAGACGCATGCCATGCAAAGTCTCGCGCAGAACATTGTGTATCGCATGCTCTCGATGTTCGCTGAAGTCGCCCCTGTTGGCTACGATCAGTTACTGTTTCAGCTTCGCATCGCTTGGCTCACACCCAAGTTTTTGCCGCGACAAATTAGTGATCTATTCGTCGGCAGAGCGCGGCTCACATCGATCGAATGCGGAGTGCTCGAAGCGTTCGTGCTCGAAGAGTTGCAGAAGCGAAAACACACCAGTGGCATCCCACCGCCAGTTGCGGAGCAACTTGCAACTTCGGAGCTGCACTGTGTTGCATAGCTCCAATAGATCCCCTCAAGGAAAAAGAAAGGATGCTTTCACGAGCGTTGCCATCGCTGTTTGCATCATCGGTCAAATTGCGATGGAAAACCAGTCTTTCGAACACAATCCGGCAGCACTTAAGTGCATCATCGCGATCACAATCGCGCCTTCTATTGGGCTCATGGTCATCACTGACTCTCAAATAGCCCATCAAACCCCTTAGCTAACCACATGCCATAACAACCAACTGCGTGGAAACTATTTTTCCGTTTCAACTGAGTCCGTTTCAGTTGCTATTCTTTTGGACGCCGACGCTCGTCTAGCTATCGTCTAGCTATGATTGACTCTAATCCTCGCGTCCAAAGTTCAGCGTTCTCAGCGCTTTTGACCACAATCTCTTTTGAATTTGCGTCAACAACCGCAACTAACGCCTTTTCGCAGCAGGACAGTGTGGCAATTCTCCTTGGCTGGTCAAGATGTAGCTTGTATCGCGGTGCGTCGCATTCGACAACCTCGAATGCCTTAACAACATGAAGAAGGCTTCCAGAGATCGAAACACAAATTGCCCTCTTTTTCTGATCGAATCCTCGAATTCAATCCAACAAACGGTACTATCTGGAAGCGTTAGTTTTTGTGCAGGTTTTGGTACTAGCCAGACTACAAAACAACACGCCGTAACTACAATTAGAAAAAGACGAGCTGAAAACCGAAAGTTCATGGGTGCTACCACCAGGTAGAATAAGGCGACACAACTGGCTTTTCACCGCAATAATCGTCGTCAATGTTCTCCCATTTTCGGCAAATACAGGACCCACATCCTGAGCGACCTCGACTGGTGTAGTAGCGATCCACACAAACTTGCCTTCTGAAATTCCAGCCAACTGGATCGGTAAAAGATAAACCGGTCGATCTCCTGGCAACTCCGCAGTTGCTCAGGAGACACTTTGTTCCATAGTTACTATTGCAACCAGGATTATCATCAACTGGGCTCGTGGTCATCGCTGACCCTCAAATAGCCCATTAAACCCCTTAGCCAATCGCACGCCATAACAACTAAACGCGTGGAAACTATTTTTTCGTTTCCGAAGTGGGCGACTCAGTTGCTATTCTTTTGAACTGCGGAATATCCTGATCTGTTAAATTGTCAATTACGCTTATATGCGATAATGCAGAATTGCGATCTGCAATCCTGGAAGATGGATCAAAAAGTGCGAGAATATTTTCTAAGTGTGATGGATTTACTGAAGCAATAATCCCCTTATTTGTTACAAAAACAATTGGAGTATTGGGCGACGCGCGGCAGGACTGCTCAAACCTCTCAGTAAAACTCACATTTTCATCCTCATACCATTCTCTATCGTCGCTTCGCTTAAGAAAGGCGAAGAGAATAAGCGAGGGAGCATTTTCCCGTAAATCTGCAAGCGCGTTGAAGTTGGCGTAAATGCGATAGTCGTTGTCATCAAAGACGCGACTTCCCAGAGTTGTAATCAAATTTCCTAGCGATTGTTGTGTCTGCTTTGAATGAGAGCCGATTGGCGTAAGTTGCTGCAAAAGTACTCCCCTCCAGTTTATAGTATCTAATTGCATAAACCTAGCCCAGTATACCTCATTCCCGTTCTCTGGCGGTGGCATGCCGTATACCTGGTGATATTCGAGACAGGCAATATACACGAGTTCAAGATTATGCGCCTTTTCAGACTGATTTGATTGACAACCATGTGACATCAATGCGATTGCAACAATAAAGCACGATGCAATTGGCTTGCGGTAAATCCAATATAAACTCATATCAAGTCACTCTAAGGCACAGGTTAAATTTTGAATGCAATTTTAAATTGGCTCTCGTGCGAATCGGGGTGATAGCATCGGCAAGATGGCTGCATGGAATTGCATGCGACATCTCTCCAATCTCGAACGAAACATCAGATTACTGTAGGGGACCAGGAAGTACTCCCTGCAGCGACGGATTATTCCATCCTGAACGAATACATTTAAACTGCGACGGAGTTGCTGGACCAAATAGTCTCTTAGTTGAGAACGGATTCCAGTTCGCCTTAGGATATTTGCTCCCGGTACAGGTAACGCAAACCACAGTTACGTCGTACACCCCTTTGTATGAAGAAGCGAATCGCTGGATGTTTGGCCATAAAATCAATGTTTGACCTGCATTCATGGAACCATGATTGGCTCCAAGCCAGATACCGCCGTTGACCTCACAACAGAAATCGAAATTCGGGCTACAAGTTGGGTTCAGCGATCCATTTGCAAGGTAAGCGTTTCCTGGTGCCCCGTTCGGGGTCTTCGGCTGGTGGACGTAGCCACAATGCTTGCAACCTCGATTGCAAGATGGGTTTGTAGCAGCCCAATAATGGTAAGCGAACATAGCAGGATAATGGCATGGTTTGCACTTCTTCGCTTCAAATACCTCTCTAACCTTGATCATTGTGTCCATTATGTTCGGGAACTTAAAGCATTCCGTTTCATTGTCCCACAGGTAGTTCTTGCCTAGAAGATCTTCCGTGACACCGATACAACCCCGATTTGCGTTTGCGCAAGGGCCAAAAATACTTCCGTAACGATCGCACCAATAATTGATATTCAATTCGGGCACTTCAGGAACGTCTCCCCAAAGGCCTTTAGGATCTACCTTTGTTAGAGGATTGAAGGTTACATATCCCTGCAAATTTGGACCGCCGAAATACCCGATAGGATCTCTGGACGGAGACACCAATTGGGCATGGGTTCGGCAGTCATCGCTGTATAAATCGCACGAATCACTGGGATCTGGACAAGTAATTGCAACGAAGTGATCTACCCGATGCTGCGCAGGCGCGCGGGTCGGAATTGTTGAAGTTGTTTTTGTTGCAGTAGCGAATGTAACCATGGCCTTTATTGTAAGTATCGAAGCAGCCAATTGTTGCTGCATATTCCGTAAATCTCACGCCTTTTCGGAATCTGGATCGGTTGGTGGATCGGGTTGCTCGGCGGAACCAATTGATCTGGCCCACCGCTGATCTGTTACCCACCAATCACGAAGCATTGGGCTTGGAGAGTTTTGAGCAGATGGTTGAGTTCGTTGATCCGGCTTTTACCAAGACGCCGCTGTCGCCAGGGAAGTCACGACGTGTGTTGACGACTACCGAGAAGGCATTGTTCGACAAGCTCGGTAGTAAACAGTGGATCGCGAACTGCCAACCCACTCCGCCGGAGTATGATGGCCCAGAGCGGGTGATCAACTACTTGAGCAACTATGTGCAAGGCAATGTGATCAGCGACGCTCGCATCATCGATTACGATGGCCAATATGTAACTATTCGTTACAAAGACTACAAGGCAGGTGACGTCAAAACATTCAAATTGGAGCGAGGCGAGTTGGTGCGTCGCTTCGCAATGCACATCCAGCCACGCGGGTCGAAACGGTTACGCTACTCTGGCATCTTTACAGCTCGCGGACGCGGACCACGCTTGGCGATTTGCAGTAAGGTGATTGCTCGGGAACCTCTCGATAAGGTACCAACTGCCTTGCCCGCGACCGCTGCTGCAACATCAATATCTGAAGAGCAAGATCCAGCCAGCGATGACTTTGAAGAGACTGAAGAGCATCGCAGTGGCTGTTATTGCCGATCCTGCGAAGGCGAGTTGGAGTTGCTTGGCCGATTGAAGGGCACTGAAACGAAGGCCATGCAGAGCCTTTCAGAGGCGATCGTATTTCGCATTCTCTCATACTTCGCCGAAGTGGCCGAAGTAGGTTACAGCCAGTTGCTCTTTCAACTCCGCATCGCTTGGCTGACGCCCAAACGATTGCCTCAACCAATTCGCGACCTCTTCATCGGCAGGGCACCGCTCACAAGCATCGAGTGCGGAGTCTTGGAAGCGCTCGTGATCGAAGAGCTCGTCAGCCGCAATCTCACCAGCGGCATCCCACCACCTCTCAACGAGCGACTATCTGCTAAGCAGGATTTCAATCATGTTGCTTAGCCAAAGCTCATTGCCGCCAAAAAGAGAAGATGCTTTTACAAGCGTCGCAATCGCTGCTTGCATCAACACGCTGTATACGCTGCAAATTAAAACTCTTAAGCCCAGTTCGGCAGCACTCAAGTTCAACATCGCGAACACTATCGCATCATCAACTGGGCTCATGGTCATCGCTGACCCTCAAATTGCCCATTAAACCCCTTAGCTAACCACATGCCATAACAATCAACTGCGTGGAAACTATTTTTCCGGCTCCGAAGGGGACGACTCAGGGGCTATTCTTTTCAAGTTTTGTGCAAAATACTGGCGTACATGCGAGGGGATTTCCGGCTGCGAACTAATCTGGTTGCTCACTTCACCCAATATGCTTTCCATAGATACCTGCTCAGTTGCATTAATACCTAGCAGTTGATAAACGACAACATTATTGTTCATTGGTACTAGAAGGAATGCGGAGCCATTCGAACGATCGAAACTTGAGCTATTGATCGCAACTTCGTCGCTTGTTCTATTCCATATGCATCCATAATGAAAGCACGTCTTACTGTCTTCGTAGTGACTTACATTTATGGTTGATACCATGGCTCCGTCTCCACCCGCTCTTTGCACGTTCGTACAATTCTTAGTAGGGTCGTACGCGACAATGGTAAGTAGCGGTGCTTGAGAATGTTTGGTTTTTCTTGACTCGAAACCCAAAAGAACGTCCATTGAGCCGGAATTACCCGGAAGTTGGATTGCCTTTCTATTGGAAACTACAAACTTTCCAGTTTGCTTTGTGCACGCTGGAATTGCGGCGACGAATATCATGCATGCGATTGTCGAGCCCTTTAGCCTTGACGTTTCAAACTTTGTCATTGTAATCTCTAACTGTGAGAGTTCACTCAATCAAAGAGCTTCTTGCTAATTACAGCTCCCCCCGCAGCATTTTTGCGTTGGAGCATCGCACGTAAAGCTGTCATTGATGTTTTGGTACATTCCAAACCAGCTATTGTACGGCACACCCCACACAGGATGGGTAAAAGTTGAATAGTATGTAATTGATGGTTGGGGGCGGCACGGAACGCCATCCGCAGTCACAATCAACTCGAAATCCGCAAACCGTGAATTGCTGAGGCTGAACTTTACGGTTACTTCGTCGGGCTGAGACGCCTCAAATATGACACTCCCTGTGATGTAAATATGAGGAGAACTGCTTATGAACGGCATTGCACCCCAAATTTCCCCCTCACATCGGAATAGCACTTTCCAAAATTTGCTCTTGTATAATCCCAGGGTTTCGCAGTTTTTCTAGCGGTTTCATCAATCTAAAGAGTACGGGAATTCAATTCACCCCACCTTGTGGGGTCGCTATAAGGTGGAAAACTAAATGGCGCACTGCGCCCTATGTCGCACGAATCTATCGCCATCATCTTTGCCACCCTGGAAGTTCCAGGCTGCCCTCCCAGTCTTTTATCGGTCCCAAAATAATGACGAGATATACCACTTGGTTCCGCAGGAATCCAACCGTCACCATCTGGGTCATGTCTGCTTGAGATGAAAGCCTTTATCTCAGCATTTATCATGATCATGCCGCTTGGATCCAAACGTTTGATCGGATTCCCCGCAGCAAGTACGTATTTAATGGCGCTCACGTAATTTGAGATAGGATCTCTGGACGCGAATCTCCCCAAGCTCGGATCATACATTCGAGCCCGATAGTAGTATTGCGCGATTACTGAATCCCATTCGCGGCCTGTGTACATGTAGCGGTTGTTGACCGAACCAATTGGCAACACAGTTCCGGCATCGTTAGTAATGGTTGGAACACCATAGGCTGTGTACGCATAACGCTCGATAATTGCCGCAGTCGCGTTCGTCAACGCAACTACCGAGCACTGCTGGTTGCGGTGGTAGTAAAGAGTTTCGGAGCCGCTGGGTTTGAACCGAAGTACCGGTTCGTCAATGTAGCTGGCATACACATAACGATGAGTTGGTGAGGCTGCAGCGGTGCCTGCGGTGTAGTCGGCGATTGTCTGCTGACCGGCTTGAACGTAAATTGTGGCCGTCGTGCCGTCATCGCGGAAGACTCGACGTCCCAAGGCATCAAACTTGTAAGTCACATCGATCGAGCCGTTGTTACCAACGTCGGCTGTGTTCAAGCGGTTGTCAAAGTCCCAAACAGATGAGAGGCTGGAGGCGTTAGGCCGGAGGCCGGAGGGAATTAAGGTGATGTTGCCTTTGGCATCTGTTGACACGTTTTGGCCACCAGCAGTTAGCAACTCATGTGTGGGGCCGTGAGTGCGTGCTTGGGCAGTGCCGTTGGTGGTAACGCTATTCCAGTCACCGACTGGCGAGAGATTCCAGGACTGAGTTAAGCCGCTAGTGCGATTGAAGCCAACTAGGCGGTCTTCACTGTCATAGCCGTTGGCTGGGACCGTAAAGCCGTAGTTCGACATCGTGCCAGCGATGGCTTCGCTGGTCTTATTCTTGTTGGCATCCCAACCATAAGTCAGGTTGCCGATAGACGCGCCTGTGAAGCTAATAGATGCAAGAGTGTTGTCCGTGTTGTAAGCACGTGTTTCAGAAACACCATTGTTTTCCACGGTGCGGAGAAGTTGATTACTTCGGGAAAATCTCCCCGTGGGCCTGAAACGATGAGTGTTGGAGAGCGAATTCGAACTGGTCATGCGACCACCGTTATCGTAAACCCGTGTATCGATCGTCGTTCCAGCATGAGTGAGCTGGTAGAGTTCGCCTCGAGCCGTATAGGTTCTACCTACCGCCGTTCCGTCAGGATAGGTGTAGCCGGTTAGCTCTCCCTTTCCATTATACGCCATTGTGGTCGTGTAAGTCTGCCCAGAAATCGTCAATCCTTCGGTCTTTTTTCTGCCAGCGGAATCGTAAGTGTAGGTGACGGTATTCACGTAGCGGACACTGACCGCCGTCAGCCGCGAACCGCCAGCGTGATCAACGGCGCGCGTCCACACAGTCATCGCCAGCAGCAGTCAGAGAATCCCGCAGATTTACTCTGCGGATCGTTCGGTTTCTCACTAATTGGAGACGATGCGATGAACGGCGACGAGGGCTTATGCGGTCAGCAAAGTACGCGTGGCCGAGTCGCAACATCGCTGACGGCTCGCCTATCGTGATGTTGCGGCCTCAGCAGCGCACCATCCACGGTTGGCTCAACCCTTCGGCCACTTTCCATAAGGCGACGCGTGTTAGTTGGAAGCAGAAGCATCCGCTGGGCAAGCCACCGGTATTCTCAGACTTCGCACCAGCCGCCAGCCGCCAGCGTGATCAACGGCGCGCGTCCACACAGTCATCGCCAGCAGCAGTCAGTGAATTCCGCAGATTGACTCTGCGGATCGTTCGGTTTCGCACTAACTGGAGACGATGCGATGAACGGCGACGAGGGCTTATGCGGTTAGCAAAGTACGCTTCGCCGAGTCGCAACATCCCTGACGGCTAGCCTATCGCGATGTTGCGGCCTCAGCAGCGCACCATCCACGGTGGGCTCAACCCTTCGGCCACTTTCCATACGGCTACGCGTGTTAGTTGGAAGCAGAACGATCCGCTGGGCAAGCCACCGGTATTCTCGGACCTTGCACCAGCCACCAGCTTGATCAACGGCGCGCGCCCACACAGTCATCGCCAGCAGCGGGCGGTGAATCCCGCAGATTGACTGATTGACTCTGCGGATCGGTGCTAGCGCACTGCGGCTAATCCTGAATTCAATTGGTAAGCTAGCTAACGCACTGCTTTTTTTGAGTGCAACACTGTCCGGCGGGGCGAATCGCAGCATTTGAATTCTGTCGTCAAAGTTTGACTACCTTCACTGCGTGGAATACGTACCTCCGCCATTTGGATTCCGTTTGAGAGACTGGTTAGATTTCCGGCGCTCCGTGCCGATCTAGTTCTAACCAAGATGCGGAAAATTCCGAAGCCGAATAACCGCATCCTTATCTGGCAAACGGGCAGGTTTGCTTCCAGCGGAAACTTGTACCTGATAGAAACTCGCGGCTGAGGATGACCCGGCATGGATGGTGAAAAGGGAATTCACGGATGGGTAGCAGCTTTGACTGTGGGCGTCACGCTCACGGTGGTTGCCATAATGGTCGATCAAAAGTTGCGCACGCCGTCTCCAGCCTACTACCGGGCTGAACACACCGCCGATGCGGCTGGGGCTACCACGCGACAACGTGGCATCGTACTGGCCGTCGATCCCGGGTTGATTGCTACCGAGCAGTTCCCTCATGCGGACCGCACTCCGCTTGATCGCGATGACCTCGATCACAGAACGGACACAGCCCAACTACTCCGCAAGCCACCTGAGCCTGCGATGCAAGTTGTTCTACGCGCGCCAACGGTTAACGACTTGGATGTGTTGCCACTCAGTTCGAGCACTGCGAACATCGACTACCTGATGGATGCTATCGATCGAGCGTTCGAAAGCCCAATCCAGACTGTCGCAGCATCCAAGGAGCAGCCTCAGCCCGAAGTCAACGTGCCGGGCTATGAACGTTTGGCAAACGTGCCTACCCCATCCATTTCCGGCCATCAACTGCCAACGCCCAACAGCTTGCTGAAGCAGCTCGATGAACTAAAGAATGAACTGCGTTCTCCGACCTCGAAGCTAATCAGCCAGAACACCAATTCAACTTTGTCAGCACTTGCGACTGACCGCGACGACACGAACTCACAATACATCTCCACAGCAGCTTCAGCGGTCGCTGCTTGGATCGAAGATGTGACTGCGACGGTTCAGCGTTTGGTGCGTTCGGAAGGATTGGGCAAAGCCTCAGGCGATGCCGAGTTGGTTCGGTTGCGAACTCTCAGTGAGCAGATCCGACCGCTAGCTGATGAATTGAAAGACAACACACTTGCAGCCAAAACGACTCGCATCGGCTACGCCATTGAGCGACGATTGGCTGTCTGGCAAGCTGTTTCGACTTGCTTGCAGACCGAATCACCTGCAGTCAAGCCTCAGTTCGATGCGGAAACGGCCCGCCATCAGATTCAGGATTTGCTGGTTCGCATCGAAGCCAAGTTGCCCGCCAGTGGCGATGCCGAGGGCTGGCTCAAGTATTTGAAGATGAGCGAACTGAAGGCTTGGTCGAATGACGATCGCAACGTCTGGGAAGAGGGCAATGCGCTCGCCATCAATGTCCTTTCACGACTACGTTGGGAGCGATTGAACGAATCGCAACGCGCGTTCATCGATCAACCTGAATTCACCGAGCTAGCGATGCAACTGACCGCGTGGGCTCGTCAACCGGTCGACTACCGTCAATTGCTCACCGATCTTGAACTCTTGGAAGAAGATCCCATCAATCGTGTGCGTTACTCGCTGGCTAGCACCGTCCAAGTCCTACGTTTGGCTGATGAAAAGAATCAACAAGCCGTCGCTAGCGCTTTGAATGATCACTACCGCAACGCCAACATTCGCTTGGCCATCGCTGGAGCCTTGATAGAACGCTTCTTGCCCGAAGAGTCCTATCAAACCCGGCCAGTGCATCAACGTATCCTAGGTGCGAATACTTCCGGCGACAGTATTGTGCGCACCGAAATGGGATTGAAACTGATCCCTGACGAAAGTGCCTGGCACATAACTCTAGGTGTGCAAGGCGATTTGACCAGTGCCACCCGCAGTAGCAAGGGGCCAGCAGTTTTCCATAACTCATCGCAAGCACAGATTAGTAGCGAACGAACCGTCCGCATGGATACGCTGGGCTTTAAGGTGGTGGCGAATGAAACCGATGTTGAGTCGCAACAGCACCTACGCGGTATGAGCACCGACTTTGATGGTCTGCCAATCATCGGTGATTTCCTGCGATTGGTGATTCGCGAGCAATTCGATCAACAACGCGGTCCAGCCAAACGCATCATGCATCGGATGATTGCAGAAGAAGCCGATCAGGAATTCGACAAGCAACTGCAAGAAAAACTGAACAAGGCTCAAGTTGAACTTCAACGCCGCTTAATCGGACCACTCGAAGCTCTCAACTTGAATCCGATGGTTGTGGCGATGAGCACCACTGAAGATCGTTTATTGATTCGCTATCGCGTGGCCAACCAAGCTCAGATGGCTTCGCATACCGCGCGGCCTCGTGCACCAAGCGATAGCCTGCTGAGCATGCAAGTTCATCAATCTGCGGTCAACAACATGATCGCTCAGCTGGGGCTCAGCGATCGCACCTGGAACTTGGTCGAGTTGGGCGAGAAAGTTGCGTCGCTGCTCGGCAAGAAAGACTGGAAGGCTCCTGAAGATCTTCCCAAGGATGTTCAGATTCGCTTTGCACCGAGTCGTCCGATCTCGGTCGAGATGATCGAGAATCAGTTGGTCTTGACGCTACGCATTTCCGAATTGTCGCAAGGCAAGAACAAGATCGAGCGTTTCATCGTTCGCTCGAACTATGTACCCGTCGCTGACGGATTGAAAGCTGGGCTGGTACGCGATGGCGTGGTGAGCATTGATGGTCCAAGACTATCCATGGGAGATCGGTTACCATTACGAGCCATCTTTGCCAAGGTCTTTGTATCGCGACCTGAGATTCCATTGATTAGCGATAGCCTTGTTAACGATCCACGAGCCCAAGGCTTGGCAGTCAATCAGATTGAAGTCCGGGACGGTTGGTTAGCAATCGCAGTCGCTGAGGGCACATCGCCACTGGCTGCTGAAGTGGCTGAACGCAGTGCGCAGTATCAGATGCGATAGTTGCTTTGTCACTGTGTGCGGTTTGGACTGCTGAAATAGTGAGCCGACGGCGCTTTTGTAGAGATGTCAAGAACATAATTAAAATTCTTTTTTGATGGTCTATTTGCGCACGGGGAGCATCGAAATTTGAAACGTTTTCAAAAATCTTCCCGAGTCGTCGGTTTGTGATCGTCTGTT
>JANRMD010000173.1:0-21505 GCA_033761895.1 Pirellulaceae bacterium | reverse complement strand
GGGCAACTACGCGTTTGAATTTGGCACTCCGGGTGGACTGACGGCAATCGATTTTGAGAATATCAATCTACTGCCAGGCAACGGTGTCCTGAACATCGTGGGCGATGAAGGACAAGGTACCAATGTCGGCGGAGCTGGTGTTAACGATACCGACCGCGTTGAAGTCTACGGAACGGCACAGAACGCTGGTGCACTGCGTCTGAACAATATTGCCTTACCGCAGGTGGTCACGTTCGCAGGTGTAACGAACTTGAATGTCAACACCTTTGATCTTGATGATGATGTTGTGATCGATCCGTTCGCCAGCACGACTCAGTCCTGGAACTTGGTGGTCAACGTTAACACCGGTGCTGGCGATGACGATGTCGTTTACGGAAACGCAAATGTAGTGCCTGTTGCGGATCCAGTTCCCAACGGTAGCGTTGCCGCTGTGAGCGAGAACATTACGGTGACCCCAACTCTAACCCCGGGCGCTGGTGAGATTGCAGTACCGGGTGTTGTCACGATCCATTTCCAAGAAACCGAAGACCTCAGCTTCCTGCTTAACAATGGAGTCGCCGGAGATTCGGACACGCTAACCATCCTGGGTACCGATTCAAATCTATCCGATGTCTTTACGATTCGTCCCGATGCAGCCGGCAACGATTTGGAACCGGTAGTGGACCTGGACATTTCTGCGGTTCAAATGTTGCAGATTGAGAACATTGCAGCGGTAGCCCTTGGTGGAGCCCAATTCTTTGTCACGGCACTGACTTTTGCCGGCCTCGGTGGCAGTGACATCTTCAATCTACTGCCTAGTGCTAGTGGAACCATTCTGAACATCGACGGCGGCAATCCAACCAACAACCCGCTCGCTTCAGACATTATTGAGATTCTAGCCACTTCGAACGTAGCAGATCAGTTCACCGTCACAGCGGGAGCGACCGCCGACTCAGGTGCAATTGCGTCGACAATCAATGGCACACCTAGGGCCGCTGTCAGCTTTACAAATTTAGAAGGCATCACCATCAACATGGGTGAAGGTGCCGCAGCCGACGCGCTAACAATGCAAGGTACCGGCGCGAGCAATGCCTTCACCGTGGTAGCCACTGGCATATCATCCGGTACAGCGCGCGTTGATGCGGGACCACTGGTTACGTTTAACGGATTGGGCAGTGCTGGCACCGATCTTAGCTTGGTTGGGCTTGGTGGCGATGATCAATTCTCGGTCACACATCTGGCCGACTGGCTGGTAGATGATGTCAATATCGATGGCGGTGATCCATCGGCCAGCGATGCGTTCCAACTGAGTGGTACGGCGGGCATTGATGGATTTGTCTATACAGCTAACTCTGCCAACAGTGGACAGATCGATCTGACCAGTGGCGGCGCAACCACCAACTACATCCTGACTAGCGTTGAATCAGCACTGGTGGATGGCTTGGCCGCGATCGATACTCTTAGTGTTCCCACTCCGAACGCAGTCATTATGCCGGGCGCCAATCCTGGCGAAGGTACGGTCAGGCCAATCGATAACGTAGGTGCACCGCTGTTGCCACTCGCTTATCGCAGTATTGAAACCGTTTCGGTCACAGGTGCTACCGCAGTGATTCAGGGCACGGAAGAAAATGACACGATCACTGTTTCTGCCACCGGTATCGTCACCGTCACTAATAACTTGGGCTTCAATAGCTCAGTCAATGTTTCAGGCTTCAATTCCATTGTGATCAACTCCAATGGCGGTGATGACACAATCACAATTGCACCAAGTGCCCTATTTGCTGGCGGGATCCGCGTCATCGGTGGGTCGAATGGAAATGGCAGCGATTCACTCAGCCTCAGTGGTGCTGACCTGGTAGTCGACCTGGAAGCCAATTCGGTTAGTGGAGTTGTAGGTGGTCCAGTTAGCTTTACGGGCATCGAGCATCTCAACGTGACCGCCGCTGCGACGATCTTAATCAACGGTAAGTCGAGTGCCGATCAGTTGTCGGTGACTCCAACGGGCGCGAACACCACGACCATAGTTCCAAGTGCTGGTGGTCTGCTGTCGATCAATACCAACAATCCTGGCTCGCTGACAATCAACACGGTCTCTGGATCCGATGCGATAACGGTGAATGGCACTCCGTCTAACGACACAATCGGTGTGGCTCGCACAGCCGTTTCCCAGGTTAGCGTCGGAGCATTGAAAGTTGTTCAAGTATCGAACAGCGAATCCTTGCGAGTTGTTGGTGGTGATGGAAACGACACCATTAACGTAACAGGCACCGGCAGCACAGCTTTCTTGGTTGTCGATGGTGGTTTGAATACAGCCAATGACACGGTAACGGTCACGAATCTGACTGCAGGAACGACCACTTACACACCTGGTTCAACCAGCGATTCCGGTACGCTTGGAACGCCGGATGGTGGTATCCAGTTGCTGGGCACAGAATTGATTACGCTCACTGGTGCAGCGGCCACAGACACTTTGACCGCCAACGGAACGCACGGCAACGACACGATCGCTCTCCAGTTTTTGGGTGGTGCCAATCGTATTTGGCTGAACGGTCAATCGGTCATTTCCTTGAGCAGCTACGGCACGGTCAATTTGAATGGTCGCTTTGGCGATGACAAGATCAACGTGCTGCCAATCGGACTGGTTGGCGTTACCACCGTCAATGTTAACGGTGGCGATCCAACGGCCAGTGATGAGTTGGTTGTCAGTGGTTCCGCCGGCAATGATACGATCAACTACAACGTGAGCAATACAGTCGGTGCTGGCTCAGTGGCCATCACTGGCGCACCCGTGGTTAACTTTGTCACCACGGAATCGCTGCATATCGATGGCCAAGGTGGCTCAGACGCGCTGACTGTCACTAGCCCAAGTGGTCAACGTACAACGGTGACACCAGGCTCGGCAGCGGACTCAGGTACGATCAGATCGCAGGGCTTTGGCGCAGGCACTGCCTCGGTACCGCTCAGCTACGCACACATCGGTGCGCTTGGGACCGTGACGATAGTGGGTGTTGGGAATATCGTCGAATTCAACGGCACAGCGAACAGCGACACGTTCAGCGTGACTGGCACAACCGCTCAGATATTTAATGCAACCAACGGATTTGTTACGAACCTGTTCACGCTGACTAATGTTTTCGCTCTTGAACTGCGAGGCTTGGATGGGGACGACACCTTCAACCTCAGCGGTTCGATTGCACCGTTCACAGGTGGTGTAGTTGTCGATGGAAGCAATCCGTCGGCCAGCGATGTCCTCAACTTGAACGCTCCAACGGGGGCAGTAGCCGTGAACTTGGGGGCCACTAGCACCGTCAACGGATACGGGGCTGCGGTCACAATGATCGGCGTTGAGACATTAAATGCCAGCGCAGGTAATAACAACTTGACGGTGAACGGTACCACGGGCGACGACTCGCTCGAAGTAACTCCGACAGGTGCCAACAACGCCACGTTCCGCTTGACCAAGTCCAGCCCGGCTGTGGGTTCGACCCCAGTGGTGAATGGTTCGCAGATTGGAACGCTTAGCGTCGATTTGCAAGGTGGCAATGACGTGCTCACTGTTAATGGCACTACGGCTGGTGAAGCGATTACCGTTACTACTGGGTTGGTCACAGTCGGTACCCATGAGACCGTTAATTTTGCCGGGGTGGAAGCCTTGTCGGTCTACGCTCATCAAGGTGCGGATACGATCACGGTTACACCGGGCGGTATTCCTATCTTCATCGACGGTGGAGACCCCATCGGAGTCATGCCAGGCGACCAGTTGATTGTCAATGCAGCCGTTGGCTTCTTTGCTGGTCCTGAGAACGACGAAGGTGGCGTCCTAACTGGCGGATCACCTGTCAGTTTTGATCACATCGAATCGCTCACAGTGGCTGCGATCGCTGGCTGCCCATTCTTGATCCTTGGAACCAACGCTGATGATGACATCACCGTGATCGCCCGCGATGCTTCGACCACCGCAGGTGCTGATGGAGTTCAAGACTTTACCTTCTCCATCAATCAAGGGCCAAGCGTGGTTGTACTGAACCAAACTGACCTGTACATCGATGCGATGGCTGGTGATGATGACATCGTAATTCGAGCTTCAGCGCCTAATGAAGCTCCATGGGATGTCAACGTTCGCGTCGCTGGCGGTTCGCCTTCGATTGGCGCACCTGCCGAAGCGGATCGTTTGGTACTTGAGACTCCCAACAACGCTGGTGGTTTCGATGACGTGATCTTCAACCCGACCGGCGCTGATACGGGCAACATGGTGATCGATGAAAACGCTAACGGTGTCTACGACGCAGGTGGAACTGATTCGATCATCACCTTCGGCTCGTTCATCTTCGACTGCCAGCCAGCCGCGTTCACTTACACATCGACCGCTGGTGGCGTAGAGTTGATTCAGTACAACGGCGAAGGCGCTCCAGCTGTTGATGACAACTTGACCATCAATGGCACCGCCCTCGATGACACCACAATTCTTAACCCAACTGGAGTCGGCACTGGCTCATTTGCTTCCGGTGCGAGTCCGCAGTTCATCTTCAAGTCGTTCGACAGCGTAACGGTGAACTCGGGTACGGGTGGATTTGATCGAGTTCAAGTTGACGGTACCGAAGGGCCTGATACGGTTACTTCAAACGCAACTACAGTTACGCTTGGTGGTCTAGTGACCATTGGAACTGGCATCGATCAGTTGGACATCAACACCTTCGGTGGCAATGATAACGTCGATCTCGATCTGGCAGTTCCAGGTCTAGCGAAGTTCATCAATGTGGGCGGTGGCAATGACATCGTGAACCTGCTCGGTCTGGCCGTCGATCCAGCCGATCCAACCATCTACGGTGGAGATGGGGACGACTTCATCATCGGTAGCCCAAATCCAGATTCGATTTTCGGCGGAACTGGCAACGACATTTTGGTTGGTGCCGGCGGCGTCGATCAGATCTATGGTGAAGAAGGCAACGATATCCTGGGTAACCCATCCGCCGTCGCTAACGGTGTGGCTGACGATGCGGGCAATGACTTCTTGCACGGCGGTGCAGATTCCGACCTATTCATTTGGGAACCAGGCGACGGAAGTGACATCATCGAAGGTGGAGCAGGCGATGCTGACGTATTGGCCTTCTTTGGTGGAGCCGGTGCCGAAGTCTTCAACGTGCTTGCCAAGGTAAGTGATCCAGCCCGGGCGATCCTCTTCCGTAACACTGGCAATATCACCATCGATATGGCGGGTGTTGATCAGATCAATGTGCAGGGCAACGCCGGTGCGGACTCTTACGTCGTCGGTCGAGCCAACAATGGTGATTCTGGAAGTGTTGCGGCACCAACCAGCCCATACACGGATCCAACAGCCAGCTTGAGCGATCTCTCGACCACAGAAGTGCGAGTCGTCAATATTGTCGAAGCTGTCGATGCACCTGATAACGTATTTGTCGATGGCCGACCAACAGATGACAACTTGACCGTGACTGTTGAAAGTGCACTGACAGGTGTGTTGCGCGTCGCTGGTTTGCCCTATGACGTACGCATCTCAGGAACGACTACTGCTGATCGCTTGACGATCCGCGGTAACGAAGGCAACGACTCCATCAAAGCAATTAACTCCTCCAACGCAACCGTCGAAGGATTGATTGGCATCACGTTTGCCGGTGGTGCAGGCCATGACACGCTGTCGGCAGACGCGATCTTGATCGGTGGCAATGGCGATGACTTCTTGGAAGGTGGCGCCGGTGCTGATCAGTTGTTCGGCAATGATGGCGAAGACACCATGGTCGGCGGAGCGGGCAATGACACCTTCGACGGTGGAGCTGGCTTCGATACGATTCTAGTCCGTGGCACTCTTGGCAACGATGCTATCGACATCTCTCAGACTGCTGATGTGACACTTGTAGAAACCGTCAATGGTGTTGCTGAAACCGATACCTTGGTCTTGAACGCTGGCACAAGAACGGTTGAACGCGTTTTGGTCGAAGCCAGTGCTGGTAACGACACGATTCGTGTGCAGTGGGCAGATTCACTGGGCACAGATGCAAACGTGAACAGTTTGCGAGTGGACGTGAATGGTGGCCCCGGCACAACCGCCGATCGCTTGGGCGTGGTGGACCTCGGTACAGGCGATTTGATCCTGTTTGAAGCAGGTACCACTGCTGACAGTGGAGCGATGGCTGTTGGTCCCGGCAACGCCGAACCACTGATCGTCAACTTCACCAACATCGAGGTGGCTCAACCTGTCGCCGGCGTTGGTGGTGACGTGGTGTTCTTTAAGCATGATGATTTCGAGTACAACGACGCACGCACGCTGGCGACTTACCTTGGTTCTGGCGATGCGATTAACGTCGATCCAAACATCAATCCTGGCTTAGATCCTATCTTTGGCCTGCCAGGTGATGAAGATTGGTTCCGTGTCGTTGCCGAACGCACCGGCGTACTCGACTTCCAGGTTTACTTCCGTCAAGTTGGACCAGTTGCGAGCGGTCGTCCGGGCTTGCCGAACAACGGCAATCTCGATATCGCTGTCACCGACGCAGCGGGTAACGTAATCGCGGGCTTCGGTGTAAACGATGCAACCAGTGATGAACGTGTTCGCATTCCAGCCGTAGCTGGGCAGACTTACTATTTGCGAGTGTTCGCTAACGGTGCAGCGATCAACACGTACAACGTGACGGTAGATAACTACGTACCGCCAACGCCTCGCGACATGGAATTGCTCGACAATCCTGTGGGTGATCCACCTCCTGCCAACAGCGATACCGGTCGCAGCCAGTTGGATAACATCACTCGCGACAACACACCAACGTTGGTCTTCCGTTTGGATGATGGGATTTTGCTCAACGACGTACAAGGCAACAGTCCAGCCGGCAATAACCCGCCGAACGGCGTGGTGATTCCGATTCCATTCCAAGCTGCAGCGGGCACTGCCGGTTATCGGATCGCAATTTTCGATGAAGGCAGCTCACCAGCACCAGGAACGCAAGTAGGAACCGCTCCTCAAGTACCACTTGGCTTTGCGACCTTTGTATCGCCTGGTGTCTACCAGTTCACAACGCCTGTATTGGCTGATGGAACACACTTCTTGACCGCTCGAGTGCAAATGGTCGATCCGTCAGCACCGCAACAGACCGGTTTTGGCGAGCGCAGCGTGGCACTTGAAATTTTGGTTGATACTGTCATACCAACTGGGTTCTTCGGTCAAACCAGTCTCGCTGACACGACACAGGGATTGGATGCAGCCAGCGATTCAGGTGTGGTTGGGTACTCGGCTACCTTCGTGGATCGTGTTACCAACGACACCACTCCGACCTTCTACGGTCGCGCAGAAGCGAATACGATTGTTCGTGTCTACGCTGAAACCAACGGCGTAGCTGGGCTGCAGTCCTCGGGTGCAGGTGCTGACCTGTTCTTGGGACTGACCGTTGCTGAGGCGCTCGATGGCACCAATCAGTTCCCCGGTGGCCAGTGGTCCTTCACGACACCGCTGGATTTGAACAATCCGAACCTCGGCTTCGCACACGACGGTGCTCGCAGCCTGTACATGACAGCTGAAGATGTGGCTGGAAACGTGACCACTGACGCGGCTGCAGATCGCCTGAATATCTTCCTGGATACCGCTGGAGCTCAGGTAACGGATGTTCAGATTACGGGTTCGCCCCTATTCAATCTGTTTGGTCTCAAACCAGACAATTCAATTGAAGGGCCAACGCCGCGAGTCGACAGTTTGACCATTCGTGTTCAAGACTTCCCAAATCGCAGCAACCTCGATCCGAACTTCTTGTATGCCGCATTGCAACAAGCGGTGGCCACGACCCCAGGCAACTTTGTGCTGAAAGGCGATCACTCAGGTATCATCGCAATCCAATCGATTACCTTCATTGGTGATCCAACGGCCAACGGAGTCATTGCGACTGGTTCGATCCTGCTGAACTTCTTTGCTCCGCTGCCTGACGATCGTTACACGTTGACCATCAAGGAAAATGTGGTCGATCCGGTCGGTAATAAGCTTGACGGTGAAAGCAATGCTGCTGAACCGATCGGCAATCCGAGCTTCGCTAGCGGAGATGGGCAGCCAGGCGGTGACTTCGTGGCTCGCTTCACGGTCGACAGTCGTCCTGAAATCGGCTCGATCAGTGAAGGACTGATTTACGTTGACATCAACGGCAATATGGTCTGGGATCCTGAAGGCCAAGATAATGATGCAACCAACCGCGACTTTACCTTCCAGTTCGGGCAATTGGTCGATGCGCACTTCTCAGGTAACTTTGCACCTGTAGGGGCGGTCGCAGCCAGTGGATACGACAAACTTGGTGCCTATGGAAAGTTCGCTGGTAAATACAGCTTCATTCTGGACACCAACGATGATGGTGTCGGCGACTTCAGCTCGCTGATGCCTGCTGCTTACCAAGTCAACGGCATGCCAGTCGCGGGTGACTTCAACGCCGCGCACCCAGGCGATGAAATTGGTCTGTTTGACGGTTCGTTCTGGTATCTAGACACAAACGGCAACAACCAAATCGATTTGGGTGAACGATTTGCATCCAACTTCAATGGTCTACCCGTTGTCGGTGATTTCAACGGTGACGGTAATGATGATCTAGCCGTGTTCGTAAATGACACCAACAGATTTATCTTCGATACCAACCGTAACGGTATCGCCGACTTCACTTGGAACGTAGCAGATCAACTTGGTCGTTTTGGTGGGCTTAGCGGTTTTACGGATCGACCTGTTGCTGGCGATTTGAACTTGGACGGCATCGACGATATCGGTCTGTGGACCAAAGATCGTCAAGGTACTTTGCCTCGCAACTCAGGTGAGTTCTTCTTCTGGGTTTCGGACCGACCTGCCCCTGTACCTGTACCACCAGGACCACCACAAAACCCTGCCAACTTCTTTAATTCGTACAGTCCGGCTCCGCTTGGTAACGATCTGTCGGCTCAGTTTGGCGACGAATTGGCTCTGCCGGTCTTTGGCAACTTCGATCCACCCGTCGGCACCAGCACCGTAGACGAGAACCCACTTCATCGCAAACCAGCTCCGCTGGACATCAACGGTGACGGAAACATCAGCCCGATCGACGCCTTGCTGGTCATCAACGTGCTGAACAAGTTCCAAGGTCTGCCGACCAATGATCCGGTTCGTGCTTACTTCACAATCGGACAAGTGAAGGCGGACTCAAGCGGTGATCGTGGAGTGACTCCAATCGATGCACTGTTGGTTATTAACGCCTTGAATCGCAAGAGCAATCTTGGTGGCGCAGGTGAAGGTGAAGGCGAAGGGGCTGATGTGGAGCAGTACCAAGCGGCCGCTGATGACTTCTTCGCTCAACTGGGTGACAACTCGGACTTGGAACTACTCAAGAAGCGTCGTTCATAACGAATGATGTTTGATTGATGATCAAAACGAAAAGAGGCAGGTGATGAACCTGCCTCTTTGCTTTGTCTGTAAATCGCTTGAGCTTCTTAGAACCGAAGTTCGCCGCGTAAGGCAAGACCGCTGAAGGTCAAGTTGTCATCAAGGTTTAGCAACTGAGCGGTGCGTACCGACTGGATGTAGTCGCGATTGGTGACCGCATTGAACCAAGTGCTGAACAGGTAACCTGCCGAGACTCGGAAGCGACCGGTGCAGTTCTGCCATCCGATGCCCAGTTCAGAGTCCACGACTGGAGTCACACGGAAGTCATCGTAGTGCATCGCGATAACCCCGCCACCAAACTGATTCGTTTGTCGGTAATCGGCTTGCCAGTTACCTGCCAGCAAGCTACCAAGTACTCGACCATAGACCAAGAATCCTGAAGAGGCGCTGTGACGTTCACCGTCCAAGCCACCGAGGATACCAAAGCCATTGAAATCGATGTCGGTAGTCACATTGGTCACACCCGTAGCGACCGACATTGTTTGATCAACCGAGATGCCTTGCTCTAAGTTGCCGTATCGCAAACCGCCGTTCCAATTGATCGCTCCACAATCGTTCGAGCGGTAAACGCGACGAAAGTACATGTCAGCGAATTGAAAATTGGCTAATTGACGTGCTGATGCATCCAAGCTGGCAGCACCTGTGGTGGCTACACTTGGGTGCGAGACCTGCGAGTTGATTACGTTGTTGCCAGTGGCATCGAGGAAGCTCGTGGTTTCGCCATCCCAACGTGTGTAGCTGGCGTTGATGCTGCTGCAATTTGAACGAGCGATTGTAAAGCCTGCGCGGAAGCCAACATGTTCGCCGATATTGCTAATGCCCAGCGGTCCTGTCGGTGAAGCGGCTGCAACTGGCCCCGTCTGCTCATTGGCATAGATCAAGTCGGAGTTTCCAGCACTCAGGTACAGCACTTCGCCGAAACCACCTGTGCGGTGTGCCCACTTGGGTAAGCAGCATACTGTGGGGCAGCTTGATCCGGAATCGCAAGCTGACTTATGGAAAGATACCGGCTGCACATCGGAGAGGTTGTCTTCGAAGACCGTCGGAATATCGATGACTTCAATCTCGCGTTCCTGATAGCCATCGCTAGCGTCCATGCCCCCATCGGCATCTTCGTAGCTCGCGTAAGTTTCATAAGAGCCAGCGCTTAGCACTGGCGCGAGTCCATCTTGCGCATTTGCGTAGGTCGCCAAGCTAATGCCAGCAACTGTTACCAAACTACGTAATGTTATTTTCCATCCCTGTCCGCCCATGATCGTTGCTCCTTGCTAAGGAATCTGCTGTGATTGCTGCAAGTGCCACGGACCGCATACCCGGCAGATCCCCTTCGCACTCACTATTCAGAACAGTTATCGGGCTAAGTGCGATCGGTATTCGCGGAATATTCAGTACAACCCGACAGGTTTCCAGGCCTGCCTAGTTTATCAGTACGTGGAATCCGGCACCCTTAAAGCCTCATGAAGTGGAATCAGCAACGGCGTTCCCAATTCGGGGAGCTTTACAACCAGAACCTCGACTCCGAACGCTTGGCGAATGAGGTCGCTAGTGAGCACGTCGGCTACACCTCCGATGGCGAGCAACTTGCCCTGGTGCAAAATCGCGACACGATCAGCAAACGTTGCGGCCATATTCAAGTCATGTAGAGTCACTACGGTCACCAACTGATTTTGCTTGGTCAGCTGTCGCACGTGCTGTAGCACCTCGAATTGATACTTCAGATCGAGCCCCGCGATAGGCTCATCCAAAATCAGCACCTTGGCGTCCTGCGCAATCGCCCGGGCGAGGATCATGCGTCGCCATTCGCCACCCGAAAGTTCCAGGATCGACCGCTCGCGAAGCGAATCCAATCCGGCAGCCTTGATCGCTTCGTCGACGCGTTTGAGATCTGCGTCAGTTAATGGTAAGAACCAGCCGCGGTGTGGCATGCGTCCGAGCGAAACGACGTCCATTACCGTAAGCATGGAAGCGCGATTCTCCTGCTGAGGCATCAGCGCGATCTGCTGTGCGAGCTCACGTCTGGAGAGTGTCGTGACATCGATCTCACCGATAGCGATGCGACCCGACTGCAGCTTGATCTGGTTGGCCAGTAGTCGCAGGAGCGTTGTTTTGCCAGCACCATTAGCCCCTAGCAGTACCAGCATTTCCCCAGAATGCAATTCGAACGACACCCCGTCGATAATCAACTGTTGGGTGTATCCGAACTTGGCCTGATCAACAACTATGTGAGTCATGTCGCATCTCCCAAGAGAGAGTTGCGTGATCGAAACAGCAGCAATGCCAAAAAGAATGGACAACCCAACATGGCGGTGATACTTCCGATGGGCAACTCGGTCGGAGCCACAATCGTCCGCGCGATCGCATCGGCGATGATCAACAGCAGCGCTCCGTAGCAGGCGCTCATGGGTATCAGCGCAAAGTGCTTAGGCCCCACGGTCCAGCGGGCCATGTGCGGAGCGATCAGGCCAACAAAGCCAATGATCCCAGCTGATGAAACCGCCGCCCCCGTCGCAATGCTCGCACCGGTTATCACCAACACCCTAAACCAAGTCAGATCCAATCCCAGCGATTGCGAAGCAACATCACCGAGCAGATAAGCGTCCAAAGGTCGTGATAAACTCCACAGCACAACTAGCCCAACAACGGCAATAATCGATGTCGAAGTTACCGAGTTCCAATCGTTGCTTGCCAACGAGCCCATGATCCATGCAAAGATGACAGGCACCTTCTCTTCGTTCCAGAACATCAGCAGAGATACCATAGAGTTGATCATGCTGCTTAGGGCAACGCCTGCCAGCAAAAGTGACAGGGATCCAGAGCGTGAGCTCAGGGCTCCAATTCCCATGACTACGGCGACCAGTGAAAGTGAACCAACGAGGGCCGCAATCGCCGAGGTTTGTAGTCCCAACAAGGTGGCTTGCCAGCCCAACACAATCGCCAGAGTTACACCGAGCGCCGCTCCACTTGAGGCGCCGATGATGTAGGGATCAGCCAGTTGATTGCGGAACAGCGCTTGAAAACCCACACCCGCAATACCAAGTGAACCGCCCACCAAAATTGCGGTGAACATCCTCGGCAAGCGCAGTTCAAGCAAGATCATCTGTTCTGTGCGGGTGAGAGCCGATGAATCTCCCAGCAGCAACTCAGCCACTCTCCACGGCGAAATACCAATTGGCCCTACGAACAGGCTGATGATGGCAGCCAGGGCCAAAATACTCCATGCGACAACAGCAATTTGCAACTGATTTCTCAAGGTGTGTTCGGATCCTTGAGTTTGGTCTCAGGGTAGACCGCATCTATCATCTGCTCGAGTGCATTTAACATGCGTGGTCCGCAGCGAGAGACCTCATCACCGTCGATAGCGTAAATCTGATGCTTGGTAACCGCCCGGATGTTGGACCAACCTGGACGGGATGCGAGTGTCGCAGGTTCGACTTGCTGCACATGACTTGAAGGTGCAAGAATCACCTCAGGATTGCGAGCGACAACGACTTCGGAACTGATACGCGGATAAGGTACTTCGGTGTCATCGAAGATGTTCTTCATGCGTCCCATCTTCAAAAGCTCACCGATGAATGACTTGGGACCGACTGTCATCAAAGGATCGTCCCAGACTTCGTAAAACACCGTGCGTTGTTGACTGTCGTCGAGAGTCGCTACCCTTTGAATCAACTGTTCACGGCGATCCGTCATGCGATTGATGAAAGCCTCTGCCTCGTGGTCATGACCGGTAGCGCGACCAAGCAACTTGGCCTCCACGAAAAGTTCTTCAAGGTTTTCGGCTCCAAGATTAAGGGCAGGGACTTGAACACGATCGAACAACGCGATCAGCGGCTCGTGTGTGTCCCACTTGCAGAGAACCAGATCGGGCTTGAGTGCCAGGATCGCTTCGCGGCTAGTTCCTTCCAGTAATCCACTACCGACGCGTGGGATTGCTAACGCTTCAGCTGGATAATTGCAGTGTTTGGTGGCACCTACGATCGCGGGCCCGGCACCGATCGCAAACAACAATTCCGTCGCAGATGGTAGTAACGAAACAATACGTCGAGGTGCATGCTCAAGAGTTATCGAATGACCGACGCGATCGACGACCGTTGTTGCTTGCCAAGGTGATTCACTTGGCGTCGCCGTCTCGGACCGGACGGTAGTGCGCGCTTCTGGGGATGTTCGCGCGTTGGGAGCATACTCGGATGGACTACACCCAAGCGAAACCAGAGCGAGCAGTGCAATGGCACAGGCTAAGTAGCCTTGACATAACGTCGACGGAAACAGAATTCGATGCATGGTCAGCTTTTCTCGCAATGCGCATGCAGCAAAAGTGCACTGGCTTCGAGTTTCAAACCGCTCAACCCAATGACGCGGGTTGCTCATTAGTCGAGACATTGCGGATAAAGAAACAGACTTTCGATTCCGCGCTTTCACGAAAGAATCTACGTCCGCGATGACCGCCTCAACCCAGGAAGGCACTTATCATCCAATTTGTGGTAGGTCTTCTGACTCACCACTTTTTCCAACGCCTTTAACCTTCTCGTCCCGTGTAGGACAATGGTTCCTGAAACAAGCGAAAGATGTAGCCACGCGCAGTAAAGAGGAGCGCAGAGCCACAAAGCGGTTTACAGCGGCCGGACCGTCCCGGAATTTCACCGGAGTTCCCTGTTACCCTAATCGCAAACACGAATGGGTCACCACAAACTGAGGGGTATTCTACCCCATGCATGCCAAGTGTCAATTCTTAACTGATCGGGGTACAGTCCGCGTTGCCAGCTTCCTCACCTAAAGAGAACACCTGATCAACAGAAATCGAGAATTCTGGCCAATATCGCCCGCAAGCAATTTCTCCGCTGCTGTATCTGCCCAACAATACATAGGAGTTCCCATCCAGACCAAGTACAGTGATCAACCTGCGCTCTGGATCAACGATCCAATACTCTGCGATTCCCGCCTTCGCATAGTCAATGCGTTTCGCTTCATAATCTCTTTGGTGCGCTTCAGATCCAGCGCTCACAACCTCCATCACCAGATCGAGTTTCTTGGGGTAACCCTTAGGATCCGATGGAATGTTCTGTGGGGAAACAAAAAGAACGTCCGGTTCCCTTATGGTGCCGGGAAAGAGCTTGGCAGGTAGTGGCGCAAAAAGTACCACTCCCCTTGCTCCAGACCTTGAAAGATAGGACTTGATCGACTGAACAAGAAAATCCACGATCAATTGATGAAGCCAAGTCGGCATTGGCAAAACCTCCAAATTTCCATCCACCAATTCAGCCATGCGATTGGTGTGAAATTTGAAAAAATCACTTTCAGTCCACTGTCCTTGGGGTGGCAGTAGGTATGCAGCCTCCCAAGTGGGCTCGCCTTCTTTTGAAGGTAAATTGATCGACACGTCTGACATTTTCGGTTGTAGGTTTAAGTTAAAGGCAAACTCTCCCTGGACGCTTCATTCTACGCTGCAGCAAGTCTAAGAAGCAACTTTGCTCAGCTTTGTTTGTGTGAAACACGTGTAATACACAGGTTTTACATCAAAGTCAGCGGATTTACGCGAGTCTTCAGCGGCATTTCAACCGGACCACCCACCCGCTGCGATTCAAAAATGGACACGATCATTTCAATGATGGAACGGGCATCTTCAGCATTGCAACGCGTTGCACGCTGTTGTTCGATACTGTCGATCAGGTCTTTGATCGCAGCGATATGTCCCCCTTCATAGGTACCATCGGTACGAGGTTCGGGTTTGCCAATTCCCGCTGATGTGATCGTCTCCCAGGACTTTCCAGAGCGACCAGGAGACCAACTTCCATCGCGCAGAATGTGGGCGGGAGCCATGTAGCCGCTTTCCATGTCTATGATTCCTTTGGATCCAAAGACCTGAATAGCAAATCGAGTCGGCTTGCCAGCCATTCCACGTCGCGATGCAAAGTGGCCAAAGACACCACCGGCGAACTGAAAACGAGCTTGAATGTTATCGCCGGCGAGTGGTCCAATCCCTTCGGCTCCATCGCGCACATCGCTTTTCTGGATTGCTCGACCGCCCTGGAGCACCGTCGCCGTGCAGTGTGTTGGATTCCCGCCTGCGAAACTGCGCATCATGCCAAACACGTGTGAGCCCAGCACCCACAGATCTTCACCGCCGCCGCGTTGATCCTCTTTGCCGCGAGCTCTTAACTCCAATACGTCGCCGATTTCGCCCGCTTTGACCAACGCAAGAACCGTCTCGAGTACCGGAGAGTACTGCGAGATATGTGCGATACCTAAATTCAGGTGCCTCATCTGAAACTGATGAATGACTTCATCGCATTCGGCCAGAGTTCGGCAAAAGGGTTTTTCCATATAGACATGACAGCCCGCTTCGGCCGCGGCCAGCAACATGTCATGGTGCTTGTCAATCCAGCGTGGGCAAACCGCAACGATGTCCAGTTTTTCCTTTTCCAGCATCTGCCGGTAACTGACGTACGCCTGCTTGGCTCCAGTCCGCTGCTGCGCCGCGCTGCGTCCTTTTTCATCGTCGTCCGAAACCGCGACGATCTCGACGTTGGGCAACTTGGTGAAGGCAACATCAACATCATGGCCATAGTTGCCTTTACCAGTTCGACCAATGATTCCAACACGATAGACTTTTTTCATGATTGTTCACTATTGGGGTTGTTGGCTAAACGTCAGGTAGTAACCATGGGGCGCGATAGGCTTTGCGTCCCCTCAGTTCATTGGCTTCTTGGTCACCGACAAAGGTCTCCGTAGCAGTATCCAATGTCAATGTACGACCAACTCGCGCGGCAATATTACCGGCATGGCACAGAACCGATGCGGGATGGCCAATCGTTTCCAAGTCGCAGTTAGGTCGCGCGCGCGTTTTTATGCACTCGATGAAGTTGGCCACGTGGGGCACTTCACTGCTGTCCCCTTCGCCACGCGCCAGTTCGACTCCCTTGGCTCCATATGCGATCCAGTTGGTGTTGCCGATCACGAGGTAGCCTTTGTCACCGAACAACGCTGAACCTTCCGGCTGGCCCAGATACGGATAAGGGGCCCAGATTCTCATCTCATAGGTAAGCAACTTTGTTTTTGGTCCCGAACCGAACTCGTAATTCACTTGCAGTGTATCGGGAAATTCTTGAGCGTCATCAAAGTACCACTTCCCACCGCTTGCCGAAATTCTGCTTGGCAGACTGATCGCGGGTTCGCCTTGCGACTTGCAGGCTGCATTGAGCAAGGCGATGGCCATGTCCAGTCGATGTACTCCATCGTTGCCTAAGTCGCCGGTACCATAGTCGTAAAACCAGCGCCAGCGACCATGAAAGCGATTGACGTTGAAGGGTCTCTGCGGAGCGGGGCCAATCCACATGTCGTAATCAACGCCGTCAGGCACGGGACTGTCTTTGGGATATCCGATGGCACCCTGCTTGCCGCTCTCCCAAGCTTTCGCGACCACGCAGCGGCCCAAAGCGCCAGTTTGAACGAACTCAACCGCAGATTGCAAGCGCGCGTTAGAGCGATGTTGCGATCCCATTTGTACAATGCGATTGTGTTTGCGCATGGCAGCCACCATACGCATCCCTTCCACGATGTCGTGCGCATCGGGTTTCTCGACGTAAACGTCTTTGCCCGCTTGGCAAGCGAGGATGGTGGGAATGGCATGCCAGTGATCTGGCGTTCCGACAACCAAGGCATCAATCGATTTGTCATCGATCAGTCGCCTGAAATCTCGCTCGGTTCGCGGCCTGGTACCTTGGTTTTTCTCCGTTGTCTCAACAGCTGCTGGGAACCGACTTGGATCAATATCCGCAATCGCAACAACTTTCACGGATTTATTGCGCGAGAACGAATCAATCAGTGAGAGCGCTCGGCCGCCGGCCCCCATAACGCCCACTCGGACGGTTTCACTGGGTGCACTGGTTGTAGACTCACTGAGTGCAGCTTCGTTCGTTACTGCGCGGCCAAACTGGGTTGGAGTAACGGTGCCGACGGCGGCGATCGCTAGAGAATCCTGAAGGAACTTGCGTCGAAAACTGGGCATGACGTCCTCGCTATGGTCAATAGTCTCGCTTTAAGTGGCTTCTAGGCTAAGCTGTTTCACGCAGATTCTCAACCGCGAATGACAGCGATTGCGGCCCAATTGTCCAGAAGTGCAAAGGTAGATTTCTACCAGTTACCCATCCTAACGCGCAAAACAGGACCGGTAGGGTAGAATAGTCAGAGCCTACGATTGAGTATCCAATATTCCCCTGGGCGAATAGAATACAGTAAGTAACGTTTGAGCGTCTAACGTTGACAAGTTCCACGGCGAGCTTGCAGGTGCCGCAATCCTTGAGTGTTCCTGCTCACGGTCATTGCTCAAGGTAATTACTCAGTGGAATTGCTAAAAACGCTGTGCAGGCGAACGGGAGTTGCTTTGTGTCTCAGGCTGACGAAAATCCGCTCGAAATCGAAGTTGAGCTCGCACTCGCCGAGTACATGCTCAAATGCGACGATGGCGAAGTTCCAGACCGAGAAGCATTCTTGGCCAAGCATGCAGGCATGCGCGACAAGTTGAGCGAGCTGTTGGCGGCCGCCGATTGGATTGAGCATTTGGCTGGCCCAACGGTCTCCGATGTGGCCGCGTTGGCGTCCCCCAAGCCGAATCCGATTACCGACGAAACCCTGCCTCTCCCCAACGCAGCTCGAAAGCCTGCGGACCCGAACGAAGTCACGCTGCCAAGTTCCAAAGTTGAGTCGCTTGAGTTTTCTGTAGGCGATCCGAACGGAAATCCGCCAAACTTCCGACCGCTGCTCGATCCCAGTCAGTTGCGCGACGCAAGTGAACTGTCGCAGCCCGCGTTGCCTTGTCGATTTGGCGAGTATGTCCTAGAACGCGTTCTCGGTCGCGGCGGAATGGGAGTTGTCTATTTTGGTCGTCAGATCCATCTCGATAGGCCAGTTGCCATCAAGATGATCCGTTCCGGGGCCCTGGCAAGTCAAGAAGAAGTGCAGCGGTTTTATGCTGAAGCGCGCAGCGCAGCCAAGTTGGATCACGCAAACATCGTGACCGTATATCAGTGTGGCGAATATGAGGGGCACCACTTTTTCTCGATGGACTATGTGGATGGAACCGATCTATCACGACTGATCCAAGATAGCCCGCTCGAAAGCAAAGTGGCCGCGAGGTACGTTCGCGACGTCGCACGCGCTATTCAGTACGCGCACGATCAAGGCATTCTGCATCGCGACTTGAAACCCGCCAATGTGCTCATCGATAAAGCTGACAATGTCCACATCACCGATTTTGGGTTGGCAAAATCGATTGGTCACGAAACCGGCTTAACCGCCACCGGTGCCGCACTAGGCACACCAAGCTACATGTCTCCCGAGCAAGCTGCGGGACGAGTCGACGAGCACAACTACGGGACCGATGTGTACTCGATCGGCGCGATTCTGTTCACGATTGTAACAGGGCAACCGCCTTTCAAGTCTTCTTCAGTCGTGCAGACAATTATGCAGGTTATTCATCGCCCCGCCCCGATGGCTCGTACAGTCAACCCGAACGTCGATGCCAATATCGAAACCATTATCGATCGCTGCTTGCAAAAAACTCCTGACCGACGCTATGCCAGCGCAGGAGCCTTGGCGGCTGACCTGGATCGTTATCTGCATGGTCAACCAATTGAAGCCCGACCTTTGCCTGCTTGGCGACGTTGTTGGCATTGGTTGCTCGGCGTACCGATGATCGGCGCCGTACTGGACCATCGCGTTGTCGAACCTACCAATGCGCATCGTTGGGTCCAGCGCGGGTTGATCGCTAGCGCCCTGCTGATGATCATGGCTTGGGGAATGTTCATTGTTTCGTCCAGTAACTGGCAAACCAATCGATTACCCAAGTCCTTGCGAATCGCCTCGGGGGCCGCGGGTGGTGGTTATGAACGTATCGCTAACGCTATATGCACTACGTTCAGCGCCGATCATGCATGTGACGCGACTTCGTTGCACACCGAAGGCTCGCTTGAGAATATTGATAAACTGCTGAATCGCAATGTGGATCTTGCCCTACTGCAAGCCAACATGGTTGGATCCTCGCCGATCACTGTTGTAGCGCCTCTGTATTACGAAGCAGTGCACTTAATTGTGCGAACCGGATCTGCCATACATTCGATCGCTGATCTCAAGCAGAAAAATGTGATGATCGGCGTCGAAAAGTCGGGAACCTATTCGGTCTCAAAGTTGCTACTGTCGCGGGCCAATCTAAAGCTGGACGATATACATGTCGTCAATGGCGATTGGAGACAACTGACGAATCAACCTGAGGTCGATGCAGCGTTTGTCGTCGTCCAAACGGGCAACGCGATGATGCAAAATCTACTCGCCGAAGGGAAGTACGAACTACTGCCGATTGAAGACGCCATGGAATTTTCGCTTGACCAGCCAACCTTCCACGCCTTGGCGATTACGAAGAATATGTACCCCGCCAGCAACTTGCCACCGGGTGGCGTTATCACGGTTGCCACAACCGCATTTCTAGCCGCCCGCGCCGACGCTCCCGACATACTTGTCGAAAAAGTCCTCGAATGCCTCTTCTCACCCAAGACCATCGAAGAATGTGGCTTGCTATCCGCCGAGCGAGCCGCTCATTGGCAAGGTCTCGCATGGCACCCTGCCGCCCAACGCTTTTTTGGCACCTTCCGACAATAAGCCTAATGGATTGTCCACATTAGATTTTGGGGTTGAGTGTCGCACAATTGTCTCAATTGTTGCAGCTACGATTGAGACAATCGTGCGACAATAAAAGAGTAATGTGGCCAAAGCACTAGTGGATTGTCCACATTAGATTTCGAGGTTTGGGGGTCGGTTTTCGTGTGCCACTGGCTGTGCCGGCTGTGCCAGTGCAAACGAAGGAGAGAATTCGAAACAAAAAGGTGGTTGATCCAATGCATGAGTCCTAAACGGAAATCAGCCCAAATGGCTGTCGCCCGCTACGGCATTCGATTGCTCTCGTGTATATGTTTATAGCGAACTACGGAAAGAGGAATGGGCGAAAAACAAGCCAGGCAACAACGATTAACAGCGGTGAGATTGCCAGACCAATCCCCAGCAATGCCCACCGTGTTTTTTTAACCCTCTGCCATTTTAGAATAAGCCAAGTCACTAAGCACGCAGGTGGAGACAGAAACACAAATGCTGTGAACCAGTAATGTACGCAGAATCTCGCCAATGACTGAATGGTAGTAAGTTCCGCCTCAGGCTCTCTCATCGATGGCATCTCTCCTAGAATTCGAGTGAAGGTAGCCATGGTGATGACCCCAACACAAACCCAACCAGCCACAAACAAGAAGATCGCCGCACAGCGCTGAAGGATCGACTTTAGAAGCGACTGAGATGTGCTTATATCAAGATGCGGTGATGTGTAGGGATTGTCCATGTCGTGTTTCTTGCTAACTCACCGGTAGAAAGCGTAATGTGATCGATGTTGCGAGGGGCCCGGCAACATTCTATGTCAAGAGACGCAAAAGCTCAGGTTCGCTGCGGTATCTGTGCAAATAGTCCAATTACCGCTGTTTTCGTGGATGTTTAGCAAAAAACTCCCAAATCGTTTCATTGATATTCGCCGCCGAGGCCCACATATGTCCGTGGCCGGGCAGTTCTACATATTTTACCTCGTGCCCTTCGCGTTTGTACTTGTCTCGATTCTCACGTGCAAAGGAAACTGGGAAAATCGGGTCTTGATCTCCATGGATAATCAGCACCGGAAACTTCCGGTCGGCGCGCACTCCAAGAAGCGTTTGCAAGCCAAGCGGACCAGAGTGTGACGCCACAGCCGCTACCGTCTGCGACCGCTCTTTGCCAACCAAGTGCGCAAAATACCCGCCGTTCGACATGCCGAGGACGAACACACGGTCAGGATCAATTTTGTACTCTGCATTCAATTGCGCAAGCAAAGCATCAAAAAATGCAAGGTCACTGTTCACTTTCTCCGGCGCAATTCCCCAGCTTTTCCCAACAGCCTCGGGGTAGGCAATGATAAACTTTCGCGCCTCGGCCGTTTCGTTCAGTCGCGTGTACTTCGGCATGAGATCTTTACTGTCAATCAACATTCCGTGAAAGGCAACGACCAACGCAACCGGCTTCGCCAAATCAACCGTCTTCGGAACAACCAAGCGATAAACGCGAGTCTCGTCA
>JANRMD010000172.1:0-3854 GCA_033761895.1 Pirellulaceae bacterium | reverse complement strand
TATGTGGTGCTTGAGAATGTTCTGCCAACTTTGTTGGGTGGTATTAAGTTGCTCGAAGTGCTCGATCGCATCGGCTTTCCGGCAACTCGCCAGAGTGTGATCCTCAATCGCTATCAACGTGTCACGGGCAGCCTATCGATCGAAGACGTCGCGGCGCAAATGGGACGCAGGATCGATCACGTGCTCCCCTACGAGAAACGAGTGATGATGGCAGCCAACGCTGGAGACCCGATTGCGCTCCATCCCGTCCGCTTCAATGCCTTCTCGCGAGAGCTACAGTCCCTGATCGTCGATGTAGAGCGAATTGCCAATCGCCCGCTGATGACCGCTGACGGCCAAGGAACTGCATCCGACAAGGAGACTAGCAACGCCCACTCAGACCGTGCGAACGAAACGAACGACCGCATCGCGAGGGATGCCGTATGACCAAGCCCGACCTCGCAAAGCATGAAACCACAAAGCAGGATCCCACAAAGCAGGATCCCAGGGAATTGCTTTCTCGAACCAGCCTGGTGATACCGGGCGATCGTGTGCGTTCGAATGTGCGGCGGAATGCCAGCCCAGGTTTCACTGCACAGAAAGCGGATGAACCCAAAGCGGCGAGCGTTGTTTCCTTTCTGGCGGTCAAAGCCACCATGCATCAGCAGTTGCTGGAAGACCTAGATCAGCGGAATCTGATCGGTGCCAGTGAAGAGCAACTGAGCGGCATCGTTGAGGACTTTGTTGACCAAGCGCTCGAGACTCAGGATTGGGCGATCAACGACAGCGAACGCAAGCAGTTGGTTGACGATCTGATCGAAGAGACGATTGGCGTGGGGCCACTTGCACCCCTGCTGGCTGACCCAGCCGTTACGGATGTGTTGGTCAACGGGCCCTATAAGGTTTTTATTGAGCGCTTTGGGAGACTCGAGGAAACTGAAGTTCGCTTTCGCGATGCGGACCACTTGGTGCGTATTATTCAGCGCATCGCGGCTCGGGTTGGACGCCGAATCGATGAAAGTTCTCCGATGGTGGATGCACGTTTACCGGATGGCAGCCGCGTCAACGCAACGCTCCCTCCGGTAACGATTGACGGCCCAACCCTGTCTATTCGGCGGTTTGGTCGACGTCGCTTGCGGTCAGATGACTTGTTGCAGTTGGGCATGTTTTCACCAGCCATGCGCGAGATGCTGCAGTACGTTGTGCGCGGTCGTAAGAACATCATCATTTCGGGAGGTACAGGCTCGGGCAAGTCGACGTTTTTGGGCGCGGTCGCTGAAGCTATACCTGAATATGAACGGATTGTGACGATTGAGGATGCTGCGGAACTGTCGCTTGACCAGGGTCACGTGATTCGCATGGAGACGCGGCCACCCAACATTGAAGGTCAAGGCCGCATTATGGCTCGCGATCTTCTGATCAACGCACTGCGCATGCGGCCAGATCGCATCATCGTCGGCGAAGTTCGCGGTGGTGAAGCCCTCGATATGCTGCAAGCCATGAATACGGGCCATGATGGTGGCATGACCACGATTCACGCCAACAGCCCTCGTGACGCTCTGGCTCGCCTGGAGACCATGGTATTGATGGCGGGCATTGACCTGCCCAGTCGTGCGATCCGCGAACAGACGGCATCAGCCATTCACTTAGTTGTGCAAGTCCGACGTTATGAAGATGGTATCCGTCGTGTTCAGAGCATCTCTGAACTGATCGGTATGGAAGGTGACACACCTCAATTGCAAGAGATCTTTCGTTTCGTAGCTAAGAATCGGAATCAGCGCAAAATCACTGGTGAATTTGTGGCGACAGGCATCGTACCGCGTGTGATTCAACAAATGCGATCGGAAGATATCGATATTCCCATGTCCCTTTTCCAGCCGAATTCATAATGCTGTACTTTGTTATCGGCGGGCTATGGATTGGCTTGGTTATTCTGGTTTGGACAAGTTGGCGGCGGATGGCGGCTCGCGAGCGGACGCTAGAGCGGCTGATGAGCTCTACCACGACGGATAACAACGAAGTCCGTGTAGTGGTGGTCAGCGGTCGCAGTTTGTCTCGACCATGGCGTTATCTACCGTGGGCGGTAAGCGTCCTGTTGGCAGTGTCCCTGTGGCTGGTCTTCGGATGGTCCCTGCCGTATGCGGGGGCAACCGCTTTGGTTGTTGGATTGCTTGGAAGTCAATTGGAAGGCTTTCTGGCCAAGCGTCATGAAGCGAGACTGGAGAATCAACTAGCCGATGCAATCGACATAATGGTCGGCGCGCTAGGCGCGGGTGCGGGTGTTGGAGCGGCCATCGAGTCAGCAATTACCGAAACTACTTCGCCACTGCGACCACTGTTGGTCGAAATGTCAGGGCGTATCCGCTTAGGGGACGATCCCATCGAAGTTTTCCGATCGCTGGCCGAGAAAATCCCGCTAGAAACATTCCTGCTGTTTTCGTCAGCGCTTTCAGTGCATTGGGAAGTGGGCGGTCGATTGGCACCGACACTGGCCACCGTTGGCCGTACGATTCGCGACCGCATCGATGTCTCTCGACGCATCCAGTCCAATATCGCTCAGTCTCAGTTCTCCACGTTCGCAATACTTGGGCTGATCTACTTGATCGCCTTGATTGTTTGGCGAAACGGTCCCGAAGCGATGCAAGACTTCGTAAATTCCAGTGTTGGTAGTTGGTTCATCGCAGGCTCAATTGTGATGCAAGCCGTTGGAATCTTCTGGATGGATGTCATCAGCAAGCCGAGGTTCTAGTTCGATGTTCGTTCGTTCTCTATTGGCCATAGCCCTAATGCTCAGCACGATCACCTTAGCCATCTGGCTGGTGAAGACTTGGATGATTCGTACGCAGGTGCGAGATCGTTGGAGCAGACTAGGTAAAGCTCAAGTAGCGGCCGATGAGCGTTTTGGCAAACGCAACTGGCTTGCAGAGTGGTTGTTCCTAGCTGGCTATCGTCAAGCTTCAGCAAGTTCTGTTTTTGTCTTCTCCACGCTACTGTTTGGTTTGCTGGGACTGGGAATGGCCCTGTGGTTTCAGTTCAGTGGCTTACAAGCCTTGATGGAACAAACGGTCATCTTGGTTCCAGGTGGAGTAGGCGATACGTTTCTACCGGTTATTTGGGTTGCGCCGTGGTTGATCGCCATCATCATGGTGTGTATCCCGTGGTTGGTGGTGCGCAAGTCCCGGCGGGAGAGGGTAGAATTAATAGAGCAGGACCTTCCATTGGCTTTGGAACTATTTGCCACACTCAGTGAAGCGGGCTTGGGTTTTGACTCCGCATTGACCCGCATCCTCAATACTCGACTATCGGGTCGTCCTCTGGCGGCTGAGCTACGCACGTATCAATCGGACTTGTTTGCGGGCCGAGCACGCGTTGAGTGCTTGCGGCGTTTGAGCGCTCGCATGCGGATTAGTTCAACGTCCATCTTTGTTTCGGCCATGGTACAAGCAGAGCAATTGGGGATGGGCGTGGCTCGCATCCTCAGACAGCAAGCTGACGACTTGCGGGCTCGCAGACGGGAGCGTGCAATTGCCTTTGCCAATGCCTTGCCCGTCAAACGTATGTTCCCTTTAGTCATCTGCTTTCTGCCGGGCCTGTTCGTGTGGACACTTGGGCCCGCCTTTGTGCAGTTGTTCAAGCTGACAGAGACGTTCACTCGAGGGGCGGGATTTTGAGCCGCGTGACATTCCGCTTGGTCGACGTCAGCGATGGCCGCGTGATTCTCCCTGAGTTGGAGATTGCGAGTACATTCTGGAGTCGATTTGTCGGGCTTCAGTTCCGCCGTGAACTACCCAAGCACAGCGGTCTATGGCTCTCCCCGTGCTCCTCGATTCACACCTGCTTTATGCGTTTTCCAATCGATGTACTCATGCTCGACG
>JANRMD010000171.1:0-12168 GCA_033761895.1 Pirellulaceae bacterium | reverse complement strand
CCAGTCTGGAATCTGCCAAGCTGTCTCTGAGAGGAATAGCTCAGCTCAACTTCATCAGTCCGAATTGAACTCTATCACCGGGCGGTTGCGAAGGCTTGTTCAGCAAGCTCATTCGCTTGACATGCAACGTTCCCTTTACGTCGAGAAACTAATCCCGAGAGCCGAACGGGTTTTCGAAATCTCTCAATCAGAATACACTGTCGGGAAAATTTCATTCGTTCAGTTAATCGAAAATGTTTCAGAAGTTCTGGCCTTTCGCATTGATGTCGCACGCATCGAAGCTTCACTCGCAGGCGTTATAGCGCAAATCGAGCGCACTATAGGATGCGAAGTCGATGTCAGCGGCCGGGCAGGCGCGAAACAAGATCAATATCAATATTGATCCGTAGACTGGCCCTCAACTGTTGGCAAATCAATTTCGAATGGTAAATGTCTAGATGACTGATCACACATCTAGTTTGTTTTCACGAGTGGTACCGAGGCACGAAAGCAAGGCTCAAGGGCTGTTCGCGGAACGACACTCACGCTGAGTGTCATTCGTGAATCCGCGAATTTGGATGCTGGTGTTGGTGTAAAGCTCCACGAAATCGTTCGTTATTCCATTACGCTCTGAAAAGGATTTGGCTGTATGTGCCTGACTGAGACGACGTGGCACACGTGCGAGCTCCACGAGCGAATACGCTCGCACTGCTTGTCATCTGCGGCAGGCTACTTGGTATTCAAATCCATAGGAACTTAGTTAGGAATGTCGGGTCAGCGGGTTTAGTGCTGCTGTTTGCGTGGGTCACCCTTCGAGTATTCCCACAGCTCCTTGCGATGCCCCGACACGATGGATTGATTTGTAGCTGTCCGCCGATAGGAAAATCGTCGGTAGCTGAGTGGCGTTGGATTGTAAATGAAACCCTGGTAAGTCGCATTGCTCGCTATCGAAGGGCCAGTGAGGCTTATGGCAGAGATGCTACTCACGGGCGAACAACCGTATTCGGTTGTGTTTTGGCCCAGAACATTACTCGCGTGTAGGCCGCTAAGGGCGAGTGCGCCAAAGCAGGTCATGAAAAAGATCTTCATCATCTAACTCATACTTTCGTCCAGATATGGACATCGTCTTCGCATTTGCTTCCAGCATAAATTTGGATACCGACAATTCCGTTGGTCGCTTTTTACGTTAATTTTCAAAACCCGACGAATCAAATTCGTTTTTGATTCGAAGTCGTGGTGTCGCGTCAGCTCAAGAAAGCTCCGACGGCCATTCAAAATCGAACTGGCCACCGGGCTTTTTGAATGACGTTCTTGCAGATTTACTTGTGGTCGTGCTTCGACATTTCGAGGCAAAGCTTTGCGCAGTCGCGGCACGATTTTGCGCACGCAGTCATTTGCTCATCTTTGGGAAATTTTTCGCATGCCGCAGCACATTCGTCACAGCATTTGGCACAACACTCAAGCATGTGCTTGGCGAGTACGCTGTTCCGGGAGCAAAGCGTTGCACAAGCTTTGCAGCATTCGGCGCAGTCTGCGCATAGCTGAGCTGTTGCTTTTTGCTCCGGTTTGCCTTCCGCGACCAACTTCAAGCAGTAGGTGAAACAACTATCGCATTCGACTTGGCAGGTCGCACAAACCAGTGCGCACTTCTTCATCATCTTGTCATCGTCCTTATGTTGGGCATACGCGAGCATCGGCATCACGGCAGCAAAAGCCAGCGCGGCGACAACGGATTGGAACTTGAACATGGCAAACCTCTTTCAAACAGACCTAGAAACGACTCCGAACAAATCGAAGCACTGAGATGAGGCCAACGCAGATGGTGAGCCGGTTTGGTTTGAACAGCCTGATTAAGTTTGGTTTGCTGTGAATAAGAAAATTCAGATTTGGTTCTGAAGAAGTGCCACGAGTGTGGCATCTATCGGCAGTTTTTCGAAAACTGCATTTACGAGGGGTTATTCAAGGAATGGCCAAAAATGAACTGGTCGACGAACGCTCAACTTGGTCAAAGACTTGGTCGCGAATCGAGCAACGTTGAAGACGACTCAGGAAAATCCTGGCGGAATGTCTTGTCGCATCAGATCAAGGATGATTGTAGGCTGAAAAAATTACTTGCTCTTGAATGAAGAAGTTGATGCCGGCACGCATCCAATTGACGGGCTAGGAAACAGCAACGCCCGTTTCGATTCGTTTACACTTATGGTTTGAAGATGATGACTATGAAAATTGCTGCGTCGCTTGCACTATTGATGGTACTTGGTATCGGGCTCGCTTTTGGAGCGAACTATGCCAGCAAATCCGGCTTGACTAACGGGAACAGTACCTGCGCCTGCACGACTTGCTGTTCTGATGGAAGCTGCTGCTGCGATACCGGTGTTTGCACCTGTCCAGAATGTAGATGTGACTGTTGCGCACCTGGCGCAGCAGCCTGCGAAGCAGGCTGTTGCAAGAGCGGGGTTTCAAGAGCAGATTCGGCGAACACGGGTTTGGAGCAAGGAACTTGTCCGAAGTGCCCGCCAAAGAATCCGACCAAAGCCCGGAAGAAGCTGAGCTAGTGTTTCAACGATCGTTGTCCTTTGCAATTGTTCGAGTCTTTCCTTCCAGTGAGTCAATAGAAATGATTAAATCTAGACTGTTTCTTCTGAGTGCTCTTGGCGTGATGGCCACAATCGCTCCGGCTTCGCAAGCTGGCTGCCCATGTTCTTCCCAGCGAGCTTATCCGGCCGTTCACCATCAAGGCAATTTCGTTTACCGACCTGCGACTGCCTATGGAACGTCCACACACGGTGTCGTGATATGCCTTTAGCACTTTCAACCGACGAAAGTTGTAGCCCTGGATGTTGTCATGGATCGCAGTGCAGCCAATGACGCTCCTAAAGAGCTGTTAGGTGGGTTCCGCTTGAAGCTAACGCGACTCATCTATTCGGTGCTGCGCCGTGTGGGTATCGCGGACTATGGCCTTGTCTTTTCGTGTCCCCTGCAACGACTGCAAGACAGTCAAGGTCCATTCGACCGACGATTGCGATACGAGGAGTTGTCGCCTGCGGAATGCGAATCGATTCGCGAGTGCAATCCAGAAGTACATTTGCGACTATTCGAGACGCTTGTCCCAGAACGTTTTCGATGCTGCGTCTTGAGGATGGAGAATACAATCGTCGCCTACGCATGGATTGGACTTGGTGATATTCCCGCTGAACACAACCTTAACGGGCACGAGTGGACCGGGCTACCTCTTGTGGTTGATGACTCGACCGCATACCTGTTTGCGGCGTTTGTTGGCACTCAGTTACGAGGAAAGCGTCTCTACCAAAACCTGCTTTGTTGGATCGCTCGAAGCCTAGAACGCGAGGGTATCGAAAGGATTGTGTTGACCGCCGATCTCAAGAACGAACCGGCAATCAAATCCGTTCGGCGAATCGGCTTTGAGTTGATCGGAGACACAAAGTTTTTTTGCGGCTTCGGATTGCGTCATGCTTCGTATCGAGTCGACGAATCATTCGCTCCATGCGAACTCGGGAAGTACGTGGGCGATCGATAGTGTGCCAAAACGTCACTGATGCCGTCTAAGCAGTCTCACGGTGGAACGAGACTGTGTCCTACGGATAAGATTCTGACTTTTTGCGACTCCCATGTGAAGTTTCGGACTTGTGTTGTCATCCAATCAACATGCAAGGGCCGATGGTCGGCTCTTTCGAATGGTTGGATGGGCATGAGCGAATCGTTTTCGCAATGCTCAAGTCTCTGTTCTTGAAAGGAACAATGATGAGTATTCAAAGTCTGGGTAAGTACGTTCTCTCTCTCGGCTTTCTCGTTGGGATGGTGCTGGCGATGTCTAGCGTTTCTCAAGCCCAATCGCGTGTCAATACCGACAAGGTCGCTCGAAACAACGGAGCCGGCTTTTGGGCAAACGAGCGAACGTCGCGAAACATTCAACACGCTCGTGATTACTCCAGAGGGATTCAGCGTTACTCTACGCAGTCACCGATGATGTATTCCCAAGTGCTTCAACCGGAAACGCAGATGCTTGGCCAGCAACTTCAGTCAATTCAGCGTGATATGGTAATCGTCAAGAAGGAATGCGAATCGATGCCAAAGGCGATCGAGCAAGTGAAGAAAGTCGAGACTCAAGTAGCGAAAGCGGTTGCCGCTCAAGCTACTCTGCACGAAGAGTGCTGCAAGTCCTCGCCCGACGGCAAGACATGCGAAAACATGTCGACCAAATTGACCGCCGCGCTCAACGAGTTGAAGACCGAACATGACAAGCTCTTGAAGGAGCTTGGCCACGAAGAAGCCTCGCACGAGCATCAAGCAGCCGGTCATGAGCATCACGAAGCAACAGGCAAAGCTGTCAAGTAGTGACTTTGAGTGGGTGCACCACGAAGGCTTTGCTAGACGCACATTCAATGATTTGAGTGAGCGTCTTTTTGCGTTCCATGTCCTTTGTGGTCCGAATGCTGCGTGTTGGATGGAGTAGTAGTGGACTCATTAAAGCCATCGCTTGATTTCACAATTTTGTCGAAGGCTTCAGGCAAAAGGACTCTAAGAACGCTTGTAAGTCCCTCGAGGCCCATTGACCAGCCCGGCTTCATGCCAGCCGCCTCGCGACGACCTTCGATCTGAGACATGCTGCTCATATCCATTGTACAGGGTTTTGTCTTTGCCCCCGAGGGTTTAGTGAAGCCATCCGACATGCCGCTATGGTTTATCCCTTGATGCTCCAGCGTGCCCATCGACATACCGAGCATGTTTTGCCGATAGCCTCCAACTCGCATCTGCTCAAGTTTAGAGAATTGGAGGATAACTGGGCCAGCTTACGAAATCATCGATTTCATCATGTGATGGAACGTATGACAATGGAGAACCCGGTCCCCTGGATTGTTGGCAATGAACTCGATCTCTTTCACGTGAGCGACACCAACTAAGACATTGTTGCTGGGAATACATGCGCTTTCGGGAATTCGACCGCCTTCAGTTGCCGTGATACAAAATGTATGGCCGTGAAGATGAAGCGGATGGTGATCGATCACCGACAAAAGCCATCAGCTCACGCCACGCCTGTTCGAGTTCGTTTTGCGATTAACCGTACTGAAGCTCTTGCTTTTGCATCGCAATCTCGGCTTGAAGAACTTCGGCTTCACCGAATTGCCCAAGAACATTGTTTCGCGTTTGCTCTGGGGACAAGGCTACCGACGTGGTAAGCCATTGAAGAAACGGACAATGGGCCAACATGCTGATCGAAATGCACAGTTCAAAAAGATCGCCAAGTTGAAAGCTGAATTCCTCGAAGCTGGCCAACCGGTTATCAGCATCAACACGAAAAAGAAGGCAATGCTTGGGAATTTCGATCGGGGTAGAGTGACCGATGCGGTTGAGCCAACGATTGTCAATGATCACGATATCGCAAGCCAAAGCGGGCATGCAACGGTGTGCCGTTTCACACCGTTGGAGTCGCCAAACACTACATCGAAAAGACCTCGACAACGACAGGACTACGAACCGTTGCTCGGTACCTGGAGATGGTCTATCAGCGAGGGCGGAAGTACATGGGAGATTTCGAGGAAACCTTGAAAATCAAGTTCGACGAAACTCTCCTCAAATGGAACTACACCGCATTGCCAAACCCAGCCTAAAACCGGAAGTTATTTCGGGACTATTCCTAAACAGAACAGGATTGACGACAGGATTGACGCGAAGGAAGCCAACAAGTACTCTGAAGAGACTGGAGTTCGACTTTGATTTCGCGATTGCTTGCCATTCTGATGTGTTGCCAAGTGCTGTTTTGCCCAGCACTTTGCGTGGACTGCTGCGCATCGCATTCGGTTTGCAAACACGAACAATCGGAGATATGTGACTGCTGCTCAGGCAGTGAGTCCTCTATTCCAGGCGAACAGAATCAGCCTGGAGCCCCTTGCGATCCGTGCTCGGATTCTTGCAATTGCTTCTGCGGTGGTGCATTTACTCCACAAGCCGATGAAATTTCGGCTGTTGATGTGATCGGGCAGGTTGTAGTTCCATTCGACGTTCCATGGCAGCTGGCTCCACATGTCAGTATCGATTGCCACGAAAATCGTCGTGAGAAGTTCAAGAAGCTCTTTGGTCGTGGGCTCCTGCGCGCTTATTGCGTGCTTCTGATTTAGCGAAGCTCTTCTTCGCTATCGAACGCATCTATTCCGACCAGCAGGGGCTGGCCGTAGTTCTACTGCATAGGAGTGCGTCATGACCCGCACCGTTATCGAGCCTGCAATTCAAGCGTTAGAAAACCAATCAACACCTGTGTCCACAAAGCTGACGACGTCTTCGTCACCACAGCCTCCAACGGTGCAATCGAATAGGAATGCCGTTGCTGGCATCACCAAGCGAACTCTGCACGCCGTTGGGCCGTTACTCGTTCTAATGGGATTTGCAGCCATTTTCGTATACGGTCATCGCAACGACTGGACGCTGCCAAAGTTTGGCAATCTGACGGGAATCGCAAACAAACGAGTCGATGATTGGTGCGAAGAACATGGGGTGCCCGAATCCATCTGCGTTCAATGCGATCCGATGTTGATGCCCAAAGGAGCCGACTACGGGTGGTGCGCGGAACATGGCGTTCACAACTGTCTATTGCATCATCCCGATCTTGCACAACTCAAATCGCCTATGTCGGTGGAACCCGCCGATGTTGAACGTGCAAAGCGAGCGCTGGCTGTCTCGCCTCGCAAAGCGAACAATAGCGAATGCAAGGTCTACCAAACTCGAATTCAGTTTGCATCGGTCGAATCCGTGAAGCAAGCCGGTGTCGATGTCGAGCTAGTCGACCGCAAAAGAATTGTCGAGTCGGTTCACGGAAGCGGCGCGATCGTCTACGACCCAACCCGATTGGCGAGTCTAGCCTCGCGAGCCAAAGGAAGCGTTGTGACTGTTCGTAAGAACGTCGGTGATCGTGTGACGCGTGGAGATGTTTTAGCAATAATCGATGCCGCTGAAGTTGGGAATCTAAAGACATCGTTGATGAGATCGCTCGCCGAAGAGCGATTGCAAGCACGAAATGTCGAGCGACTCTCGGAAGCCAAGGACGCAATCCCCGGAAGTCTTTTGATCAATGCGCAAGCTTCACTGTCGAAAGCTCGCGCTGATGTCCTGAGCTCCGAGCAATCGCTTCGAAATCTTGGTCTCCAGGTTCAGCTCGATGAACTAAGTAGTATGACCGAATCGCAAATCCTGAATCGGCTTCGGTTCATCGGAATTCCGGAAACGTTAGCCAGAGAGATCAATAGCCAGTCCGACACATCGAATTTGATTCCGATTCACTCGCCCCTCGATGGCATCGTGATCGAGAGAGCAGTTTCGCCCGGCGAGGTTGTCGATACTTCCAAAAGTCTCTTTCAAGTCGCGGATACCAGTCAAATGTGGCTGATGCTGAGCGTTTCCCAGGAACATGCTGGCAAGTTGCAGATCGGACAACCGGTTGAGTTTCGCAGTGATGCAATTCGAGAGGTAGTTGTTGGAAAGATCGAGTGGATTAGTACGACCGCCGACAAGACGACTCGCATGATCCAGGTTCGTGCCATTCTGGAAAATGAAAAAGGGAAACTAAGGAATGAGACTTTCGGAATCGGCGAAGTAATTCTTCGCGACGAGCCCAACGCGATAGTCATTCCAACCGAGGCCACTCATTGGGAAGGCTGTTGCCAAGTCGTTTTTGTTCGCGACAAGAACTACTTTGATAGCCCTGAAAGCTACAAGGTGTTTCATGTTCGTTCCATGAGGCTCGGTGCAGCCAATGGAAAATTCACCGAAGTGATCTCCGGCGTGTTGCCTGGCGAGGTCATTGCTACGGCTGGCAGCGACGTGCTGCGGGCGCAATTGCTCCGGAACAATCTTGGAGCAGGCTGCGACTGCTGTGCTGAATAGGAGCGAGATGCCATGTTGAACTGGATCATTGACTCGTCGTTGAAGCATCGCGGTTTAGTCATCGCGGCGACGTTGTTGTTTGCTGTTGTGGGCGTTTTCTCGCTTCAGCAATTGGATATCGATGCGTTCCCGGATACGACGCCTGTGATGATTCAGATCAACACGGTTGCCCCATCGCTAGCATCGGAAGAGATCGAACGACAAATCACTTTTCCCGTCGAACAATCAATCAGCGGTTTACGCGGCTTACAGCAACTTAGGTCGATTTCAAAGTTTGGTCTATCTCAGGTCGTTGTCATTTTTGACGACGGCATCGATATCTACTTTGCTCGGCAACTCATCAACGAGCGACTTTCCACAGTCGCATTACCTCAAGGAATCGCACGTCCACAGATGGGGCCGGTTTCGACGGGGCTAGGCGAAGTCTTTCACTACGTTTTGGTCTACGACGGAATCGATTTTTCGAAGACATCGACGACTGAACGCGTCAATCGATTGACTGAGCTACGCACGATTCACGATTGGGTTGTCAAACCGCAATTGCGGTCGGTGCGAGGAATAGCCGAAGTCAACAGTTGGGGTGGATATGAAAAGCAGTATCAGGTTCGACTCGATCCGGAGAAGCTCGTTAAGTTTGGTCTGACCTTCGAAAACGTCTCCGATGCGATCGAAATGAATAACGAGAATGTCGGCGGTGGAACAGTGCATGATGGTAGCGAAATGCTGCTAGTCCATGGTGTTGGAAGAACGGTCAATTTGAAGGAAATCGAAGACATTGTCATCACTTCGCAGCAAGGGGTGCCCGTGCGGGTGCGCGACGTTGCCAACGTAGAGATTGGCTACGAGATACGTCGCGGTGCAGTGACGGCAAACGGTCGAGGCGAGGCCGTTCTCGGCCTTGGATTCATGCTCATGGGCGAGAACAGCCACCACGTCACTTGGGCCATCAAAGAGAAGGTCCAGGCGATCCAATCAAGCTTGCCTCCTGGAGTGAAGATTCAGACAGTGTATGATCGCACCGAATTGATCGATCAGGTCATCCATACAGTCCAAAAGAATTTGTTCGAAGGTGGACTTCTAGTTGTTGCTGTCCTGTTCGTCTTCTTGGGGAATCTACGAGCCGGCATCATCGTCGCAATGGCGATTCCATTGTCGATGCTGTTCGCCTTTTCGGGCATGCTGAAGTTCGGAATCGCAGCCAGCTTGCTCAGTCTGGGAGCGATCGACTTTGGACTCGTCGTTGATAGCTCTGTGGTGATGATCGAGAATTGCGTTCGTCACATGGCACATCATCAAGGCGGCCGAAGTCGATTGCAAGTCATCCGCGATGCAGCTATCGAAGTGCGCAAGCCGACCATGTTTGGCGAACTGATCATCATGATTGTCTATCTTCCCATCCTGACGTTGGAAGGTGTGGAGGGCAAGCTCTTTCGACCGATGGCCCTCACGGTCATCATGGCTCTCGCTGGGTCGATGGTTCTTTCGCTTACACTGATGCCAGTCTTGGCAAGTCTCTTTCTGCCGAAGAAGATCGAGGAGAAAGAACCGATTTTGATTCGTATGCTCAAGCGAATCTATGCACCGGTTTTGCGATTCACGATGCATCACAAAGCGTTCGTCATCGGATCGGCATTGCTTCTGCTTGTAAGCGTCTTTGCGCTGGTGGCACCCAACCTTGGCTCTGAGTTCGTACCTCGACTTTCGGAGGGCGCGATCACGATGAACGTCGTACGCCTAGCCGGAACGACGATGGAGGAGTCCATTCGCTACAACACGCGGATGGAACAAGTGTTGCTTGAAAAATTCCCCAATGAGATCGCTCAGGTGTGGAGTCGGGTAGGTACCGCCGAAGTTGCGACTGATCCGATGGGAACCGAACTTACAGACCTTTTTATCACGCTCCATCCAAGGAGCCATTGGAAACGCGCCGCGAATCAGGAAGAGTTGACCAATCTCGTACAAGAGGAGTTACGAGATCTTCCGGGGCCGCGATTGGCGATGTCGCAACCGATAGAAATGCGAATGAATGAAATGATATCAGGCGTACGTTCGGACGTCGCAGCCATCCTTTACGGAGATGATCTCGATTTGATGGTGACCAAAGCGGCCGAGATCGAGCGAACGCTCAATTCGATCCCCGGTGCTCAAGATGTGAAAGTCGAACAAGTCTCTGGGCAACCCGTGCTTCAGATTCGTATTAGGCAGGATGAAATCGCTCGCTATGGTGTCTCGGCGAGTTCGGTCATGAATCTGGTACGCGCTTTGGGAACGCACAACGTTGGCGAGGTGTTCGAAGGCCAATTGCGGTTCCCACTGATCATTCGATTGCCGGAGAACGCACGAGTCAATCCTGAAGCTATTGGGCAGATCCTAGTCGGCACGGCATCAGGTGAACGTATCCCGCTGTCACGGCTGGCCACGATCGAAAAAGTGAAAGGCCCCAATACGATCAAGCGAGACTGGTATCAGCGACGCATCACGATAGAGGCTAATGTGCGAGGACGTGATCTGGGAAGCTTCGTCGCGGAAGCGCGTCAGACCATTTTACAAAAAGTTGCCTTGCCGCCCGGTCGGTACCGTGTCGAGTGGGGCGGGCAGTTTGAGAATCTACAACGCGCACAGACACGGCTGATGATCGTCGTTCCGATTGCTTTGCTTATGATTCTGTCACTGCTCTACATGACCTATCGCAATTGGGTCGACTCGTTGCGAGTATTTACGGGCGTCCCATTCGCTTGGATAGGGGGCATACTGGCGTTGTGGATACGCGACATGCCGTTTTCGATTTCAGCAGCCGTCGGCTTCATCGCGCTGTCGGGTGTCGCGGTTCTCGACGACATGCTATTGGTCTCAACGATTCGGCAATTGCGTCGCCAAGGGAAATCACTAGACGATGCGGTCGAAGAAGCAGCAATGACTAGGCTTCGCCCGATCCTGATGACGACTCTGGTAGCAAGCCTCGGATTCGTTCCAATGGCCTTTAGTGACGGCATGGGAGCAGAAGTACAACGCCCACTGGCCACGGTTGTCATTGGCGGCGTATGCAGCGCAATGGTGATGAGTTTGCTCGTCCTGCGCGTGCTATATGTTGTGTTCAACTCACCAATCGAGAAGATTCAAGGCGATGGCCATGACGAAACTAGCCAAGCAGATTCTGTTCCCCTGTCCGATTTAGATGATTCTATCGCATCGTATCCAGAGAGTTTGCTTAAACCTCGCGATGTGCCAGAACTCGTAAACCGCCGCGAAAGCAAGGGACTGTTCCCTCAGTCCCTCGCAGACGCGTCAGGTTGCGATTAGTTCGTGTTTAACCCTTTTTTCGGCGATGCCGAAGGAGCTTTGCAATGAGTGTGTTTTTGAAGTCGAGTTGGAATAACTACCGAGCGAGCGTCGCCTTCGCTTTGGTGTTTACAATTGCGTTCGGTGTTGCTGGCTGCAACAAGTCTGATAGCGCATCGGGTAGTACCTCTGCATCATCAGCAAAGAAAGCCGATTTGAGTCACGGAGGTTGGTGGTGTGTCGAGCATGGTGTCCCAGAAAGTGAATGCGCTCGATGCGACAAGTCGCTCGTAGCGAAGTTCAAAGAGTCCGGTGACTGGTGCAAAGAGCACGATCGTCCTGAGTCGCAATGCTTTATTTGCGGTCCAAAGCGATTCGAAAAATTCGCAGCCACCTATGAAGCCAAGACTGGAAGCAAACCGCCAAAACCAACCGAATGATCGGGCGTTGAAGTGGCTTCTAACTGGACCTGGCGATTGGGGCTAAGTGCATTTGTATTCGCTGCGTTGGCTGTGTTGGCTTGGAGCCTCGCACACCAACGCGGCCGTATTGCATCGCGGAGTCAGTCTGTCGCCAGTCGATATGCCGTGCATGTAACCGACGCGACGTTGCAGCGAGAGGTTATCGAAGCGAGACTTCCTGTGCTTGTAATGTTCCATGCTCCGTGGTGCCAACCTTGTCACGAGATGATGCCTACTCTGGATACCGTGGCGGAGAGTTTTGGAGGCAACATAAAATTGGTGCTGATTAACGGCGACGAGCAAGAGTTTTGCCGCCAAAAGTATTCCATTGATCGCTATCCGACAACCTTAGTGATTGGCAACGGTCAAGAGGTGTTTCGTTTGGTTGGACTTCTTGCCCTAAAGGATTTAGCACGTCAATTGGAAACGGTCATTCGGGACTTGGAAATTGTTCATACGAAAGAACGCGAAACAAGGCCATGAAAACCGATACAAAACAACGTCTAGAATATCGCGTCACAGGGATGGACTGCGCCGAGGAGGTTGGTCTGCT
>JANRMD010000170.1:0-3861 GCA_033761895.1 Pirellulaceae bacterium | reverse complement strand
GTCTCGTTCTCGTACAGGGGACTTACACCCCACAAGTTAGTCGGCATGCCAGGCATACCAAAGCGATGCAACCGAGTTCTCGGTAACGTCGCGCTTACTAAACACCCAATCCCCTCGAACCGGCTGATCGCGGTCGTTCGTTGAATGGATTCTAAGATGAACCATAGCACCGTCACTCCGATTGTAATGCTTTGGATAGTCGCAATTCTTCTTGGTTGCCGAGAACCTACGCAGCCACTTCCCAGTGCTGCTGACGATCCGCAAACTCGAAAGATCATTGACCTGATCGATCGCTTGAAGGATTTTGAATGGCATAGCTTTATGGTGCCGTCATCGGATGATGACTTTATTAGTACCTTGCAAGAACGCCGCATCGAGTTTCCGGAGGACATCCCTGAAGAGCTGAAGGAACGGTTTGGCACTATACATCGCAATACTGCCGAGAAGCTGTATGATTGTGGCCTGGACGCCGCACCATTTCTAATTCAACGACTTTCAGATAAAACTCCGACTCGTTGCGTCGTAGATTTCCATGGTGTCGAACCGGTCAGTCGTCCGATCAGCAATGTTTGTGAGATCATACTGGGCAAAATGCTGGGCGCACCGGACCGCGATGTCGTTCCTACGGATTTGGCGGCGCGTCTGGAATTCCTTCAGACCCACTTCGAGAGGTGCCTTGCTGAGCACAAATCAACGAACCAAGCGGTGAACCGAAGCCGCCGGTAGCGTCGTTACTTACATCAACATCAAGCTCGGCGGCATCGGTTACCGCCGTCGTTCTGTTTTCTGAAAGTGCTTATGAACTTACGGCAACTGCTTGCACTTCCGCTTGCATTCGCAATTGCTTGGGTTGTTGCTTACCCGTTTTCGATGCGATTGATCTCATACAGTTGGGTGAGAGCGTTGAATGACTTGAATAGGTTAGACATCGAGAGCCGATTCATCCCACGTCCGTCCTGGACGGTGGATTCACTTCAACGGTGGACTGAGGGAAAAACGCTTCAAACCGACCCGCCGGAACTACAAGGAACGCCTAGAGCCCAGGTGGATCATGATCCGTGGGGCAATCCATTTCAGGTTGTCGAACGGTCAGATCGCAACGGAAGACGCCAATTTGCAGTTTACTCACTGGGGCGTGATGGAATGTCACAAACGAATGGAAACGATCCTGATGACATTAATTCATGGTCAAAAGATCCGGTTGCCTACTATCAGCGCGAAGCACAATTAGAATCGCAACTCTATCGGCTACGGTGTACAATTCCTTGGGCCTGCTTCCTTTACACTCCTATGTTTTTCCTGTTGCGGACAAAGACAAAACAGAACAATGGGTTGCAGACGAAGCCCCTCGATCAGCCGGTTTGACTTGCGTTGAGTCAATCTCTCGGGCTCGCTGAACCCCGCCGTTCGTCCGTACACAACGCCACATCGCCAGCCATCCACTTTTTGGAGGAAACTCAACTTCGTCACACTCTATCGCCTTCCTCGAAATCGATTGCGACGAGAACGACGTAACCTCGATTGGATAGACGATTGTGCTTCCATAAGCGTCGATGCTCAGTTCTGTGACTGGCTTGCATCAATCTATGACTTGCCATCACCTTTTACGAACGAAATTGTTGTCACTGATTTAGACGCCAACGTTTGTCTTTAGCCCAGCTCAACGGGCCCTTTACGCTGGGCTGGGTAAACTGTCGGGCGCTTTTCCTCTAAATCAAAACAGCGCAACACCCGCAGCGTTAGACCATCATTGACTGGATTCTTCGGTTTGCGTTCTTCGTGTGAACTACTTTACGGTAACGCGAACGCAACGATAGTTCCGCCGCGTTTTCGTCCGCTCTTGCCGCCACCGGCTGAGATGACGACGTACTGCCTGCCATTGACCATGTAAGTGCTTGGGCTCGCATTGCCACCAAAGGGCAACTTGGCTTGCCAAACCACTTTCCCGGTTTGTTTGTCAAATGCACGGAAGGTTTCGTCCGCGGTTGCTCCGATGAAGATCAGGCCGCCCGCGGTCGCCAATGGTCCGCCATAGTTCTCCGTTCCCGTGGGCGGGATCCCTCTAGCGGTCAATTCAGGATATTCACCCAGCGGCACTTTCCATTTGATTTCACCCGTGTTGAGGTCCACTGCATTCAATGTTCCCCAAGGTGGCTTGATCGCTGGATAACCTTCATCGTCCAACCAACGTCGAAATCCTCCAAAAGCATAAGCCGGTTTGGCAGGTGCGTCGTCCGTTGCAGGCTTCTTAGGCTTGTCGTTCGCTTCTTTTGGGGGTGCACTTTTGCTGAGGACGTAATCAAGTATGGCAACGCGTTTCTCTTCCGGCATGGAGTCGTAGGCTGGCATCCGACCACGACCAAGTCGCGTCATCTGCTCGATTTCCGCACGTGTCTTTCGCTTGTCAATCTCAAGCAGCGGTGGGAACTTCAGTTCAGCGTTGCCTTTGAGTTCCAAACCGTGACACACGCCGCAATAAAGCACGTAGTCGCGTTCGCCAGCCGTGAGTTCCGTTCCATCGGCATGACGAGTCTCGATCATCTGCAACAGCCAAGGCATCTCATTCACGTTGACATAGTAGATTCCATCTGGATCTGCCGCTCCACCTCCCCATTCCATGCCACCATCAAATCCTGGGAACATCACCGACTCTTGCAAACTAGGTGCTGGAAAAGGCCCAAAGTTCGGAGCCGCTCGAATTCTATCCAGCGTCATCTGATAAGTCTGTGGCGAAATGTCGGACGCGTCCGCCTCGGTGTAGGCTTGACGCATCAAGGGCGGCGGCTTGGTCGGGAACGGTTGGGTTGGCCAAGCTTGCTCGCCAACCAAGTCCGATTGCGGAACCGGTCGCTCTTCGATCGGCCACAGCGGTTTACCGGTGACTCGATCGAACACAAACAGCAGACCATGTTTGCTCCCCTGAGCCACTGCATCAATCTGCTTGCCTTCATGGGTCACCGTCAGCAAGACAGGCGCGCACGGCAAGTCCTTATCCAATAGATCATGATGCACGATCTGAAAATGCCATAGCCGCTCACCCGTGGCCGCGTTCAAGGCCACGATGCTGTTGGCGAACAAGTTGCTACCGTGGCGTTCTCCGCCGTAGAAATCAGGCTCGGCGGTCTTCGTGGCTGCGTAGACGATGCCACGTTTTTCATCGAGTGCCTGACCGCACCAAGGCATCAATCCCGTGGCGGTCTTATAAGCCTCCGCGGGCCAAGTCTCATATCCAAACTCGCCTGGTCGCGGAATCAAATGAAAGATCCAGCGTTGTTCGCCAGTGCGAACATCGAAGGCCCGCAACGCACCTTTGCCACCCAGCCCGCCCAGGATTAGCATGTCCTTGTAGGTAACGCCCGGCGTGTTCAGTCCCGAACCAAGATTGATTGAGCCCTGGTCCCCAAAACTGCGAATCGTTTTGCCAGTCTTCGGATCGATGGCAAACAGAAATCCATTGACGGCTGTGAAGATACGCTGCTCGCCGCCCGTTTCGTTTGCCCAGAACACCAAGCCTCGCTGGCGTGGGCTGCCAGGTCCGGTGTGTTCTTGGGCTGGATCCCATTGCCAGAGTTCTTTACCGGTCGCGGCATCGAGCGCGATGACTTTTCGAGTCGCCGTTGGAGTGTACAACACACCATTGAAAATCAGGTTGTTGGCTTGGTATTCAGCCTCATTGCCGGTTTCATAGGTCCAAGCAACTTTCAGATTGGCCACGTTCCCTAGGTTGATCTGCTTGAGCGGCGAATAGAGATTACGCTCTTGGCTGCCCAGATAGCTCGCCCAATCCTGGTCTTGGGCACGGGCCACGCTTACGCAAAAACCAAAAGTTACCAGCAGTGTGCATTTGAGGTGGGTGTTCAT
>JANRMD010000169.1:0-4988 GCA_033761895.1 Pirellulaceae bacterium | reverse complement strand
TGTTGCAGCTACGATTGGGATAATCGTGCGACATTAGCCCTTAACCCTTAGCCTTCTCCGTTGCTTGGGGCTTGGCGTTTCGCTGGAAAGCATAAACCACAGCAACGACCCAACTCCGCCTGCAATTATCAATGGCCAGACAACGGGTACGGAAGTGAATTGGACGGCACTGGAGTCCAGCGGAGAATTTAGGTCACCCAAACTAGCTTCGCCCAAACCGGGTGGGGGCAAGATCATGCCACCGTTCAGATTGCTCGCTTGCGAGGGGCCGTCAACGTTGCCAACGCCATTTGTGCCAGTGCTATCAGTAGCGGCGGTCTGGATACGGATATGAGTGGTTTGAGTAATCGCTGCGGCTAACGCGAGAAAGATCGCGGTAATGATCAACACCAACCCCATCAACCGCAATTGCTGCATAGCGAATTTGCCAAGGAGCGGTGGCTTGTAGCCACCGCTGTGAAAAAGTCAGTTCGGCCTGAAGGTGCCGTACAATTACAACCCTGGTGGAATCTGAATCAGTTGACCCTTCTTCTCTTCACCAATTACGGTGATGTACAAGGCCCCATCAGCATCGAAGACCATGGCCGTGGGCTTGTCCAGACCAGTGATTTTCTTGGTGCGCATCCCGGACTCGGCTGTCTTGTCTTCCAAAACTTGGAACAGGCCACCTTGAGTCGTGTCGGCCCAAGCGTAGTCGAGAACATACAGCTGCCCCCGAGGGCTATAAGCCACAGCGGTGATGTCGTGCAAGTTCGTCTTGAGGTTCAACAGCATTTCTTTGCTGGTGGCATCGTAGAACGTCAACAGGCTATCATTCGGAACAGTGATCTCTCCCATTTGGCCGACCACCAAGTAATTGCCTTTAGGGCTAATCGTGATTCCAACAGGTGCATCAACTTGAGTTGCTTCTTTAGTGGCCAAGTAGCGTTCAAAGGGTCCAACTTCAGTTCCCTTGAGCGCTGCCCGCGAAACCCAACCCTTGGTGTCGTCGCCATTGCAAGTCACATAAATGGCTTCAGGGGTAGCGGCTAGTGCATAGAAGTTACCTTCGCCCTTAACCTCACCCGATTCAACCAACGGGAAGCTGGCCTTCATGGCGTCTGCTTTGATCGGCTTGCCATCTTCAGGCAATTCGTAAACTCGCAGCAAGTCTTGCCCGTCAGGGAATCCGCCGCCGCCAACCACAAGCGTCTTCTTGTCCAGGAACAGCAATCCCAAGGGGCCGATGTTGTACTTAGGGCCTTTACCGTAAACATCCACGGGGAAATCCGTGATGACCGGCTCCGCTTTGCCGTTGACGACTTTGATGATCTGCGAAGCGCCCGAGTTCGAAACGAAGACGATACCGGTCTCAGGCTGGATTGCGATACCAGCTGGGTTGTCGAGGTCCGTCAGAATTGCACGCCCCTTGGATTCGCTGGGTTTGGCATCTGCTGGCTTGGCGTCTGCTGGCTTGGCGTCTGGAGCTGCTTCGGCCGCTGGCTTGGGTTCATCTTGAGCGCTGGCGTTATTGAGCAATGCAAAACTGCCAAGTCCGATTGAACTAAGCAGAATAAAATTTCTAAATGACTTCACGATTGGAAACTCCGTGGTTGAAACGACTTATGTGGGAAAGGACTCGGAAGGTCGTAGTTGGATCTCTAATTGTCGCCTTTCGCCCCGCAAAAGTACACCGGCCTTTTTAAGAACCGGGCCAACTTCATTCGGGCAGCTTCGGCGGTTCGATGTCCGGATAGCTCTTGCTCGCCAACCCTTCCTTGAGAAATGCAACCAGTGCAGCCTTTTGCTCGGCGCTCAACTTCAGAGGGAAAAGCTCCTCGTCCAGATAGGGATTGGGGGTGCCGCCTTTGTCGTAGTAGTCAACGACTTCTTCCAACGTCGCCAAGTTGCCGTCGTGCATATAAGGTGCAGTGCGAGCGATCTCACGCAAGGTCGGCGTCTTGAAAGCCCCTTTGTCACCTTCCATTTTGGAAATTTCAAATCGTCCTAAGTCCGGTTTCTCCGCGTTAAAGCTCACGCCAATATTGTGGAATCCATTATCCGTAAAGTTCGGGCCACTGTGACAGCTTGAACAATTCGCCTTGCCAAAGAACAGTTGCATTCCCTCCCAAGCTTGGATCGACATCGCAGACTCATCACCAGCACGCAGGCGATCGTAGGGCGCATCACCGGCTAAAACCGTTCGTTCAAAAGCGGCAATGGCTTTGCCGATGTTCTCTGCACTTACGGGCTGACCAAAGACTTTTTGGAATTGTTCTTGATAGCCCTTGATCGCACCGATCTTGGCAACGGCATGTTCGAGCGGCAAATTCATCTCAATGGGATTGGCAATTGGACCAACGGCTTGCTGTTCAAGTGATCCAGCCCGGCCGTCCCAAAACTGAAACGCTTGGTAAGCCGAGTTGATCACCGTGGGTGAACTGCGTCCTCCACGTTGGCCACCTACACCAGCAGCGGTCTTTTCTCCATTGGACCACCCCTTTTTCGGATCATGACAACTAGCACATGACACCGTGTCATCCGCCGAAAGTCGCTTGTCGAAATACAATTGCTTTCCAAGTTCAATCTTTTCTGCTGAACTTGGATTGTCCTTGGGAATCGGTACCGCATTCAACCCACGCGGCGGTTTCGAGTCTTCGGCCAACACTGATGGAGGTGCGAACATCCAATTTGAAAGAATGGTGCACAGAACTATGAAAGAAAAGTAAGGACGCAGCTTCGACAACATGCTCAATAATTCTCCATCGAAAGGGTACCCACTAAGCGACTGATGTCTCCAGTAGCAAAGAATTCTTAAGTAGGTTTTCCTTGGCCTACGCAAGCCCGCATTGTCTCTTACATCCGAAACAGGAACAAGCGGAGTAATGTGTCCAGAAAGAAGGCGAATCTTCGACGCTTCAGTCTGCCAACCAGCGGAGATTTTGCTTCAACCAACGATAGCCGATCGATCCGAGTGTTTGCGATGGAGCAATAAATACTCCATCGACTTTTGCTCCTACAGAGAACTCTACTCCCGGCGGCAATACCAGCTGGGCTGCATAAGCTGCCGCTGCCTTAGCCTGCACTTGCCCGGTATTGGATGCCCCAGCGTTAGCGGCAGGTGTAGATCCTTCCGTCATATCTCCATTCATCAATCGCCACGCCGCGTTGGCATCTTGCAGCGGTACGACTTGATCGACCTTGCAGCGGTACACTTCCGACGGCCGCTCCACACACCGCAGCCTGATTTCCGTACCAGAAAATACCCATTCCAATTGCGCGTCGCTGAGCGGAATGACGGCCACCATTTGCGACCCGCAGACCGCTCCCAGCATGGTTCCTTTCGGAATCAGCCGTCCGGCTTGAGTTGCGCTGTCCCAATTGTACTGCAACGCGTCGGCAGCCAAGCTCCAAGGTCCCGCTGGCGGTGGGGCGGGCATCGCCAGGAATCGACCAGAACGCGGGGACTTGAGTTCGCGCTTGTTGAGCTCCTCCGTTGCCTCTCGCCAACGCTTTTGGGCGTTGTCGAACGCAACCCGATACCACTCGGTATCTTGAGATTGTGTCTCCTGATGCGACTTGAAATCCCCCCCCGCGCGCTCACTCAGCTCGCGAGCGCGAATCACTTCCTGGACGGCTTCCGCATCATAAAGAGAAAACAGCAGCCTGTCGGCTTCAACCGCCTCGCCCGAGTCAGGCAGATCTTCCGAGTATTCCAAGATGCCCGTTGCCGGCGCATAGACTCCACGCATACTCTCGGGCTGCACCCAACCACTTCCGAATTGTCGGTAGGGGATGGGTAACAGCGCCACCAATCCTACAAACAGGGCTGTCACCAAGGCCAACCGCCACCGCTTATTAGTCTTCTCAGCCATTTGAATCAAGTTCTTTGCCAGTTTAACGCTCGGAATTCCCCACCACGAAATGAGGATTAAGGCGGCGATCGTTCTGCCGATCCAAGCGAGATTCCACGATTCATAAATTGACACCAGCAAACCTGCTATCGCCAGCGACAAACCCGCCCGATAAACCCACCCCAACCAACTGAATAAGCACAGCAGATTTTCATAGGCACCTCCAGCTACGTTACTCAACTCCACCGATCGCCCGAGAATCCAATGGTATAGCCGCGCGTCAGCCAACGCGTCAGCGCGGCCTCGCAGATTGGATTCATCGAGAATGTCGCTAAGTATGTAGTAACCATCAAAACGCATCAGCGGATTGGCGTTGATCAGCACCGTACTGACCGAACAGACAAACATGGTTTGTAATGCTACCGTGTTGGCAGGACCATCAATCGTGAGCATCCAAACCCAAGCCGCTAAAGTCGCCACAATCAACTCGACATACATGCCTGCAGCTGCCACCGCAGCCCGTTGCCAGCGACTTGGCAATTGCCAACTTTCCGACACGTCGCAGTACACGCAAGGTGCACCAAGGACAACGAACAAGCCAATGTCAGGACAGCGTACCCCATGACGCTTGCACACGAGCGCATGCCCCAATTCATGCAAGCCTCGTGTGAGCACAAAAACCGCAAACAGCGCACTTCCCTGAACAGGATGCACGATCCATTGCCAGGCTGATGCTTGAGCGGCTAGCCTTGGAAACTCAAGCAGGACTGCCAGACAGGTTACTGCCGCCGTTATCAGCCAGAAAGCAACCGCGGTCCACGAGAACATCGCGTTTGTATGCGGCGCTAACTTGGCAAGCCACGCATCGGGTTGCAAGCCTCGCAATTGCCACGAAACGAAACCCGCCAACCACGACTGGACACGCGCCGCCGCTGCTCTGTGTTGCCTCTGCTGGACTGTACCAAGACCGGCTAGAGTCCGCGAAGAACGAATCAATCCGTTCCTCTGCAGTTGTTCAACGGTCAGCAAGAAATGCTGTTCATCGAGCGTCTCATACTGGCGCTGCTTACGAAGCAGCTTCAGCACTTGGGCAAGCGTATTGGTGCTGTTTAGGAAAGTGAGCAGCGACCGTTCAAGCTCGCCAATGCGATAGCT
>JANRMD010000168.1:0-4569 GCA_033761895.1 Pirellulaceae bacterium | reverse complement strand
ATTCGGCGAGTGCTGGAAGCCAACCGGTGAGATTGAATCCATCCCCGCTGATGCATCAGCCGCATTCGGAATCAATCCCGATGTGACCTACTGGGAGATGTCTCACGGCGCAGGCGGTGGTGAAGAGAACATCCGCAATTGGACGCCTACGAATGCCCACCAACTTTGGAAGCAAGCGGGCAACATCATCCGAGGTTGCTCATGAGTGAGCAATCGCAAGTCACCGCACACGTTCGCGACTGTCGCAACCGTTGCACCGCATTCGAGTGCAACGCCCAGCCAGCACGACGACGCGTCAGTGGGCCAACAGTGGCCCCACGTTGCGTCTGCCACTATGGCACTCGCAAGCCCCAAACGATGGGTCCTCCCCCAAAAACCACCACTTTCTTGGGTCGTGGGAACAGCCGCGCTACTCGACACAGTTTGTTTTTTTAGTCCGGGCGACTTTCGCCCCATTTTCACAAGGAAATTTTCATGGATTGGGATACAGCCCTGCGACGGGAATTGAAGCGATTCAACGCAGCCGCCAGGCGTGCGATTGCAAAGCGAGAATCGGTCGAGGTGGCGTCGAAACAATCAAAGCCGCAGCCAACAACCTGGGATGAAGCGTTGAAACGAATGCTTCGCAAAGCACGACGGAATGCAGCGAGAACCCTCAGAGCCGACGCGCCGCAAACACAGCATAGGCCCATCAACGCCAAGTAAGCCCCCAAAGCTCAGTGATCTATTAACAACACGAGTCCATCAAGGAAGGAATACCAGTATGTCAACCATCAATGCTTTGCAGATTGAAATGTGGACGCTCGATCGCGTTCGCCCGTATGAAAACAACCCTCGCAACAACGACAAAGCCGTTGATGCAGTCGCCGCTTCGATCAAGGAGTTCGGCTTCGCGCAGCCATTGGTTGTTGATAGCGACAGCGTCATCATCGTCGGCCACACGCGATTGAAGGCCGCACAGAAACTCGGCCTCGAGCGAGTGCCGGTCGTTGTCGCGACGCACCTCACACCGGAGCAGGTACGTGCTTATCGGATCGCTGACAACAAGACCGCTGAGATCGCGGAATGGAATTACGATCTGTTGCCGATCGAATTGTCGGCATTGCAGGAAGCGAATTACGACCTCGGGCTCCTGGGTTTCAACGCTGAGGAGCTCGCGAAGCTGATGGATACCGGCGTCAACGAAGGCTTGACCGATCCGGACGAGATACCCGAGCCGCCAGACGAAGCGGTCACTCAAGCAGGCGATCTTTGGATCCTCGGTAACCATCGGTTGTTCTGTGGCAACTCCTCATCGCCGGCAGACCTGGATCGTTTGCTGGCCGGCGCTGCGATCCACCTCGTCAACACTGATCCGCCCTATAACGTCAAAGTTGAGCCGCGATCCAACAACGCGATCGCGGCTGGCTTATCGTCATTCACCAACGATGGAGCTGCATCGAGACTCAAAGGTGGCCAAGGGAATGCTGCTTCATTCGGTGTTGATCATGAGACCGGCAAACCGAAGCATGCGGCGACGCACAAGAAACTTCGAGCGAAAGATCGTCCATTAGCAAATGACTTCGTTAGCGACGAGGCTTTTGATCAGTTGCTTGACGATTGGTTTGGCAACATTGCCCGAGTCTTACTGCCAGGTCGCTGTTTCTACATCTGGGGCGGCTACGCCAACTGCGGTAACTATCCACCAGTGCTTAAGAAGCATGGGCTGTACTTTTCACAGTCGATCATTTGGGACAAGCAGCATCCTGTCTTGACTCGCAAGGATTTTATGGGTGCCCACGAATGGGCGTTCTATGGCTGGAAGGAAGGAGCTGGGCACAAGTACTACGGTCCCAAGAATGCGACGGATCTATGGCAAGTGAAGAAGGTTAATCCGCAGTCGATGATCCACTTGACGGAGAAGCCCGTTGAGTTAGCGATCCGCGCGATGCAGTACTCATCGGTCCAAGGTGAAAACGTGCTCGATCTTTTCGGAGGTAGCGGCTCAACGCTAATCGGCGCTGAACAGTCTGGACGCAACGCATTCCTGATGGAGCTCGATTCGTTGTACTCAGACGTTATCTGCCAGCGCTACTTTAAGTTCACTGGGACTGAACCTGTGCGTGAAAGGGATGGTGCAACGTGGACATCGCTCAAACCGGTTTGAAACGTTGTAGGTTCTGTCGAAGGGAACTGCCGATTACCCTTTTCCATCGATCGGGCACCAACAAACTAGCATCGAGGTGCAAGGACTGCCACGGCGTTGCCATACGGCAATGCAAGTTTTGCAATCGCCTTTTTGTTGGGAAGTCAGGCCGGAAAGCGTGCTCGGAGTTGTGTGGTCAACTACTTCGTGCACCAACATTCCTTGTTTGCAAGAACTGCGGACAACTTTTCGGGCCTGCCGACCACTTGAAACGAAAGTTCTGTTCGAAGAATTGCAAGTATGCAGCGGCATCTACTGGAAGAATGACGATTCGCAAAACCACCGCTAAAGCAAGACGGGCGCAAGGTCTACTTCGCTATCACGTTCAGACCGGAAAGATAGCTCGCCCCACCGAATGTGAAGAATGCGGTGGATCGGATCGGCAAATTGAAGGTGCCCACTATGACTATGACAGACCGCTCGATGTCCGATGGCTGTGTGTCCCATGTCACCGGAGATGGGACAAGAAAGAGCCAAAGAACGCAACTTACATTGTGCAATCAGTGCGAAAACCATCTAGCGATAGAAAGTAGTGGGACAATTCATTACGTCAAAGCTTATGACTATGCCAAGCCTCATCTTCAAAGACATAGATGTACTCCGCTCCGCAGTTCCTAGCGAATTCATGCAAGGCTGCGCGAGTGGGCATGACAACCGCGTGGTTGCCGTCGGTGAATCGTTCGGGCGTTCCGTCGTTGGCGAGCGAACGAATATCGCCGCCTGCGACCAACGTTCGCGCCGACTCGATCGATGTGTAATGTTCTTTGAGGACTCTGCCGGCGTGGTCTTGGTAGCCATCGAAGTGAAGATAGATAGCAGCGTAGCGACCATCTTCCTGCTTGCAGGCAATCGTTGCTCTTGTGGACATAGGTTCGTTTCCTTACTTCGATGGTTCGTGGTGGTTGGGGGCGACGATGGCGACACAATCGTCGGGCATCGTCAGCATGAGGGAGCGGCCGTTGTCCCAATCGACATCGACCTGCGTCCAATCGTGATGCTCGTGAACATCAACGACGGTCCCCAGCGATCCAACGGGGATCGGGTCTGGATCTTGCGGCATCGACACCAAGCGGATGCGATCGCCTTTCTTCAATCGTGTGTGCATGGTCCTTGGTTCCTTTTTTCATTTGGTGGTCGCGTTGAGTTTGTCGAGCAGTTCGCCGGCTTGAGCCAGGCGTGCGTTGACCTGGGCCATCGTGTGAACGTTCCGCCAACGCAGCGCTGGGTCATCGGGTTGTTGCAATGCGTCGAGCGATTGACGCAGTCGATCGAGGTAGTCGCGGGCAACGAGGTGAAGGTTCTCGTAGGGAGCTGCCGGCTCAAGGGTTGGTTTGGCCATAGTTGGTTCCTGGTTGTTGGAGAAACGAAAGACGATCCCCAACAGTCAGCCAGGAAAGACGCAAAACATCAAGCCAACATGCGAGCATGTTTTGCGAATTTCTTCCAAACATGTGGCTGCGCCGGCGAACCGCAGTTTCGCGACGTGTCGCGTTGTGTTGCTGGATGTACTTGTGTTCGCATCAACGAGAAAACGCCCGCACGGTGCAAACGTGGGGCGATTGGTGGGAAGCGTTCCGTGCTTCGGGCTTGTCTACAAATCGTGCGGTACCAAGATGGCAGCGCCGTTACCGGAGACCGCGATCGAGTCTCCGCTAGTGGTTCGGGCGAACAGCGTGGGACCTTGGCGGATCACGTCCACCACGCTGCCGACGTTGAGCTTGCGATTGTTGATCGTTCGCAGATCGTAGGTGATGCCTGGCTCTGGCGTTGCGATCTCGCCGTCGGCCAGGTCATCCACCGTTCGCAAATCGTAAAAGTGTTTCACCGGTTCGGTCTCCTAGCCTCGAACGGTGAAGCGTCCGCGTTCGGTCTTCACAAACTTGCTATCGTCGCCCTTGGCCAGGTCGCGGAGGATTGCGCTGTACAAGGTCGCGTGAGGCGTCTTGCCACTGGGACTGGTCCAGTAACCTTTGGCTTCCATCGCGGTGATCAGCTCTTGAGCATTCATAGGTTCGCTCGATTCGCCAAGAACTTTCAAGGCAGCAGCGACGCAGCTCAATCGCTTCTCGCCGGCGTCTGCTGTCTCGGTGGCTGCCGCCTTTGCCTTGCGTGGCTTCTTGAGAACCGCAACCGTTGTGGACGATTCGCCTCCGATTGTTTCGACCGTTGCTGGTTCGTTCTCAACCACCGTTACGTTGCCCTCGGTGGTGACCTTCGCGCGTCCTCGCTTTGCACCCACTTCTCCCTGAAGGCGTTGAGCGCTCTTAATGAGAATCTTCTTGCCGGTTGCGAGGTTGGTCGCGTCCCAGCCACCGCGAGGCTTCTCGGCATCGATTTGAATCTCGCATCGGTTGCCCGAAACGTTCGCGTAGTACTTGCCACCA
>JANRMD010000167.1:0-3057 GCA_033761895.1 Pirellulaceae bacterium | reverse complement strand
CGAGCAATCCCAACGCCTTGCAATTGCAGGGACAACTGGATGAGTCCTTCGCTCACCTGGCGTTGGGGCAGTCGGGCAAAGTCCCAGCGATGAACGCAAACTTGAAGCGTTAGTCCCAATAGGACTGGGGGGGGCGTGGTGTGACGGGGGCAGACGCGGCAGGAGAGATCCACCAAGCACCCGTGATCGCACCTAGCAGGAGCGATCCCCGAGCACCCGTGATCGCACCTGGCAGGAGCGATCCACCAAGCGGCCGTGATCGCACTTGGCAGGGGGCGATCCACCTGGGGCGGATGAAAAATTCCCGCCGTCGATTTTCTCGTCCCTTATTCTAGCGGAAAATCGAATCTGGATCGGCTAAGATGTGTCACGTCGGTTGGAAGTGAATTGGATTGTCTTCACAAATTGCGATTGGGCACAGGCATGCTGCGACTATTCGGTTTTCTGCTGGCGGGTGTGTTTTTCACTGGCCTTGGCCTTCAGCCGCTTTCCGTTTCGGCCGTTGAGCCACCGGCGTTTCGTGTGCACTTGGTGAACGCTGAGTCGGAGTTTAGTTCGGCGACGGCGATGGACATGAATGGTGACGGCCAGCCGGACATTGTTTGCGGAGCGTTTTGGTACGAAGGACCAAAGTTTGAATTGAAGCACAAGTTTCGTGAAGTCGCGAAGATCGGTGGGCGTTTCGATGACTACTCGAACCTCGCGGTTGATGTGGATCGCGATGGACATTTAGACATTGTCAGTGTCAACTACCGAAGCAAAAGCATTTACTGGTGCCGCAATCCTGGCAAGCACAACGACGGGGTATTGTGGGCCACGGAATTGATAGATGAACCAGGCGCTAGCGAAACGGGACGGCTGGTGGATATCGACGGAGATGGGCAATTAGATCTTCTGCCAAACGGAACAACCTATGCAGCCTGGTATGAATTGCCCTCCAGGGCCGAGGCCGCAGATAGCAAGTTACTGGTCAAGCACAAATTACCCGACGAGGTGATGGGGCATGGGATCGGTGCAGGAGATCTCAATGGTGATGGACGAATTGATATTGTGACACCAAAGGGTTGGGCAGAAGGTCCGGTTGACCCTAGAAGTGGACGTTGGGTTTGGCACGCTGACTTTGAATTAGCCAGAGATTGCGGATTGCCAATCCTCTGTTCGGATGTGGATGGCGATGGTGATACGGATTTAATCTGGGGGCGCGGTCACAACGTTGGGCTTTACTGGACAGAACAAGTAGCTGCTACGGAGAGTCAGTTTACGGTGCCGCAGGATTTGCTTCCTGCGTGGTCGAAAGTGGCTGAGCAATGCGAGCAGCGAAGGTGGAAAACGCACGCCATTGATACTAGCTGGTCAAACGCTCATACCCTGATGCTAGCGGATATCGATGGAGATGGACGAAACGATCTTGTGACGGGGAAACGCTATCTTGGCCACGATGGAAAAGATCCTGGTGAGAACGATCCTCTACAGACTCAATGGTATGCGTTCGATAAAGCAGCCAAGACATGGACTCGCAATTTGATTAGCTTCGGTGGCACATGTGGGATCGATCTAGATTCAACGTGCGCGGATCTGGATCAAGATGGCGATATCGACATTTTGGCTCCGGCAAGATGTGGCTTGCATTGGCTGGAGAATCTGCGAGTGCCTGGAAATGCATCGGGGATTGTGACGGGCAAGGGCGCAATGCGGGTAGATAAAGTTCTTCCACAGTACCCAGATCATGCAGACACCAGCTACTTGATTGAAGATGGCCAGCGAAAACCGATTCAGACACCGCTAGAGCACGGCATGCGTCGCCACCACGCGATGTTGCAGATGGAACAAGCGATGGGAGAGTTTCCCGAGTCTGCGTTGCGTTGCGACTTGGATGTGCAGATCGTGAGCGTGGATGAGACTGAAAAGTACCATCGCATCAAGTTGACTTACGTGCCCGATCCCGGTGATCGAGTCCCTGCCTATCTGTTGATTCCCAAGGAACTCCAGGGGCCTGCCGCAGCGATGCTGTGCTTGCATCCGACTCATTTCGAACTCGGCAAGGCACAGTTATTGGGATTGGGAGGGAAAGTGAGTCGTTGGTACGCTCACGAGTTGGCGGAACGTGGATTCGTGTGCTTGGTACCGGATTACCCTGGTTTTGCAGAATACAGCTATGATTTCGATGCGCACACTGATCGCTTTGGAAGTGGCACGATGAAAGCCATCTGGAACAATGTGCGTGGAGTGGACCTGTTGGAAACCTTGCCGTGCGTGAATCGAGACCGTATCGGTACGATTGGGCACTCGCTGGGTGGCCACAATTCGCTTTACTCCGCGGCTTTTGATCAGCGTATTCGCTGTGCGGTAACCAGCTGTGGGTTCAACGCGTTTGAAGACTATTACGGCGGCAATCTGAAGGGATGGAGCAGTTCACGTTACATGCCGCGCATCGACAAACTGTTTCATTGTGATCCGAAGCAAATGCCTTTTAACTTTCCCGAGGTGTTAGCGGCGATTGCACCACGTGGGCTCTTTGTTTGCGCTCCAGTCAACGATGCCAACTTTGCCGTTGTGGGAGTGAAGAAGTGTGAAGCCAGTGTCCGGCCGCTGTACTCACTCATGGGGGCTGAGAAGAAATGCATTTTCGAATATCCAGATGCAGAGCATGATTTTCCCGATGAAACTCGCATGCGAGCTTACGAATGGCTAGAAGAATATCTGTCAACTGGTTCGAGACGGTAGACTTGAGATCCTCGCAGCTAAGCTTCTCGAAACTCGCTTCCTTAGAAAGTTCCTATGAGTCAAGATTTTTTTCTGTTGAATCGTGCACACCAAGTCAATCGCTTGTATGGCACGACAAGCGACAAGAAGATTCAGCGTCCGCCAGAAAAGAACTTAGCGAAGTTGCCTGAGCGCACGCGAGCGTTGTATCAGTTGCTCGATGCCGTTTGTGAGATCGCCGGTCGCGAATCGGTCGGCGAGCAAGCGACGCTCAATGATGCTCAACGCGCCACCTTGGAAGAGTTTGAGAAGGCGGTGGTGCGCGATCGATTTGCTGCGGATGAAGTGGTCAAG
>JANRMD010000166.1:0-25313 GCA_033761895.1 Pirellulaceae bacterium | reverse complement strand
CTACGCTCGACTTAGTCGTCGTGATCTCAACGGTGTAGTCATACATGCCTGTGGCCAGCGACGAGCCATCGGCTTGCAGAGCGAATCGCAGTTGTTGGCCGGTTACCAAGCCTGAGGTTGAGTAAGAGTAGGTCGTGCCTGCGGTGCCATTAAACGTCAGCTTGGCCGTGATCGCATCCGGTACCAGTGCACCCGGTGCAAGTTGTGTTTCCACTGCGATGATGGGTCGTGCCAACGAATCACTACGATAGACGAGCGTCTGGTCGGGCGTGAGTTGTTCTCCCAATTGCAGATTGCCCGACGACAATAAACCACCATCTGGCTGATCCACGTTGCGACTATCCAAGTTCTGTCGAGCCAGCAATTTTGTTCCGACAGCAATACGCACCGTTGCAATATTGCTATCCGCCGTGCCGTCATTCACTTTGTAGGTGAACGAATCCACACCTACGAAGCTCGGATTGGGGCGGTAGGTAAACGTTCCGTTGGTGTTAAAGCTGATCAGCGAGCCTGAGGTCGGGTTGGTAACAATGCTTGGCGTCAGTGTCCCTCCGTCGATATCAAAATCGTTTACCAGCAAAGCGGCTGGGCTGGACGAAGTTGTAACCACAAGATCGGTACTAACATTGGTGTAGAAGGCCGCATCGTCGCGCGCCACCGGAACGGCCGCCCTCAGATGTCGGGGCTCCAATCGTTCAAGTAGGATCGCCCCAAAACGCTTGCGAGCAACAGGCCTGGATAGCGACTTGCGACGCGTTAGAGCATATTCACGCAAGGTCGTGCCCAAAGTACGCCCAGCGCTGATTGATTGATTGATTGATTGATTGATTGATTGATTGATTGATTGATTGATTGATTGATTGATTGATTGATTGAGTGAGTGAGTGAGTGAGTGAGTGAGTGAGTGATTGAGTGAGTGAGTGAGTGAGTGAGTGAGTGAGTGAGTTCCGGAATAAGTTTGCAAACGAACGCATCACCAGAGTCCTTGAGGAGAGGGTTGGGACTTGAACGAGAGTTTCGAAACGACTGGACGAGCTTGAGAGTTTTGGTCAGGTTTTGTGACTGCACGCTTGCAATCACGTTTAGAGATAGAGCTGGTAGAACGAGAAAGAAGGAACAGCTTGATGCTCAACTGTTCGTCAACCTATCGCTGGGAATTTTGCATGTCAACAAAATTATTGGGAGTTGTACCTAAATTCATCAGAAATAATTCTTTGATAAAATGTTCAGCATGTGGGGGGATTGGGTATTGCAATTCCGCTGAATCGTCCTTCAGCGTACCACGAATGGGTATGTGAAAACAACGATTTTAAAAAGTCAAGTTGCAACAGTCAGCTTCAACCGTCAGGTTTTACAGCGTACGAGGCAGATGATGCGTAGTTCGAATAAACTCAAGGCAGATGGTCGCACTTGGCAAGCGCGACCCACGCATCAAGAAGTCCCACGCATGAAGAGTGACCTAGCATCAAGCCTTGCGTCCGATAATGAGGAAGGATGGGTTGGCAGATTCGAAGCGCAGTTCTTCGAATTGCTGCTGACTGCGCGAGAGATTGATCATGAGCACCTTGCTATCGACCGTAAGCTGCCGCATGAGGTGCTCTACGCCAGTCACGTTCTCAACGCTAGCGACGTTTGCGACCAGGCGACCGCCGGGGCGAAGGCGGGACCAAGCTTCTTCGACTAATTTGACCACGGCCCGGCCGGTGCCACCGACAAAGATCGCATCTGGATCAGGCAACTCGCGCCACGCTTCAGGGGCCTCGCCAAGAATAGGAACTACATTGCTGGTTCCGAATTTGCGTGAGTTCTCAATGAGCAAGTTGTAGTCTTCCGCCGCCATTTCGATTCCATAGACCCGGCCGGCTGGTGAGAGCATCGCGGACTCGATGGCCACTGAACCACTACCCGCTCCCACATCCCAAACAACACTTTGCGGACCAAGGTCAAGTTCGGCCAACGCGATCGCCCGCACTTCACTGGGGGTCAACAAGCCGCGTTTAGGTCGACTCTGCATAAAACACTCATCGGGATTGCCGAACAATCTTTTGCCTTGTAGGTTGGCAGGTCGATCCGGCACGTTGGGCATACGCAACAAGATCATCACGTTCAGGCTTGCAAAAGCCTGCTTGGAAATTTCCTGCAATGTACCGCGAGTTACACGTTCATCGCGCGAGCCGAGGTTTTCGCAAACATAAGCGGTGAAGTAATCGATGCCCTGTTCAAGCAAAGCGCTCGCAATTGCGGCTGGAGGAACTTCGTCGGTTGTGAAAATGCCAACCTTTTCTGCCGATCGAATTCGCTCGACCGCCCGTGAAACTGTTTGCGTCGCCATGTTGGTCAAGTAAGCTTCATCCCAGCTTTCCTTGACGCGCGCAAATGCCAATTGCATGCTGCTGACATGCGGTAGCACCTCGAAGCGATCTTTGCCCAGTTTTTCGCACAGGTAACGCGACGTGCCATAGAACAGCGGGTCACCGCTGGCCAACAAGACAACCGGTAATTGCTTGGCACTGTTGATGGCTGCTGCCATTTGGTCAAGATCGGCGATTGTCGCTTCCAGTCGCTGGCCGGCAACGTGGGCTGGGCTCTGCTCGACCTTTCGCAGCAAGTTGGCCGCGCCGAAGATGGTTCCGGCACTTGCGATCTGGTCCAGGGCTTGACGCGTCAGCCCTTCTAGGCCATCGTCGCCGATCCCGATAATGGTGATTTTATGATTCAAAGGAGCACCTCCATGATCTAGTGACTCGCATTCATGACACAACCTGCTGTCGAGGCAACCGGGCCTGCTTGAGGCATCCGGATTGAGCTAGAGTTTCGCAAATTCTGGCGATTCTAGTAAGCGGCCTGCCTAGTGCTCTGTCCACATTAGATTTTTGGGTTGAGTTAGCATGGTGTACCACCGGCTGTGCCGGCAGAGCCAGTGGCACACGAAAACCCAAACACCCAAACCCAAAAATCTGCTCCTGTTGTCTGTGGTCCGAAAATTCTTTAGGCCGTTGACCAAACGTGTCCAACCGCTCTCGATACTGTATTTGTCGCCAGTGAGTTGCCAGTGAGGCTTGAATCCGGTAGTATCCCAGTGGTCATTAGACCGTCCAAAAGGTGATGCGTCCGAACGGCAAGCTCGCAAGCGATGATTAATCGTTCTCAAATCGAGTTGTGTTCTTTCGAGTTCCTTTTTGGTTGGGAGTTCCAGGGAAATGGTTACTAGTGCGAGCAAGACTATGGCAAAGAAAAAACCGGTTAACAACGCTACTTCGAAGAAACCCAGTGATGGGCCAACTGGAATGGAAGCGGTTTACAAGCGCGAACCTGGCCTGCGGACCACTCTCGCTCAAATTGAAAAGCAATTCGGTGAAGGCTCCATCATGCCGCTGGGCGGCGAAGCCTTGTTGAAGATCGATGGCGTGCAGACCGGCAGCCTGTCACTGGACATGGCTCTCGGCGGCTTGGGGGTACCACGTGGCCGTATCATCGAAATCTTTGGGCCAGAATCGAGCGGTAAAACCACTTTGGCACTTCATATTTGTGCCGAAGCTCAAAAGAACGGTGGCATCGCTTCCATCATCGACGCGGAACATGCCTTCGATCCAAGCTGGGCCAAGAAGATCGGTGTAGAACTCGACACACTGCTGGTGTCGCAACCGAGCAGTGGTGAAGAAGCGATGCAGATTACCGAGCACTTGGTGAAAAGCAACGCGGTGGATGTGATCGTGGTCGACTCGGTAGCCGCCTTGATTCCCAAACAGGAACTTGACGGCGAAATCGGCCAGTCGCACGTCGGATTGCAAGCTCGCTTGATGAGCCAATCGATGCGTAAGCTTACTGGTGCGATCGCACGCAGCAAGACAGTGGTGATCTTCATCAACCAGATCCGCGAAAAGATTGGTGTGATGTTTGGTAGCCCCGAAACAACGCCTGGTGGTCGGGCTCTGAAGTTCTATTGTTCTTGCCGCATCGATGTGCGCCGAATTGGTGCATTGAAGGACGGTGAAGAAGTGGTTGGCCAACGCGTTCGCTGCAAGATCGTCAAGAACAAGGTGGCGCCTCCATTCCGCATCGCTGAATTTGATATGATGCATAACTCGGGGATCAGCTACGAAGGCGACTTGCTTGACCTCGGCATGCTGCACAAAGTGGTGACTCGCAGTGGCGCGTGGTTCAAGTTCAACGAGACGTATCTTGGCCAAGGCAAAGAGAAGGCTCGCGTGTTCTTGCTCGAGAATAAAGACGTCGCGTCCGAGATCAAAGAACTGATCATGGCCGCCGGCGGCTACGCGGGACCAGAAAATGCAATCGGCGAAGATGCAGAAGCTGAATCCGAAGACGCTGAATCGGAATTAGTTGACAGCTGAGCCGCAGCTTGCGATAACGATGTAGCTTGGCTTGGGGCGATTGTGCCAAGCCAAGTTGGACGCAACAGGTTGGACGCAACAGGTTTTGCACACACAGTGCAGTCTCAAGGAGGGGGCAATGTTCCCATCCTACGATTGAACCGGCAGCTTGCTTGCCCCCAAGCTGCCGGTTTTTTCTTTTTCCGCACACGAAGTCTTGGGCATGCTGCACCCCGCAGTCAAGCCACTGCAGCGGCCGCCTTTCAAGTCGCTAAAGACCGTTTCTTGAAGATTGTAAGCTCTTTCCGGTCAATGACTTGCGGTCTAGGTCCTGCTTGTCGCCGCTGACTTGGCACGGCATTCGTAATTGGCTCTTCGCAAACCGATCCATTCGTGTACTGCGAGGAACCTACCCATGTCATCTGCTTACCTGCCTCCCCCGACTCCACTTTCGAATGACGAAGACGAACCGATACTTGCGAGTCTCGTCGAAGCCGCTCGGCCGCCACTCACAGGCCGCCCAGCAGCCATCGACAGCGATTCTTCGCGCTCCGTCTTAGAGCGTTTTGTCGACAGTTTTTTTCGCAAGGAGAACATCCGCTGGTTGGCTGTGATTGGTGCCGCGATTGTGGTCGCTTCATCGCTGATGATTGTTACCAATGAGTGGTCTGGTTGGCCCGTACAAATCAAGTTCTTGACAATTCTGGCTTACACCGGACTCACTTACTTGTTCTCGGAGTTTGGTCGCAAGAACCTCGGATTGCAGATCACAGCACGTGTGCTGCAGTACTTAACGCTGTTACTACTGCCCATATGTTTTCTTTCACTTAGTTGGTTGTTTGGGTCGGGCGCGGCATACTCAACCGCAGGTGGGATTCAGACCTTAGTGTTGAGCCTACCTGCCTTGGGGCTCGCTTGGTTCTCTGCCTCGCGCATCTTCGAATACTTGTGGCGCGGCAAACAACCTACTTTCTTGGCCAGTTATCTGATCCTGTGTGTGGCTGGAGCGATGCCCAGGTTGCATGACATGTGGCTGGTAAGTTTGTTCACGTTTGGCGCTTGGTTGGTGGCAACCGTTGGCGCTATCAAGATTAACCGCCACGTGTTTTGGATTACCGAAGAGCATCGTCTGCCGCGCGCGTTCGGCTTCCTTCCAATTGCCTTGTTGGGCGTTCAATTCGTGTCGCTGGTTGTGCTCAAGTCCGCTGTTGCGCCTCCGATTGAATGGATGGGATTTGGGTTGGTGCTCATGTCGAGCACGATACTGATGACCGCTCGAGCAGTGGCTGATGTTCATCGTCAACGTACGGGTGGGAACATGCGACCACTGCCGTGGAACATCCTCGTACCGCTGGTCGTGGGAATTGGCCTGTCCCTGTTCGGCGTAGTGCTATCGTTCCACGGTTTTTCTTATGTTTCGCAGACTACTTATGCAGTGGTTCCGAGCGCACTGTTGGCTGGCTTGATGATGTTTCAAGCCACTCGCGAGACCAATCAACGAGCCTTCGTGTGGATCGGTCTGGTGCTGATGGCGATCAGCTACCAATGTGCACCGACTCTCTTTGCGGGTCTTGTTCAAACCTTGAAGGCCAATGCCGCTTACGCAGTTGGAGAAGAACGATTGCCGCTGGCTTTCTATGGTTTGAGCTACCTTCCGTTTCTGTTGACCGTTGCTGGGGCGAGTTCTTTGTTGGCACGCAGAAATGCACCTGCCTTCGCCGTCCCAATGCGACAATTTGTGACCATCTTGTCTTTAGCCCTGTTCGCCTTGTCCTGGACGCATGTCAAAGCCTGCTTCCCGGTGGCTGGCGTCAACGTGTTGCTGTTCAGCCTCTATGCGGTGATGTTTAGCGATCGACGTTACGCCATTCCAGTCATCGCGGCCCTTACCGTTGCCGTGGGAACTTGGATTCCGTTTGTTAATGCCATGCACCTCGCTGATTTCCAGCTGATCGATATCGCGACCAGTCTCAGTGTGTACGCAGCTATTTTGGCCGCCTTCCCACAACTCGATCGACTCATCAATCGCTTGCCACTCGCTGGTGCGGCTTGGCAGAAAGAGTTTGCGGACAAAGACGGCAAGCCACTGAACCTTTGCTACTTAGTGTCGAGCCTTCTGAATATTGGTATGGCGACGATCTGGTTGCTGTGGGTCGTAGCAAGTGTGACTGTCTCGCGAGCCATCGGTAACTCTGGAACACCAGGCGATGTGGTCTACGCGCTTGGGTTGATTCCTCTGGCGGGCTTGGTTGCGAACTTCGCCATTCTGACGGTACGTGCTCGATCGATTTATTACAGCCTTGGAATGTGGAGCTTGATCGCGGTGGCTGCGATTATGGGCGCGTTTTATGTTGGTATTCCGGTTTTGCAGCTTGCCACCGCGACCACTTTGGTCTGTGCCGTGGTGAGTTTCCTCGCCTTGCTGCCAATGAGAAATCAGTCGAGTGTCGGCGTTTCGAGCTACGCGGATCAGTTCACCAAGTTCTCGGAAACCGGCGAAACGCATTCGTTCGTTCGCATTTTTCTGCTCCCACTGCACGCCGTTGCGACTGTGATTCTCCTCGGTCTAACTGCAGCGATTCACGTTCCAACGATTCTTGTAGCGAATGTTTCCCTGATTCCGCTATTCGCACCGCAAGGTACCATCGCAGTACTCGTATGGCTGGTGGCGATGAGGCTGGCCTTCCAGAGTCGAGTGGCTGGAACTGCTGCCGCCGTCGCTTTCCCGCTACTCTGCTCCGCGATTGCCATCTCAGTTCCAGGATTCGGTGTTACGTATGCGATGCTACCACTGATCTGGTCGGTAGCGGGTGTTGTGATCAATCTCACCGCCTTGAGGTCGATCGACGACTCGCCGTTCTCCGCTCGCAGTGTTGCATTAACTTGGGTCGTTGTCAGTGCAGGACTAAGCCTCAGTTCTTTCGAGTTGGTAGCGAGACTCACTGCGATTGTTTCGCTGAGCAGTCTGGCTGTTACCGAGCGACATCGCTATGGAAAGAACAGCTGGACCTCGCTTGCGATCGCTGCCAATGTTCAGCTGCTGATGCTGGTTGTTGGCCTGAGTGGTACAACGTCCTGGTTCGAGCTCTTGCAGAATCCGAACCGTTGCTTGAGCTTTGTGCCTGCGTTGGCCGTAACGCTCGCGGCCAGCTTTGCTGTGTGGGACATTCGCAGTATTCGCTTCGATCCAAAGCTTCGACTGGCATCTCAAGTAGTTCTTCGCGCCCTGTTTGTGGCTGCTGTGTTTGGATGTTTCCTAATACCCTCCGCGGATGCTACCCAGACGATGGCTGTGATGCTTGGTTTAGCCGTCGCCGCTGTTGTGGAGTTTGTTGAAGCGGTGCGGAAGCAGCGGGTGGCAAATGTATGGGGCTGTTTTGCACTGGCCGCATTGGCTGTCGCTTGGCTGATTTCCCAAGGCCAGTTGCACATCGGTGGCGGAGCAAGCCAAGTCGGCATGCTGGCGGTTTCGGTGACTGCTTTGTTGGTTTCAAGACTGGCGCGGGACCATCACAAGTTGGGATTCACTTCGCGTGCGTTGGATCAAATCGGCTTGACCTGTCCGGCTGTGTTGGTTGGCATCACTGTTTTTCGTAGCTCGCTGGGGCTTGAGCAGATTGTGCCTGGTGCCGATTCGGCCATGCTGCTTGCCGCTGCTGCCATCTACTTCCATCGCGGTCTGTCGACATCCAACCGAGCCTTCATGATTGCGTCGGCATGTGTCTTCAATATTGCTTCCGTCCATCTTTGGTGGTCGCTGAGCCTCCATGATCTGCAACTGTATTTGGTCCCACTAGGGATGACCATCATCGGTATGGTCCAACTGCTGAAGAAAGAGATTCCTGCGGCGGCTCACAATCCGATTCGCAACCTCGGCGCACTGGTGATCCTGGTTTCGCCAGTCTTTGAGATCCTCAGTGGCAGCTGGTTGCACTTGATCACATTGCTGGTGCTAAGCGTGCTGGTGATTCTGCTAGCGATTGGACTACGCATCCGAACGTTGGTCTACGTTGGTACCGCGTTCTTGTTCGCTGACTTGGTGGCCATGGTCATTCAGTCGGCGATTGCAAACCCAGGCATGTTGTGGATCGGAGGCCTAGGGATTGGTATCGCAGTCATCGTTTTGGCCGCAATCTGTGAAAACCATCGCGAGCAATTGCTTTCGAAGATTCGAATCCTAAGTGCCGAGTTAGCGACTTGGAATTAGTTCGCGAGGGTGAAGTGTTTTTTGCAAGTGTGTGAATTTGGTTTCCTAGAATTTTTTTGAAAAGGTTATGAACATGAAATGGCTGAGTCAGTTTAGTTTGGTGATGCGTTCGAGTATCTCGTCCTTGAAAGAAATGGTCGAAGACCCTGAGCGTATGTTGCATCAATTGATCATCGACATGGGTAACGAACTTGATGAAGTTCGTGCAAGTGTAGCGGAAGCGGTCGCAGATGAGATCCAAATGCGCAAGCGCGCCGAAGCGGAACGCGCTGAAGCGGCCAAGTGGCTTGAGCGGGCGACGGCGGCGATCAAACGCAAGGATGACAATGCAGCTCGGGCTGCACTGGACCAAAAACTGGCCGCTCAGACTCGTGCGAATCAGTATGCCGAAGAGTATGAAAAGCAACGAGCCGAGGTTAGCAAGTTGCAGAAGTCTGTTCGCGACCTAGAAGACAAGATCCGGCAGGCGCGACAGAAGAAAACGTTGCTTACTGCGCGGATGGCTCGAGCCACTTCGGTACAGAAAATCCATACCGCGATGGACCGTTGTGACAGTCAGTCTGCCTTCGCCCAGTTTTCACGACTGGAGGGAAAAGTAGACCGCCAAGAAGCGCTCTGCGAAGCCTGGGATCGTATGGATGGCAAAGATCCAGCTGCCGAAGAACTGCAAGAACGCTTTGAAATCGAAGAGCGCCAGGAACAACTGGCTCTGGAACTCGAAAAACTCAAAGCCCAAGTGGAGTGAGAGCCATGGCTGGAATACTTCGCGCGCTGACGCAGGTGCTGCATATTTGGTGGACCAAAGATCGCATCCGCGTCGCGCGCAACGAGGGGAAATTGTTTCGGATCGATGTCGGGGATCGCTTGTTGATTGAAGATAAGATCTTTCGCGTCGTCGCTCGCCATGATGATTCAAATGAGGAGTTTGCGCAGGTGTTCTATTCACTGGCCGAGTTACTGGCTGAGTCAACGACCGAGTCACTAGCCGAAGAGCAGAATTGCGCCTGGAGCCTGAGGTTTACGATGCACAGCGACCATGCCAGCTTATGTCATCAAAGTCGAGAACTGGAAATAGAATGCGACCGTGTGCTTGTGCTTGAACGCCAATCCATCGCTGGGCGTTAGCATCCACTTTGCTAGTAAAACTTGCTAGTTAAAACCGAATGCTAAACCACGGATGGTCTGATTTCACAGCTCACCGATCCCGCATTTCAGAGAGAGTACGTTCAACTTCGGCGAGCAAGATTGGATAATCGATGGACATGGTACGCAAAAGTCTTTGCCTTGCAAGCGATTCAGTGTCATTCGGCAGACGAGTTCCTGATCCTGAGTCTTTTAACTCTCCGTAGAGGTTGCTGTACGTTTGGGCAACTTTCAAGGCCTCCTCGGCAGCATCGAGCTTGCCTAAACGGGCGTTGCACAAAGCGAGCGTCAAAAAATGAACTTGCTGTGCACCTGGGTCACTTTTGGTGGCGAAACGGGCGTGTTCGGCAGCCAAGGCGTACTTGCCGGCCCGGTAACAGGCGAGCGCATAGATTCCATCGTTGAATTCTTTGGTTTTAGCCGTCTGACCTTGCGCCTTAGGAACTTCAGATTCACTGTCGTTCTTGATGATCGAAAGCGCTGAATCCAATAGTGGGATATGGTCCGCCAGTGACTCAGGCGGGGAGTTCACTAAGCGTGTTGCGTCGAGCATCGTGAGGATCGCCTTGCTGTCCACTCCCGAATCGGGTGAAAGGCAGCAAGTCCAAGCCATGTCGTAGTTTTTCCGTCGCTGGAGTACATGAAGCGAACGCTCAAACAACCTCTGGCAAGTCGCCCGATACTCAGCCAGCTTACCCAGCCGCAATTGCACTCGTGCGAGTTCAATCAGCAACTCAAATTGAGAGGTATCTCCAATTGCCTGCTGAAGATCAGCCTCAGCGCCTTGGAAATCTAACAAAAAAGTTCTACAAACGGCGCGTTGACTAAAGTACTCCAACTTATCGGGCTCCAACGCCAACAACGCAGTCGTGTGAAACTCAGCTGCAAACCAGGCGTCGGCTTCAGAGGCGTGCGAATGCTGTCGTCGATGCCAAGTGATCGAGGCGGTTCGTGACTTTGCGCTACCGAATGCTTCAGATTCGACACTTGGCTTGATCGCCCAATTCCATAGCTTCCCTCCCTCGGCTCGTAGAATCTGATTGCCATCCGAAGTGAAGAGTACAATTGGATACGCGCCTTTGGCCCGATCAAGCTCGATCAGTTCGTAACCGTTTTGCACATCGATTAACTTGATTGACTCATCCCGACTGCCAGTTAGCAAGCGGCTGTTATCCGGACTAAATGCTAAACTGGTAATTCGGTCCGCATGGCAGGTCAGAACATGTATGGGTGCAATATCCTGGCGTTCGAGGAGTTGCGAAACATGCCAAAGCTGGACCTTGCCTGAGGAGTCTCCAGTCGCGAAGTTCAGTCCATCTGGCGACAAAGCTACTTTGCTGATTTCGGAACGCAAGCGATGTTGCTGGGCTAACTGCGGATTGGCCAACTGCGGATTGGCCAACTGCGTATGGGCCAACTGCGTATGTGGCTGTGCATCGGACGTTTTCCCACTGGCAAGTTTCCAAACGCTGACTACACCATCGCTGCTGAATAGCAACGCAATTTCCTGCTGAGTGTCCACTTGAAGCGAAATGATGGAGCTTTGCTGGGCATCCCACGACTGAATCACGTCCCCGGTTTGTATTGACCACACCTTTACGATTCCGCTCGTGTCCACCGAGATGGCCCGAGCATTGTCGAGGCACAGGACGGATACGATTGGGGCTTGATGCCCATCAAACACCGACTTAACGCTCGCTGATTTACGATCTATGCAGTTAATGGAATGATCGAGGCTGCCGGTCAGCAACCACGCACCATCAGGGCTATAATCAAGGCTGGTAAACCACTTGGTATGTCGGGTCTTGATCCGACGTTGGCCGCGCGTGACGACATTGAAAACTTCAACGCAGTGAGATTCGTTAGGTCCGAGTGGTTGAGGGCGTCGCTGATTATTGCCAGTCACAATGGCAACCTCAGGCTTTAATGGATTGGCGGCTATCGCCATCGCGTGGTACTGCGTTACCACGCGTTGCATCGGATACTCCGCGTGTTGCTTCAAATCCCAAACCCGGATAGATCCGTCGGTGCCAGTGGTCGCAATTCGCTCGCCGCTTGCGTCAAATGTCAACGCGCGCACATGTCCGTTGTGTCCGCGCAACACGCTAACCAAATGCCCAGTCTTCACTTCTGTGATGACCGTTGGCTCACCGAATACCGTGGTCGCTAAGTACTGACCATCGGGAGAGTAATCGATCAAAGGTACTGCATTGTGGCCTTGTGTGTTAAGCAGCTTAAGCTTGCCATCGATCAGTTCAAACTTCTTGATCGCGCCATCGAAGCAACCGACGATCAGGTTGTTAGTTCCAGGCTGCCACGCGAGTAATCTTGGGTCTGGCAAGTTGAATGCGAAGCTGATGGGCTTTTGAGTTACCATATTCCAAACCCGTACAATTCCATCGCGTGAGCAAGCTGCGAAGAGCTCTCCGTTGGAGTGAAACGAGATATCTGCAATAAACTGGTACCCAGATTTGAGAGTTGCGATCTCTTTGCCCGTTTCACTCGAATACTGAACAATTGCACCTGAGCTGAGTCCGGCCAAAATCGACTTCCCGTCTGGACTGTAGCGAACGACGTGCGAGTTTTTGTCGGTCAACTCAAAGCGCTCGGTTCCGTCGGTTAGGTTCCAGACCTTTACGCCTCCCTGAGTTGTTTGCTGTTCCGTCGGTTTCCATACAACGCCCGCTGATGCCAAGCTCTTGCCGTCAGGACTGAAAGAGACGCAATAGGTTCCGCCAGGATGTCCGGATAGTTCCCAGGCCTTTTCGCCGGTGGTGATATCCCAGATTGAGATGGGTTCATGGGCATCTAGGCCCCATTCTGCCCAACCGCTAGCGACATATCTACCATCACGGCTAATATCGAGCGCGACCCCCATCAAATTCGATCGGCTTGAAATCCAGAGCGAGTCATGGCAAAGCGCATCGAGGTACTGCCATTCCCAGTTGCGCTGGGCAGGCGGGCAAGCGGCCAGGAGTCTCTGGCATTCCTCTACTTTGCTAGAACGAAATTCGAAGTGGGCTAGCGAGATATTGCGCGCATACACAAGATTCTCGGCTCGAACACGTTCACGGTGTTCGGCCAAGCTGCTCTTCTCGGCTCGCCACCACAACATGGTCATCCCGATCGTAGCCAGGGTGATCGACGCTAACAGTCCCGTCGCACTTGGGTGGCGTTTCGACCATTTAATGCCGGTCTCAATGACGTTTGCGGGGCGAGCCTGAATTGGATTGCCACTCAAAAACCGCTGCAAATCGTTGGCGAGGTCTGCCGCAGTTGCGTAGCGTTGCTGCGGTTCTTTACGCAGGCAGGTCATGCAGATCAAGACAAGGTCGCGAGGCAATTTGCGACGCACGCTTTGGGGAATGACGGGTGCGTCGCTCCGCACTTGCTGCATCGTCTCGACGGCCGTCGCTGCATGAAAGGGTGGTCTGCCAACTAACAACTCGTAGAGGATTGCGCCCAAAGAGTACACGTCGGTGGCGGGACCAATCTCACCGAACTCTGAGGACAGTTGTTCTGGCGACATATAACTGGGGGTGCCAAGCGCAGTCCCACTCACGGTCCGCGAAGACGTATCGCCGAGCAACTTGGCAAGCCCGAAATCAACAATCTTGGGTTCGTAGCGAATCGGGCCACTCGCATCACTTGAGCCACGGGAAAGGTCAAGCGCTTCAGCTCGATCACTGCAGGCAAGCAGAACGTTGGCTGGTTTGAGGTCTCGATGGATGATGCCTTGCGAGTGCGCGTAATGAATAGCCCGCGATAGAACTTCAACTAGTTTGGCAGCGAGATTGGGTTTCATCACACTGGAACCTATGGCAGTCGCTAAGGTTCCACCATCCACTAACTCCATCGAGAAGAATGGCATGCCCGCGTGCGAGCCTGTCTCGTACACTTGCACGATATTCGGATGTTGCAATCTGGCGACCAACTCAGCCTCGGACCTAAACCTTGCGACCGTCCGAGGATTGAGTGAACCAGCAAAATCAATCGTCTTCAGTGCGACCAGACGATCGAGTTGGTGTTGTCGAGCTTGGTAGACGATCCCCATACCACCGCGACCGATGATCCGCTCGAGCGTGTAACCGCCGATGCTTATCGAGTGCAGACTGCTTGGGCGAGTGGAAGCTATTTCGCGGGCTTCAACGGTCAGGGGATCAAAGTTGATCGCGGCTTTCTCAGCCAGTGTGATCCCACTTTCCGGAATCACGCCGCGAACAACTTCATCAACTCGAACCAGTTTTTCGAAGTCGGATGCGAATTCGGGAAACCGCTCGAAGTACTCCTGAACGTTGGGCAGTTCGTCGCGCTCGCAACGCAGCACCCACTCAAGGTACATCAGCTCGAGAAGTTGCTCGCGATTGTCAGCCAGTGAAGGATAGGCATTCAACACGGATTCGACCGCCCGCGACTCACCTAGCTCGATCCGTTTTTCGAGGCTGTCCGCAGCTTCCTTTAGCGTGTTCGCGTCGGCATCCCCTCGGTTGGTATTCTGCAGCACTCAAAATCCCCTGAACCCATAGTTTTGCAGCATGTTGAAGCGTTAGGTTGGTAGGTAGCGAAATGCGTCAAGGGTGAGTCAAATTTGCACCACCATCCTACACACTATTCTCAGCACCCAGCTTATGCCACAATGGCGACGGATTGTTACATGACAATTGCCAGTTTTTCCCGAAATCTATAGTAGATCCGCTTTGAGCCAAGCTACTGCACCTAATGACGATTTCGCACAGCTCCTGAAGCTGGCCGCCGATGGAGATTCCAAGGCACAACAGGCGATTTGCGAGCAGTATGAACAGCAGGTACGAATTGTCACTCGTGTGCTATTGGGCCCGCTGCTGCGTCCGCATTTGGATTCTATGGACATCATGCAATCCGTCCACCATAGTCTGCTGGCTGGCATCCGCGACGCGCGTTTTGACATTTCCAGTCCAGACAAATTGGTCGCGTTGGCTTGCACTCTTGTTCGCCGCAAAGTCGCTCGTAAGTGGCGGATTCATCGACGCCAACTTCGTAACGATCTGCCGAATAGCAATGATTCGCTCGAAGCAACTTTGTGGTCGCTTTCGAATCACGAAGACGGCCCAGCCAAGACAGCCGAGTATAACGACGCACTACAACAACTGGTGTCGAGCTTTACGGATATCGAAAAGACAATGCTCGAACGTCGCTTAGAAGGGTATACCACTGGTGAGGTAGCTGCTGAGCTCGATATGAACCCGATTGCGATTCGAGTTCGTTGGACTCGACTTAGGCAACGCCTGCAGGCCGCAGGGATTATCGCTGACTGGGTCTAATGCTAAAACTTTTTAGAAAAAATTTTTGAAAAAGTTTGCAGTTTGGTTCCGCTAGCTGTAACATTTCGTCCCGCAAATGGCATTCACCCATGGTGAGTTGGCATTGTCTCATGGGGACGTTACCCAACTAAGGGTCGACTTGTTTGTTTAATGGCGAACAAGCAGATCCACATCTATTAAACCCATACGGTGACGTTAACTCCGTCACGGATGTTCTCTTTATCAACTAAATGAACATGTTTTATGTGTAACTAGAGCCTAGTTTTATTGAGGAGGGATTCAATGGTCAGCCCCGGCCCATCGAAGTTCAGCATTCTGAATCGTCCCGTCAATCGCCATGCGAGCTTGCGTCCTGAACGCCGACGCCGGCGCAACTCCCAGTTCTCAGATGCATTTACACTGCAATTTGAGACGCTCGAAAGCCGCCATCTCTTGGCGAGCACCATTGAGAACTTTGCGGGCCTTAGCACAAGCCTGAATCCGCCGGACACGGTTGGAGATGTGGGACCCAAGCACTATGTGCAAATGGTCAACTCGACGCAGTATCAAATCTGGAACAAGACTGGTACCGCACTTACAGGGCCATTGACGTTCGGCAATTTGTGGCCCGCCGGAAGCATCTGCAGGAGCAACCTGGGGGATCCGATCGTGGTCTACGATCATCTCGCCGATCGCTGGTTGCTGTCGCAGTTTGCGAATCCAAGTCATATGTGCATGGCCGTTTCTCAAACTCCCAATCCGGTTGCGGGAACTTGGTTTACCTACACCTTTGACACAGGTAATGTGCTTCCAGACTACCCCAAGCTCGGTGTTTGGCCTAACGGTTACTATATGTCGAGCTTTGAGGGCAACGATCTTGGCATTTACGCCTTTAACCGTACTGCTATGCTTTCCGGTGGTGCGGCAACCTTTGTGAAAACCACGATTCCTGCACTCGGAACACCCACAGTGCGCGGGACTCGCATCCTCCCGGCTGATCTTGATGGTGCAGCGCCCCCGGTTGGAACCCCCAACTACTTTGTGCGCACGGTTGATTCACAACAAGACCCCAACGTTCCCGTAGATCGCATCGAGGTCTACGCGGCTACACCTAATTTTGTGGCGGGCACATTAGCATTCCCATTAGTTGCGACGCTTGCGCCCAATCCGTTTGAAATGATGACCTGCAACCGCAGTGGTCAAGGAGTCCGTGACTGCATTCCTCAGCCTGGCACAGTTGACACTGTTGATGCCCTATCGAACCGTCCCATGATGCAACTCCGGTTTCGAGATTTTGGGACACATCAGTCGATGGTCTTTAATCAAACCATCGATGTTGAACCGCTAATCGTCGGATTCAATGCCGTGCGGGAAGTTGCAGGTATTCGCTGGTACGAATTGCGAAAGACATCCTTAGCCGGGAACTGGAGTATCTTCCAACAAGGTAACTATCTCCCTCAAAGTAGAGTGATCACCGCCGAAAACCAATTGTTGCACCGTTGGATGGGAAGTGCCGCGATGGACGGTGCTGGCAATATTGCAATGGCTTACAGCATCACCAATAGCAATCCTGCGGCGCCGGTGTTCGCTGGTGCACGCTACGCCAGCCGATTGTCAACTGCAGCCCTCGGTACCATGGGCTTAGAATCTGTGATCCGCAATGGAGTCAACGCGCAAGGCGACGCCGATGCCATTGTGGAACCACAGCGATGGGGAGATTACTCAACGCTCAGCGTCGATCCGCTGGATGATAGTACCTTCTGGTTCACCACGCATTATGCTGGCGTAGGTGGACTAGGTGCCCGCCCCACATCCATCACTTCATTCTTGGTCAACCGATCGCCAACGATCAAACTTGGCAGCGGCAATAACAATCTGGTACTCCGCAAAGTCGCCGCTGAGCCAACCAAGATCGAGTTGCTGGTAGATGGTGCGGTTACCAACGTCTATGTGCTAGCAGACCTCAACAAGTTGACCATTAACTCCGGTGCGGGCAGCGACTTCCTGACAGTTGATTTTGTGAATGGAAATCCAATTCCGGCTGGTGGCTTGGCTTTCAATGGGCAGACTGGAGTCAGTGACAAGCTGCGTGTGGTAGGTGGTGCGTTCAGCACGATCACGAAGACGTTCACAAACACGAACAACGGGAGAGTCGTCCTAACAGCAGGCGCTGTTAATAGCACCATCACCTACACGGGGCTTGAACCAGTCTTGCTCAACGTGGGTAGTGTAGCAAACATGATCTTCAATCTACCCACGGGTCCAAATCTTGGCGTCGTTGTCGGAAACGATTTGGCGGGAGCAGTCAACACGTCAGAGATAAGAGGAACTACTTTTGAAGATACTGCATTCACCAATCCAACCACCAGTCTGCAGGTAAACCTTGGAGATCTTGGCGATTCGATCACCATGTTGGCCATGGATCCAGCCTTTCCCGCTGCTACCGCAACAACCATCAATGGTGGCGATGGAAACGATATCATTATCGGCAATAACCTTGCCAACACGTTCCGCGGGGGTGCAGGTGATGACGAATTAACAGGTGCTGGTGGAAACGATGTGCTATCCGGCGGTACGGGCAATGATACTTATTTCTTCGACAGTGACTTAGCTTTGGGTACCGATACGCTGTTAGAAGTTGGTGGAGCTGGAGGTGGCGTCGATACGCTCAACTTCGCATCAACTTCGACCCGATCAGTTGCCATTAACCTAGCTAACCCAGCCCTGCAACCGGTGAACGTGGGCTTGAGTCTAGTGCTTAGTTCGGCGACTACATTCGAAAACGTGATTGGCGGATCCCTTGGTGACAATATCATCGGAAACACGCTGAACAACACGTTTACGGGCGCTGGGGGAAATGACAATATCAGTGGTGGTACAGGTGACGACATTTACAAGTTCGATACCGATCTGCCACTAGGCGCCGACGTCATCAGCGATGCCGGGGGAGTTGATACGCTCGACTTCAGTGCAACGACGTCGAGAGCCATCGCGTTGAACCTCGCACTGCCCGCACCGCAAATCGTCAACGTGAACCTGACATTGACGATTGCAAACATCGTCGCGGAGATTGTTTTAGGTGGAGCGCTCGGAGACACTCTCACCAGCAGCTTTTCAAACAGTGTTCTCGTTGGCGGTCGTGGCAATGATACTTTAATCGGTGGCGCTGGACGGAACGTGCTCATTGGCGGTCTTGGTGCAGACACGACCACTGGGTTAGGCGGCGACGACTTGCTGATCGCTGGTTTTACTTCGCATGACACTAACGTACTTGCGCTGAAGGCGATTCTGGCAGAATGGGGTGGCGCAAATGCCTATCCCCTCCGAGTCACCAATTTGCGAGCCGGCGTAGGCGGAATTCGGCTTCAGGCTGCAGGTGTTGGAGCGACTGTTTTCAACGACCCGATTTCTGTTGATACACTCACCGGCGGCTCGGACAATGATTGGTTCTTTGCCAATCCTGTGGACTTAACCGACCGTATTGTGCCTGAGTTTTTAGATGTCATCTAGGAGTAGGCGTGAGGCTTGAGGCGTGAGATTTCAGATTTGAGCTCCGTGCAAAGCCGGACGGTTTGCGTTAGTGCAAAGCCGGACGGCTTGCGCCGATACCGATAGGAAAGCTATACCACTGCGGAAACTATGCTGCTAGGAAAGTTATACAGATACGAAAGCTAAATCGAAACGAAAGCTTTGCTGCTACGAAACTGGATCGCTCGATGACGGTTGAGTAAGACGAAGTGGGGATCAATCTTCGTCTTCATACTCAGACTCGTCGACGTCTTCCCATTCGACACCTTCGTCAGCCTCTTCATCGACATCCACTTCTTCGTCATGCTCAGCAAGTGCGGAGTGAGATTCCGCTGGCCGTATACGAGTGGCAGATGCGGGCTTGGCGGCTTGTTTCGATGGTGGCTCAGCCTCATCGTCACCATCCCCAGTCCCCCACGAGTTATCGCGTGGGAGTACGCGGTTTTTCCTTGCGGCTGGTGGCGGTGCGGCTGCACCGGCGCTTTCGCTGCCGGCTTGCATGGCTTCCCATTCGGCTAACGATATGACGACTTCGCGAGCTTGGGAACCAGCGTAATTACCAACGATGCCATCTTCCGCCATGAAGTCAACCAGGCGGGCTGCGCGTCCGTAGCCGATACCAAGTGCCCGTTGCAGCAACGAGACACTACCGCGACCTTCGCGGACCACAATATCCACGGCTGCCGCATACAGTTCATCGCGTTTCTTGAGCATCGCCAACTTCGGCTCTTCGCCCTCTTCCTCTTTGACCTTCAAGTTCACCAGTTCATTGACGAAGTTCTGTTCGCCAGTGCTGCAGTGATCAACAACTGCATTGATCTCTTCATCACTTAAGTAAGTACCCTGGCCGCGAAGCAATGTACTGGTGCCCGGCCAGAGGAAGAGCATGTCACCATTACCAAGTAACTTATTGGCCCCGATTTCGTCGAGCACCACGCGACTGTCCGTCTGGCTGGCAACTTGGAACGCGATACGTGCTGGCAAGTTACTCTTGATCAAGCCGGTGATAACGTCGACGGTTGGCTTTTGAGTTGCGAGGATCAAGTGAATTCCCACCGCACGACTCTTTTGAGCCAAGCGAATAATGTGCGATTCAACTTCTTTACCCGCAGTCATCATCAAGTCTGCAATTTCGTCAGCGACAATGACAATGAACGGTAAATGATCCGGAATCGCATCGGCTTCCTCGGGCGTCTCTGGTTTCAACCGGTCCAGCAATTCTTCGCGGCCGAGTTGGTTGTAGTTCACGATATGCCGCACGCCAACGCGAGCCAACAGCGCATAGCGTTCTTCCATCTTATCCACGGCCCAAGCCAAAATGGCTTCGGCTTTCTTCATGTCCGTAACCACAGGATGCATCAAGTGCGGCAGACGCGCATAGCCGCTCAACTCAACCATCTTCGGGTCGATCATCAACATCCGTACTTCGTCGGGGCGCTTGGTCATCAAGATCGAAGCGATGATGGCGTTCAAGCACACGCTCTTACCGGTACCTGTACGACCAGCGATCAACAAGTGCGGTAGACTTGCCAGGTCAACGGTCAGCGCGTTACCGGACACATCTTTGCCAAGGAACAGCGGAATCTTGGCTTTCTTACTGGCCGCCGCACCTTCTTCAATAACTTCGCGAAGACGCACGACTTGTCGCGTTTCATTAGGTACTTCGATCCCAACGGTGTTCTTGCCGGGAATCGGGGCCACGATGCGGACGCTTGGGACACGCAGAGCGATCGCCAAGTCTTCCGACAGGCCCGTGATCTTGGAGAGTTTAAGGCCGGGTTCCAATTCGATCTCATACTGGGCAATGACCGGTCCAGTTTCGATCTCAACCACACGCACATTCAGATTGAAATCGCGGAACGTTTTCTCGAGCGTCTTGGCCTTGCGACGGACTTCGACCGATTGAGCTTCGAAGTCAATGTCGGCGCTTTCGGTCAGCAGATCGATCCCGGGCAATACGTATTCTTCAGCGCCGTCAGGCAAGCGAGTGTCGTCAAGATGCCCCAGTGAATCGACGGCCGCTTGTTTTTCATTCTTCTTGGATTTACCGCTACGCACCCTGGGGCCAGGGACTTCGTGCGGTGTTTCGGCCCGAACCTGAACCGTTTCCCCTTCAATCTCTAGCTCGCGAACCTCTGCATCTTCGACTTCTTCTTCGATCTCGCCGCTAAGTTCAGATTCGGCCTCAGGTTCAGATTGCGAAGCTTGTGGAGTCTTCGCGACAGCGCCCAGGACGTTGCTGGCAATCGACTTGGCGGCCGCCAGTACGCCTTCGGTAGCTGCAACCGCTGCGACAGCTGGTGCAACTGCCGGAGCCTCCAGTTGTTGGCCACGGATCTTGATGGTTGGCTCGCTGCCGGATGCTGTTGCTACTTGGTTCTCTGTTTCAACGGGAATGCCGAGTTCAACATCGCTCTTGGGACGCCGTGGCCCCGACAATGATCCAGTCAGTGCTTCCGAGAGACCAACTGGAATCGAGATGCGTTTGCGAGTTGCAGAAGCGGCAGTTGTGGCCACAGTAGCGCCGCCCAGCAGCATCCAAGCCATCGCGCGGACCATCAGATAGTCAGTACTGAGTAACAGGCCCGCTATCAACACTGTCATCGCGAGGATCATACTACCTACGACGGCGAAGTGTTCGTTCAGCCAAGTGGATGCCATTGCACCTAAATAACCGCCGGCTCCAATCACCGAGGAGAGAGGTGTATTGAGACGCAGCAGTGATGCCAGCGTAGTTACAGCGAGAATGACGAGTATCCAGCCAAACTGTCGCGACGCGCGGACGTAGTTGCTTTGCACTCGGAACATCCAAATGGCCAAAACGCTCAGGCCGATTGCCACGAGGATAGAGCCTATACCGAGCGCTTGTATCATGAGCTGGCTGGCCCACGCACCCCAGTAACCACACCAATTCGTGGGTTGCTCGTTGAGCGGATAAACAGCCGCATCCAGCTTGGCAAGCCCAGTGAAGGGGGAGGGTAAGTTCCCTCCGACATCCGCCGGATCGTAACTGAGCAAACTAAGCCACAGAAACAAGCAGATCGCAGAGAGAAAGACGGCTTCGAGATCGAACTCGATTTTGCGTGTGTCGGGTTGATTTGTTGAGTTCGCCATACCAAGCACACCCTGTCCGGATAGATCACCTTAGAAGCTGATGCAACACTGCTGTTGTTGCCTGCTTTGTGGATCATCCGTGACCCAATCGCCGCACTCCTAAGTTCCCGAGTTGAACTTAAGAACCGCCCTGCGATTGAAATGGTGCTCAGATTGAGTAGCCCCACCTCATCGGCTTTCTTCGTCAAGCGATTAAAGAAAATCCAAGGAAACCGTTTAGGACGCTCAGGTTTCACGGATCGCTACAACCTATGCAATCGAAAAGACCAATCCGCTTTTGTTCAATCAGCGAACGCGTATTCGGTTAGCAATTCATCAGGCCAAAGATGCTGGCACTCACTTCGATCCAGTACTCAGCGAATACGTTGCCTTAAAGCGATCGATCGCGCGGAGCCAGAGCATGCGCACCGCGCCTGCAGACCGCTCCATGCGAGTGGCAATCTCATCGAACGTTAAGCCCTGAAGGTTACGGAGCACGATCACTTCACGATAGTCCGGCCGCAACATGGCCAAGTGATCCGCTAAATCTGCAGCCCGCTCCTGTGCCTGAGCATTGCCACTGGGGCTGGATACGGGGGACGGTAGCAAGGCTGCCAAGTTAGCCGCTGACTGATCGACGCCGACACCAATCTGATCAATGGAAACCTCACGACGAATATCGCGTTTCCCCGCTTTCACGTGCCGTGCGATAGCTCCGTGTAACACATTGATCAGAATCTGCCGCAACCAACCTACCAACTCCTGCGGTGTTTCTCCACGGAACGCAGCGAAGTCACGATGCGCGGCCAGCAACGTCTCTTGAACCAAATCGGATGGATTGACCCGCCGCCGCAGTCGGTTGTCTAGTTGCGTACTCGCCAACACGGTTAGGTAGTTGAAGTAAAACTGCAACAACCTTCCCAATTGCTCCTTCTCACCACGCCGCGCAGCACCGATCAACTCTTCGACACGGTCATGGTCTGCATAAGTTGATTTGCTGGAGTCGGTGCTGCTCATGATGATGTTCATTAGTTAAAGCACTATTGATCGCGTGTAGAAATTATTATCCACGGAATCTCCGTGCCAGACTGCGGACTATGGATTATCTTATCGTGAATCAGCCTGCGAAGCGAATACTGCGAAGCGATTATATTGGCAACGAAGTGCTCTACTAACAACTCAGTTGAAGTCATTCATCGCGATCTTGTCGGCTTCCGGTTTGGAAGCTGCTTTTTGCTTGTCGCTCTGCTTGTCGCGCGCCACCGTTCGAGTTTTGTTGCTTGCCTTCTTCTTGGCAGTTGATGTGTCGGCGTTCTTCTTGGAAGCAAGCAACACATTCGAATCACCCTGCGCGTTCAAGGGCGATTTCGCTTGGGCAAGTTGCGAGTTGTTGTTCTGCATTTGCAGCAGTTGATTGCGCAACATCTGGTTCTCCATCTGCATGGCATACATCTGCCGCATGACCATCATTTGTTGGGCATATTGTTGTTCCATTTGCCTTTGAGCGTACTGGCTAGCCAACGGACTCTGCGCGTAACTAGCCATTGAGTTGAGAGCGTAAGGAGTGGATGCCGTGGTTGTGCTCGCCGCCGATTGCGAACCGCCGCCGCATTGCCCACCGCCACCGCCACCACCGCCGCCACCGCCACGTTGAGCGAAGACTGGTTGTGCCAGCCAAGCGGAGACCAAAACGAGACCAACACAGATAAGTTTGTGAGCCATTGTGCGTACTCCCAATTCAAGAAGATGAGTTGGCCTGAGAGCGATTCGAACTGCCTCGTCTCGGCCGGTAGGGATCTAGGAGCAATTTGCAGAACTCGCGCAACGACAACAGCAGCATTTTCTGATGCAACTGCAAGCCATTGTCGATTGCCGCTCGGCCGTTCCACGAAAGCTGCGAGTAACCCAAAGCGTCAGTCTTGATATTGGACGTTTCGGGCTTTCATAACCCGAAGCGTGCGCGAGGGACCGAGTTGAGGGCTTGACGATGCAGAAAGGCCCCTCGCTAACGCTTGGGGTTGCGAAAAACCAAGCAATACGCGCGTCAGCAACGGTTATGGCGGCGAGCACCGGTGCTAACACACTTCGGTTAATCCAAAAATCTGATACGGATGTAACGCTGGTGGAAAGAAAATTCAACGATTTCGCGCCTAATCCCGCGCCTTCCCAAGCCAATAGCAATGTGATATCACTTTGGTATCGATTTCTAAGAAAACGCAAACAAAATGAAGGAAGAATGCCATGCACGAAGAGAAAAAGTACCGCCCCGCACCCGGATGGATGCCACTTGCGATGTTCCTGGGGCTGATGCTTGTCGCGGTAGTGATCTTCATCGCCTCGGTCGCCAATGCTAAGTCCATGGGCCCAGTACTGACTGGCGTGGGCGTCGTCACCAGCATCGTGGCTTTGCTGGCCAGTATGGTGGGACTGGCCGGTTTGCTGGCCATAGCACCCAATGAAGCTCGCGTACTGCTGCTCTTCGGTGACTACAAAGGAACTATCGTCGAATCTGGCTTTTTCTGGGTCAACCCGTTTTATTCGAAAAAGAAAATCTCGCTTCGGATTCGCAACTTTGAAACTGGATCCAAGAGCAACCCGGAACGCAAGGATGCCGCTGGACAGATTGTGGAACACAAATCGAGAACGCTCGGCCGTCCTTCCAAGGTGAATGATCGCGATGGTAACCCCATCGAAATCTCAGCGGTTGTTGTTTGGAAAGTGGTCAACACCGCTGAAGCTATGTTCGAAGTCGATGATTATGAGGATTTCGTAGCGGTGCAAAGCGAAGCGGCGCTGCGAGCGATGGCGACACGTCATCCCTACGATAGCGAAGATCATGAGGTCTCGCTTCGCGGCAGCACGCAAGAAATCTCCGATCAACTGAAGAGCGACATTCAAGATCGGCTTGATAAAGCCGGTGTGGAAGTCATCGAGGCTCGAATCAGCCACCTCGCGTACGCACAGGAGATCGCCGCCGCCATGCTGCAGCGTCAGCAAGCGGGTGCAATCGTTGCCGCCCGCACCAAGATCGTTGAAGGTGCGGTAGGGATGGTCCAGATGGCGCTCGAGCACTTGGCCAAGGACAAGATCGTGGAGTTGGATGACGAGCGTCGCGCCACCATGGTCTCAAATTTGCTAGTCGTACTGTGCAGTGACCGACACGTTCAGCCGGTCATGAATACCGGATCGCTCTACCAGTAGTCGAGAATCCCGCTTAGCGTTTCTCAGGGCCTCGAGTTTCCCAGTCGATTTCGCACGGATTTAACATGGCAAAGCGTGATTCATTTCTGCTGCGTGTCGACCCATCGGTACTCGAGGCCATCCGCCGCTGGGCCGATGACGAAATGCGCAGCATGAACGCTCAGATCGAGTTCATTCTGCGCAGCAAGCTGAAGGATGCAGGTAGGTTGCCGAAAAATCCAACGACCGAAGAAATCAAGCCAGATGCAGTTGGCCCTAATCCCAAGAACGAAGGTGGACCCAACTGTTAGTGCGTCGACGTAATTTAACTTTGGGGTGACTGCTTTATTGTCGCACGATTGTCCCAATCGTAGCTGCAACAATTGGGACAATTGTGCGACACTCACTGTCCACATTAGATTTCGGGTTGAGTAAGCCTAGTGTGCCACTGGCTGTGCCAGTGCAAACGGAGGAGCTATTGTTCACCAAAAGTAGACTCCCTAGTGCGAACAGCGTAACACAAGAGCCGCCGAAGTTGTACGTTTTACG